>JAIMAR010000001.1 GCA_023511855.1 Bryobacteraceae bacterium
CCACGCCCTCGACGCCACTGCCCGCTGAAGTCACCGGCAAAGAAGAACGCGTCGATAACGGAGATCTCCAAACCGAGCGATGCGGGCAGGGCGGGCAGAATAGCGTAGCCATAGGCCCGGACAACTTGACGCGCAAGCGAGGGACTCGGGGATGAGGCCGATTGCCGAGGAGAACCCTGCGCTGTCGTTGGAAGACCACCAGACTCCGGGCACGCTATAGTTGACGAAGAGGGAGGTTCTCTACATGGGCAGGCGATTTCGAGTTGCCTTCATCTTCGTGGCCGTGGCGGCGATCGTGGGCTGCGCGCGGCGGCCGTCCGTGGAGGAAGCAAGAGCGTTCCTAGATCAAGCTGAGGCGAGACTGAGGGCCCTCAGCGAAGAGGCGAGCCGGGCGGCGTGGGTGCAGTCCACGTATATCACCGACGACACCGAGATCCTGGCGGCCAAGGCCAACCAGCGCCTGATCGAAGCGACCGTGGCGCTGGTGAAGCAGTCGCGCCGTTTTGACGGCGTCAACCTTCCGCCGGAGCTGGCTCGCAAGATGAAACTGCTGCGCTTGTCGCTCACACTGGCGGCGCCTTCCGATCCGAAAGAAAGCGAGGAGCTGACGCGCATCGCGGCGGCCATGGAAGCCGCCTACGGCAAGGGCCGCTCCTGCCCGGAGGGCGTTACGGATCCCGCCAAGTGCCTCGACATCAACCAGGTGACGCGCGTCATGGCTGAGAGCCGCAAGCCCGACGAGCTGCTCAGCGTCTGGCGGGGCTGGCATGCAGTGGGCGCGCCGATGCGCAAGGATTACCAGCGCTTCGTCGATCTGGCCAACAAGGGCGCGCGCGAGATCGGCTATGCCGACATGGGGGCGATGTGGCGTTCCAAGTACGACATGCCGCCGGATGAGTTCGCCCGGGAAGTGGACCGCCTTTGGGATCAGGTGAAGCCGCTGTACCTCTCGCTTCACGCGTACGTGCGCAGCCGGCTGCGCGAGAAGTACGGCGAGAAGGTGGTCCCGGCCAATGGCCCCATCCCGGCCCATCTGCTCGGCAACATGTGGGCGCAGTCCTGGGAGAACGTCTATGAATTGGTTGCGCCCAAGGACACGGGTCCGGCTTATGATCTGACGAAGATTCTCAAAGCCCGCAATACCGATGCCCGCCAGATGGCCCGCTACGGCGAGCAGTTCTTCACTTCGCTCGGCCTGGCGCCGCTGCCGCAGACGTTCTGGGAGAGGTCGCTGTTCACCAAGCCGCGGGACCGCGAGGTCGTCTGCCACGCCAGCGCCTGGAACGTCGACAACGTGGAGGATCTGCGCATCAAGATGTGCATCGAGCCTACCGAGGAGGACTTCATCACCATCCATCACGAATTGGGCCACAACTTCTATCAGCGCGCCTACAACAAGCAGCCCATGCTGTTCCGCGACAGCGCCAACGACGGTTTCCACGAGGCCCTGGGCGACACCATCGCCTTGTCGATCACGCCGGAGTATCTGGTGAAGCTGGGTTTCCTAGACAAGCCGGGAGACCCTGCCAAAGACACCGGACTGCTGCTCCGGCGCGCCATGGACAAGATCGCGTTTCTCCCCTTCGGCCTGCTCATCGACCAGTGGCGATGGAAGGTGTTCTCAGGTGAGATCCCGCCGGAGAAATACAATCAGACCTGGTGGGAGCTGCGGACTAAGTATCAAGGCGTGGCTCCGCCGGTGGCCCGCAGCGAGAGCGACTTCGACCCTGGCGCCAAGTACCACATCCCGGCGAATGTGCCGTATACGCGGTACTTTTTGGCGCACGTGCTCCAGTTCCAGTTTCATCGTGCGTTGGCGCGCGAAGCCGGGTGCAAAGAGCCGCTGCATCGCTGCTCGATTTTCGGCAGCAAAGCAGCGGGACAGCGCCTGAACGCCATGATGGAGATGGGCATGAGCCGCCCCTGGCCCGAGGCGTTAAAGGCCTTGACCGGAGAAGACCGCATCGACGCCTCGGCGATCCTGGAGTACTTCGCGCCGCTGATGAAGTGGCTCGACGAGCAGAACCAAGGCAAGCCGGTAGGCTGGTAGGGGGGCTGCAGGTCCTCGCTCTGACCGAGACCTGGTTGCTTGGAGACAGGCGGCGGGTGTCTTGGTGCGAGCTTTGCCTGTCGACGCGAAACCGCGGGTGAATTGGACTTGTCCGGAGATATTTGGCTTTGGTGCGCCAGGTGGTGCGCCCTTCGAGACCCGCAGCTTCGGTTGCTTTCCCCGATGGAGTAGCGACGCTCACCGCGCCGCGCGGATTTCGAAGGGAGCAGTGGCGGAGTAGGCCTCCGGTTCGGTGCAGGTGACCCAGCCGCGCGCGGTGTAGCGGCCCGCGGGCAGCGGTTGGCCGCCCTCGGAGGCCAGCTTCAATTCGATGCCGTAGGTCTTCTCGCCCGGCGGAATGTCCTCCTCGCCCAGCACCATGGCGAAGGCCCGTTCTTCGGACCAGCGAACCACTACCTGACCGCGCTCATTGCGGACTTCCAGGTCGTAGCGCTGGCTGCTTGGGAAGGTGAGGCGCACGGCGCCGGGGCCTGGGTTGTGAACCACGAGCTGGGCTTTCAAAACCGCCGGGCCCTGCGCCGTGTGCTCATAAGTCGAGCGGTCGAGTTTGAGGGTGACGGTCATCTTCGCCGCGGCCTGCGCGGACTTTGGGGCCTCCGCCGGTTCGCAACCCGCCGCAGCCAGCCCCAGGGCCAGCGCCAGTCCGCCTAAGGTCAAGCGCCTCATCCAACGCAGAATCATCTCCCACCTGTCTTTCCGGCCGGCGAAGCTCTACCCGGCCAATTGGCGCAAAACATATGGCAGAATCCCACCGTGGCGGTAATAGTCCGCCTCCCGGGGCGTATCCACGCGCACCGTGACTTCGAAGCTCTTCTCGACGCCATCGGCGGAGACGGCGCGCACCCTCGCACGGCGCGAGCCCTCCAGAGCTTCGCGGATGCCTTCGATGAAGTAGGTCTCGTGGCCGGTCAGGCCAAGGCTTTCGCGGTTTTGGCCCGCGGAAAACTCCAGTGGCAGGACGCCCATGCCCACCAGGTTGGAACGGTGGATGCGCTCGAAGCTCTCCGCAATGACCGCTTTGACGCCCAGCAGCGCGACGCCCTTGGCGGCCCAATCCCGGGACGATCCGGAGCCGTACTCCTTGCCGGCGAGGATCAGCAGCCCGGTTCCTTCCTTCTGGTAGCGCATGGCCGCATCGTAGATCCACATCTTCTCGCCAGAAGGAACGTGGATGGTCCAACCGCCCTCGGTGCCGGGGGCGAGCTGGTTACGCAGCCGGATATTGGCTAGCGTGCCGCGCATCATTACCTCGTGATTGCCGCGCCGTGCGCCGTAAGAGTTGAAGTCCTTGGGTTCAACGCCCAGGCTGATCAGGTATTGACCTGCCGGGCTGTCGACGGCGATCGAGCCGGCGGGCGAGATGTGGTCCGTGGTGACCGAGTCACCGAGCATGGCCAGCACGCGCAGGCCGCCCAGCTCGGATACGGGGCGGTTGGGATCGCCGAGCGAGTCGAAATAAGGCGGCTTCTTGATATAGGTTGAGGCGGGATCCCAGGGATACAGCGCGCTGCCGGTGACCGAAATCGCCTTCCACTGCTCGTCGCCTTCGAAGACGGACGAATACTGCTTCTCAAACATCTCATCACGCACGAAGCGGGCGGCGGCCTGGCGGACTTCCTCATCGGAGGGCCACAGGTCCTTCAGGTACACGGGGCAGCCGGAGGGGTCGCTGGCCAGCGGTTCGCTCTGAAGATCAATATCCACGCGGCCGGCCAGAGCATAGGCGACTACCAGCGGAGGTGAGGCCAGGTAATTCGCCTTCACCAGCGCGTTGACGCGGCCTTCGAAGTTGCGGTTGCCGCTCAGCACGCTGGCCACCACCAGCCTCTCCTTCTGAACGGCTTGTGCGACGGGCTCCGGAAGCGGTCCGCTGTTGCCGATGCAGGTGGTGCAGCCGAAGCCGACCAAGTGGAAGCCGAGCTGCTCCAGGTGCGGAAGCACGCCGGCCTCGCGCAGGTAATCCATGACGACCTTGGAACCCGGGGCGAGGCTGGTCTTCACCCAGGGCGGCGTCTTGAGGCCACGCTCGACGGCTTTCTTGGCGAGCAGGCCGGCAGCAAGCAGCACAGCGGGGTTGGAGGTATTGGTGCAACTGGTGATGGCGGCGATGACGACTGAACCCTCTTGAATCTCTGCCTGCGCGCCGTTGAAGCTCACCGAGACGCGGCGCGGCTCAGTACCCAGCGTGGACAGGAAATTCTGTTTGACGGCGGAAAGCGCCAGGCGGTCCTGTGGGCGCTTAGGCCCGGCCAGGGATGGCTCCACCGTAGCCAGGTCCAGCTCCAGCGTGTCCGAGAACAGCGGCTCCGGCGCGCCGGGAGTCCGGAACAAGCCCTGTTCCTTGGCGTAAGCCTCCACCAGAGCGATGACCTCCGGCGGGCGGTGCGTGAGTCGCAGGTAGCGCAGCGTCTCATCGTCAATGGGGAACAGCCCGATGGTGGCGCCATACTCAGGGCTCATATTGGCGATGGTCGCGCGGTCCGCCAGGCTCAGCGCGTCTAGTCCCTCGCCATAGTATTCGACGAACTTGCCCACCACGCCTTTCTTGCGCAGCATTTGAGTTACGGTGAGCACCAGGTCGGTGGCGGTGACGCCCTCGCGCAGACGTCCGTACAGGCGGAAGCCCACCACTGGGGGCAGGAGCATCGAAATGGGCTGGCCGAGCATGCAGGCTTCGGCCTCGATGCCGCCGACGCCCCAGCCCACGACGCCAAGCCCGTTGATCATGGTGGTGTGGGAGTCGGTGCCCACCAGCGTGTCTGGATAGGCCGTGAGGGTGCCGTTTTGAACGGATGTGAAGACCACCGGGGCAAAATACTCCAGGTTCACTTGATGGATGATTCCGGTTTCGGGCGGGACCACGCGGAAATTCCGGAATGCGGCCTGTCCCCAACGCAGGAAGGTGTAGCGTTCGCGGTTGCGTTGAAATTCGATCAGGGAGTTGAGCGAAAAAGCATCCGGCGTGCCGTAGTGGTCGACTTGAACCGAGTGGTCGATGACCAGATCGGCGGGCAGCAGCGGGTTGGCGCGCGTGGGATCCTTGCCCATGGCGTGGAGCGCGTCCCGCATCGCCGCCAGATCGACCACCACGGGAACGCCCGTGAAATCCTGAAGCAGGACGCGGGCGGGCATGAAGCTGATCTCGCGGTCCTCCGGATGCCCGTTCCAGCGGGCCACGTATTCAATGTCGGAAGCCTTGACGGTCTGGCCGTCTTCGTGGCGCAGGAGATTTTCCAGCAGGATCTTGATGGAGAAAGGCAGGCGCGAAACGTCGCCCAGAGCGTTCAAGCGGAAGTACTGGTAGCTGCGGTCTGCGACGCGCAGAGTGGCGGAAGCGCCGAATGAGTTCAGACTGGACATGAGCAAGCACCCTCCCTTAGTATCCTAACAGCTTGCGGGAAATCTCAGAACCGGACGTTAAGGTCCATAATTCGCGAAACCCTGTAGGCGCGAATTCACAGGGGAAGTATACTGGTGCGGAAACGGCCGCGGGGTCGGGAGAGCCTGGCTTGGAAGTATGAGCTCTGAATCCGAGCGCTCGGCAGTGAGATGGCCTGCCTGGGGAGCCTATACTCAGGCGGCACTGTTTTTCCTAGCGGTGTTCATCTACCTCCGCAACGGGATCGACCCGCGGCTGATCTATCATTGGCAAGGGCCGGCGTTCTACACTTATCCGGGATTCGCAGGTGAGTTTCTGCGTTACCCGGGCGGCGTTGCGGACTACCTGTATGGGCTCATCGCGCAGTGCTATGCGTGGCGGGACTGGGGCGCACTGGTGTTGACCGCGGAGATCGCCGCTGCCTGCGCCCTGGGGGCGCTCCTGGTCCAACGCCCGCATGGGAAAACACGACTGTTGCCAGCGCTGGTGCCTGCCTTGTTGTTGCTCTACCACGCCAACCTCTATTACGATGCGGCCCCGGTCCGGATCGCGCTGGTCATCGGGCTGGGCTGCGCGGTTGCCTTTGGCAGGCTGATGCCATCTGCGAACCGTCCGGCGGCTTGGTTTGGGCTGTTTGCGGTGTTTCTGGCGGCTTCTTACTATTCGGGCGGCACGGCCCTGGTGTTTTTCGCGCCCCTGGCCGCCTGTGCGCTCTGGGTGCGGGCTGCGCCGAATTGGCCGATTGCGGTGCGGATCTTTCTTTGCGGGGCGGCGCTGGCCGTTGCGACCGGCTTGCCGGTCGCGGTAGAAACGTACCGGCTTTTGGAGGTGCGCTGGCCCGCGGCGAGCTGGTTTTGGTCCAGCGACATGAGTCCGGTGGTGGTATTTTGGGGCCTGTCCCTCTGGGCCGCCGCGGTTGCGGGAATGAGCTTGCGGCGAGTGGCTTCCGGTGTGAGCGGTGGGCCTGCCGCATCTGACAACGCCGGGAGCGCGGAAGCAGCCAGTAGGCGTACAAGTGGACGCGCGCAGAGGAGCCAAGCGGCGGGCGGAGCCCGGTTGGGCGCGGCCTGGAGGCAGGCAGCGCGGCTTGGCCAGTATGCGTTCACGGCGCTGCTGTTTGGAGCACTGGCGGGCGTGATGGGTTACTCTTACCAGGCCGCAGGGAGGGACCGGCGGCTGGCGGCGCTGGATTACTTCACATGGTCGGAAGACTGGGAGGCAGCGGTTCGCACGGCCGAGGCGCTGAAGCCCGGTGAGTTCAACAGCCTCAGCCGGTACCAGGTGAATCTGGCGCTGCACGAGCTGGGGCGAATGGGAGACGAGATGTTCCGTTTTCCCCAGAACGGCGGCCCGTTGCTGGAACTCCAGGTGAACAGTTTTCTTCCTTACATGCTGCATCTGACCAGCATGTGCCTGCGGCTGGGCCGGGTGAACGAAGCGGA
This sequence comes from Bryobacteraceae bacterium, assembly GCA_023511855.1. Lineage (GTDB taxonomy): Bacteria > Acidobacteriota > Terriglobia > Bryobacterales > Bryobacteraceae > JAIMAR01. The sequence continues at coordinate 6,893 of JAIMAR010000001.1, forward strand.
GCATTACGGCAGCGAGGCGCTCGTGTTCCGTAAGACGGATCCGCGCGTGTACCGCCTGCTGGCGCTGACCTATCTGGTGAAGGGCCAAACGGAGGCGGCAAGGAAGTTCCTCACGGTTCTCTCTTATAGCCCGCCGGACCGTCGCTGGGCCAATCAGAAGCTGCAAGCCTTGCAACAGGATCCGCAACTTTCTGGCGATGAGCAGGTGCAACAACTCCGCCGCCGCAGGCTGCAAGCCGACGACATGTTGACGGTCTGGCAGCGGGCGAACCGAACGGGGCCGGATATCGAGAGGCTCCTGCTGAACCTATTGGAACGGGACTCCTCCAACCGCATGGCGTTCGAGTTCCTGATGGGTTACTACCTGCTGAATCGCGACTTGCAAGGGTTCCGGGGCCTTGCGCCGCGCATCGCAGAGATGGCGGGCCCGGGTTACGTCCGGCCGAGCGGCGTGCGCCGCACGCCGCGGCATTATCAGGAAGCCTTGGCCCTCTTCATCGAAATGACGGGCAGCAGCGAGAAGATTGCCGGAGTGGAAATCGAACCTGAAACCGTCAGCCGCACGGCCAGGTTCAAGCAGGTCGTGGCGCGGGCGGGCGGGAAGCGCGCGGCCATGCTGGAGGCACGTGAAGGGTTCGGAGATACGTATCTTTACTACTACGCGTTCGGTTCGGAGAGTCCCCAATGAGACGACCGGGCGCCGCGAGGATGGCCGCGGCCGTGGGAGGCACGGCGCTGATCGTAGCGGCAGTCGCGCTAACCCTCCGGGCGGAGCGGCCCACTGCGGCCGTGCCGGTGAACCGCGCCGCAGCCACGGACCCGGATTACGACGGAGTCACGATACCGCCGAATATCGCTCCGCTGAACTTCCGGGTGCTGGAGCCGGGCCGGAGGTTCTTCGTGCGGATTACCGCCAGTGGGGCGCGGGCCATCGAGGTCTTCAGTAAAGATGGGGTCGTTCGGATCCCCGCGGACCAGTGGCGGGCGCTCGTGGCGGGCAGCCGGGGCGGGGAATTGCAGACCGAGGTTTTCGCAAAGAGCAACGAGGGATGGATTCAGTTCCGAACGGTGCGTAACCGGGTGGCGCCCGAGGAGATCGATCCGTACGTAGTCTACCGCCTCATCCCACCGGTCTACAACAAATGGGACCACATCACGATCCGGCAGAGGGACCTGCGTTCCTTTGAAGAGCGCATCGTCCTCGATAACAAGGAAAGTCTGGACCGCGAAGGGCGCAGTGCGGAAAGCGCCTGCATAAACTGCCACACGTTCCTGAACCACGGCACGAAACAAATGCTGCTGCACATGCGGCCTGCCCAAAGGCACCAGATCCCAGCCATGATCCTGATACAGGACGGCCGAGCCCGGATGGTGGACACGCGCGGCGGCGGAGCGCCGCCCGCAGCTTACATTAGCTGGCATCCAAGCGGGAGGTTACTGGCCTTCTCGCGCAACCGGCTTGTACAGATGTTTCACACGGCGGGCGAGGAGACCCGGGAAGTGGTCGACCTGAACTCCGACCTCGGCTTGTACGATGTGGTCAGCGGCCAGGCTTACACCGTGCCGCAGATCAGCCGCCCCGAGCGGCTGGAGACGTTCCCTGCCTGGAGCCCGGATGGGAAGTTCCTGTACTTCAGTTCGGCGTCGGCTTGGTCGGAGAAACCCAATGCTGTGCTCGACTACAACAAGATCCGCTACGACCTGGTGCGGGTGTCGTACGATGCAGCCGCTAACCGGTGGGGCGAGGTGGAAACGCTTGTGAGCGCACAGGAGTTTGGGCGGAGCGTCTCATTACCGCAGGTGTCGCCGGATGGCCGCTTCGTGCTGTTCTGCGGGCACGACTACGGCAGCTTTCCGATTTATCAACCCAGCAGCGACTTGTACCTGTTGGACCTGGCGCAACTCGATCCGAAGAGGGGAGCGGGCGATGCAACGCCGCGCCGCTTGGAGGAAATCAATTCGCCACGGAGTGACTCGTACCACTCCTGGTCGAGCAACGGCCGCTGGGTCTTGTTCTCCTCCAAGCGCGGCGACGGCGTCTTCGCCCGGCTTTATCTCAGCTACGTCGAGCCCAGTGGGCGTTTCCATAAGCCTTTCATCCTCCCCCAGGAAGATCCGGGGTTCTACGAGCGCTGCCTGACGACCTTCAACCGAGCCGAGCTGATTGGCGAGCCGGTTACGGTAGCTACGGAAGAAATGGTACGAGTGATGCGAGAGGCCAGCGGCCGACAGGCGGAGCCGAAAGGTGAGCCAATGGATACGCCGTGGCAGCCGCTGCGCTAAAGTGGTCGATCTTAGTTTGTGAGAGTTAGCGCAGACAGCATCGAAGCGAGCGCAAACGATAATCGATTACGGTCCTTTGTGAGCCTCACGTTAAACGAAAGTCGCAGATAAGTCTTGTAATCCCTTCGGATGTGTGATATATGCTACCCGGATGAGCAAATCCAGCCCGCCAGGGGTCCGGCACAGGGGGCTGGGCTTCAAAGGCGGGAGAAAGGGAAGAGGGATTTCGGAAATGAACACGCCAATACGCTTCTTCACAGTCGTTTTGGCAGCGCTGGTTCTGGTTCCCTTCGCTTGTTGGGGCCAGACAACGACCAGCGCCCTGCAAGGGGTACTCACAGACCCTGCCGGGGCCATCGTCGTCAATGCGGACATCGAGCTGACGGAGAAGGCCACAGGGTTCGTACGCTCCACCAAGCCGAACGAGCTCGGCATCTTTCGCTTCGCGGGGCTTCCCCCGGGGGATTATGAACTTTCGATAAAAGCTCCGGGATTCAAGAGCTATGTCCAGAGTGACATTATGGTCATCAGCAGTTCAACGCGGGACCTTGGGCGCATCCGGCTTGAGCTGGGCACACTGACCGAACAGGTTTTCGTAACGGCCGAGGTCACGCCGGTGCAAACCGCCTCCAGCGAGAAGTCTTCGCTGGTGGCGGGACCTCAACTCAACAAGTTGGCTCTGAAGGGCCGGGACATGATGGTAATGCTCATGCTGATTCCCGGCGTTTATGTGAACACGGGCGCGTTTGCGGCGGAAACCACCTCGCAGGACGGAATCCGGCAGGTGCGGATCAACGGGATGGCGCAAGGCCGGGTGAATTTTCAGGTGGACGGCGTGGTGGATCTGGATACCGGCTCGCACGAGACCACGCACTACGAACCCAACATGGACTCGATCGCGGAGATCCGCGTGCTGACGGCCGGCTACCAAGCGGAGTATGGCCGTTCTTCGGGCGGAACCGTGAGCGTAGTGACCAAGAGCGGCGGACGGGAGTTTCACGGTACGGCATGGGCCGTGAAGCGGCATGAGATGTTCAACGCGAACACCTGGCTGAACAACCGCAACGGGGTCGCCAAGCCGCCCTACCGCTACTTCATTGGGGGTTTCAGCGTCACGGGGCCGGCTTATATCCCGAAGGTCTTCAACACCGACAAGAACAGGCTCTTTTTCCACTTCTCGCAGGAGTATACGCGGACCAAGCCGTCGACTTCGATCATCCACGCCAAGGTGCCGACCGCACTCGAGCGCGCCGGCGACTTTTCGCAGAGCTTCGACTCAGCGGGCAAGCTGATCCCGCTGTATGATCCGATCACGCGCCAGCCCATCCCGGGCAATAAGATAGCCCCGAGTCTGGCGAGTCCGCAGGGGTTGGCCATGCTGAACTTTTTCCCCATGCCGAACCGCTGCGACTTGGCGCCCGGCGACCCATCCTGCTGGAATGAAACGGATGCGACGCAGATCCACCGGCGGAATTACCGGACGCAGTACACCTCCAAGCATCCCCGCCGCAATGATGTTCTCCGCTTTGATGCGAATCTGACCTCCAAGCTCAACACGTTCTTCCGGTACATCAATGACTACGATCTGGAGGAGACCAGCGGCAACATCGCATTGAAGAACGCCGAAGGCAAGTGGGTTCCTTATTCGGAGGATCACCCGAACCCAGGGCACGGCTATGCGGTGGGCATTACCTATACGGTCAGTCCGAGAGTGGTCAACGAATTCACTTTTGGCAAGAGCTATAATACCTGGGACTGGTACCCGCACGACCCATCGCAAGTGGACCGGGCCCGGATGGGCAATCCACCGCACTGGTTTGACCAGAATGCGCCTTCCTTCAAGAACGACGGAAACCTGAAGCGGCCGGGTCTGCCCAATGGCGCGCAAAACTTCGCTTACTGGACTCCGGCGGTGACGGGCGGCACCGTCAGTTCTCCGCACGGAGGCAACCGACCCTACACGAACTGGAACGACATTTACAGCTTCAACAACAACATTAGCTGGCTGCGCGGGGCCCACAGCATCAAGGCTGGAATTTATTACGAGCGTACGGGCAAGGTGCAGCAAGCCGGGAGTGGAACCTACCTTGGAAGCTACAGTTTCGCCAGCTCCAGTGCGTTCCCATTCGACACGGGCTACGGAAACGCCAACATGTTCCTGGGCAATTTCAACAGCTACAGCGAAGGCGGCCGGGTGATGGGAGACTACTGGTTTACCAACGTCGAAGCGTTCGTGCAGGACAGTTGGAAAGTGCACCGGCGCCTGACGTTGGACATCGGCGTGCGCTTCTATCATCTGAAACCGCAAGAAAACCTGAACAAGAACTCCGCCATGTGGGTGCCGTCCAGCTACGATCCGGCGAAGGCGGGACGCTTGTACTGGCGCGGCTGCAAAGTCCCCACGGCGGGGGCTTGCTCAACCGCCAATCAGATCGCCATCGATCCTGTGACCGGCTACACGACGTATGCGGCGCTGGCGGGGACGTTCGTGCCCTACTCCGTGGGCGGCTACGCGCAGCAGCCGGATTTCTTCAATGGAATGGAGGTGGCGGGAGTCAGCTCGAAGATCCCGCTGTCGCTGTTTGAGGTTCCGAAGTTCAAGCCCGCGTTCCGGTTCGGCATCGCCTGGGACGTGTTCGGCAACGGCAAAACCGCGATCCGGACCAGTTTCGGGCAGTTCTACCATCGCGGCGATGGAAACCAGATCATGGGCTTTGGCGGGCAGCCGCCCATCACCTACACCCGCACGGCGTATTACTCGAACATCAGTCAGATCCCGTCCCTGGCGGCCACGGCGGCGGTTTCACCGATCAGCAGCGGCGGGATCGTCGGCAAGCAGCCTTACGAAGTGACCATGAACCTGCACTTCGGAATCCAGCAGGCGGTGGGGTTCGGGACCGTGGTGGAGGCGGCTTATGTCGGCAACCTGATGCGGCACAGCACCCGGACCATGGGCGGCACGGTGTATATGGCCAGCCGCCAGATGAATCCGATCCCGATGTTTTCGCGCTACGACCCGCAGTATGTGGATCCATGGAGCCCGACCACGCCGAAGCGTTCTCAGCCAGATAACCTGCTGCGGCCGCTGAAAGGCGTGGGGGCGGTCACCAACAGCAGCTTCCAACTCAGCGGCCATTACCATTCGGCCCAACTGTCGGTGCGCCGCGAGATGCGGCGAGGCATCTCTTATGGGATGGCTTACACCTGGTCCAAAACGATGACGCTGTATGGGCTCAGCCCATATCCGACCGTCTTCAGCGACAAGGGCCGGTACCGGGGTTCCACGGGGGTGCCGCATATGCTCAACTTCTTCTACATTTACGAGCTGCCCAAGCTGGGCGCATGGCTGAACCTGAAACCGCTGGGTTGGATTACCGACAACTGGTCGATCTCCGGTATCACCTCCATTCAGGGCCACGGTTACGCCAGTGCGCCGGGGATCAGCTTCACCCAGACGACCACAGTGAATCCGGCGCCGGAGATGACCGGGTCGGCCGAAGGCGCGCGGATGATCGTGGTCGGCAACCCGAATAAACCTAAGAGCGAGTGGAAGGAGTGGGACTTCTTTAACTGGCAGGCCTTCCAGGTGCCGATGCCGTGCAGTTGGACGCCTCAGGCGACGCCGCAGCAGGGCATTGGACAGTCTATGTCGTGCTTTGGCAATGCAGGCTCGGGCCAGTTGATCAAGATCCCCACCTCGATGAACAACTGGGACATCACCTTTGCCAAGTCTTTCCCGTACTTTGGGGAGGGACGCAGCTTGATTTTCCGTGCGGAGATGTACAACATTTGGAACCACACGCAGATCAGCGGGGTGAACACCACGATTCAGTTCAATCTGCCGGACTGGCAAAAGGGAATCCTGACGCAGACCAACAATCAGTTGATGCAGTACACTGGCGCGCGAGATCCGCGGCGCATGGCGATGACATTGCGCTTCGAGTTCTGAGAAGCGCGTAGCTGTATTGGTTTACGGCGGCGGGCCGGGCGGCTTGGTTTTACGGGTCGTCCGGCCCGCATTCCTTTTTTGGCGCTTCCTTACATGTAAGGCGGTACCTCGATGCCCAGAACGGCCAGCGTCTGCTCCAGTTGCCGCCGGAAGTAGTCCGTCAGCCACAGCAGGAAGGTGCGGCGCTCGGGGTCCGGCTCTTGCAGCACCGGGTAGCTGTGGTAGAAGCTGTTGAAGCTCTGGGCGAGCTGAAAGGCGTACTTGGCCACGTGCGCGGGTTCGCCCGACGCCAGGGCCCGCTCCAGAGCGCTCCCGGCTTTGGAAATGGCCAGAACAATCTGCCAGAAGTCTTCGGACTGGAGCTGGCGTCCCATGGCGCCCGCGTCCAATCGGCGCGAAAAGTCGGGTAACGTCTCGCCCCGTTCTTCCAGCTTGCGGAGGATATTGCGGGCGCGCACGGCGGCGTACTGCACATAGGGTCCGGTTTCGCCCTCGAAGCTGAGCGCCTCCTGCATGTCGAAAGCGATGACCGCGTTGCGCGTGTACTTGAGCATGAAGTAGCGCAGCGCGCCGGTGGCGATCTCGGCGCCCACCCTTCGGCGTTCCTCCTCGGGCGCCTCCGGGTGGCGCGAGTCCACCTCCTGGCAAGCCTTCTCGATCAACTTGTCGATGAGATCATCCGCCTTCACCCCCAACCCTTTGCGTCCGGAGACTTCGACGTAAGGACGGCGGCGGTCTTCCTCGGATAATTCGATGCCCAGCTCGGCGCAGGTGCGCGGCGTCAGCGCCACCATCTCATAAGAGAAATGCACCGAGCGCTCCGCCTGCTCCAGGTAGCCCAGGGCCCGCAGCCCGGCGGCGACTACGTCCTGAAGATAGGACTGCCGCGAGTCGATGACGTTGTAAACCCACTCGCCGCGGCCGAACTCCGGCGGCGTCTCCGAACCCGGCTCATCGGTGGTGACCCACAGGCGGCGACCGCTCGGGTACGTCATCCAGGGGCGGTAATAAAAATCCTTGCCGAGCAAGCCAAACTTCCAGAGCTGATAAGCGATGTCCTTACCCACGTAGGTCACCGTGCCGTTGGAGCGAACGATAACCTTGCTGTCGTCCTCTCCGGCGCTTTCGGAGAAGGCCGAACCGGGCATCACCCAGCAACCGGCGTTCTTGCCTTCGGTCTCGAAGTGGATGGCGCCGCGCTGCTTCAGCAGCTCGAATGCCGTGGCCCAGAATTGCAGGTGGAGGATCTCGCTTTCGCGCGGCAGCACGTCGTATTCAATGCCCAGCCGCAGCATCGTCTTCAGATGGCAGTCTACGATGGCGTCGGCGATGATGTGCGCCAACTCCGCCAGCTCGCCTTCTCCAGCCTCGATGGCGTGCAGAGCCTGCTGCCGCCAGGCCAGAGCCTCCGGGTTTCCATGGTAGTGGGCCGAGATGCGGGCGTAGAGATCCCAGCAAAGGTAGTCGAAGCGGACGCCGGGATCCCGCGCCAGCTTGGCCACCTCGGCGGGGCTCTTATGCTCCAGGTAATGGAAGCCGGCCACCACGTCGGCCACCTGGACGCCCGTGTTGTCGATGTAGTTCTGGACCTCGACCCTGCGGCCGGAGGCGCGGAGCATCCTCACGAACGTGTCGCCGAGCACGGCATTGCGGAGGTGGCCGATGTGAGCGGCCTTGTTGGGGTTGATGTTGGTGTGCTCGACGATGATCTTGCCGCCCGTGGGCGCCTGCCCAGCGGAGGCGGCTTCCTTCAGCAGGGCCGCGCCGTACGCCGCGCGGTCCAAGCGCAGATTGATGTAGCCGTTGCCGGCGATCTCGGCCGAGGCAACGCCCTCCAGCGGTGGCATTTCGGCCAGGATTTCCCCGGCGATCACACGCGGTGGCTTGCGCAGGCGGCGGGCCAGGGCGAAGGGGGCCACCAGGCTGAGCTCGCCGAAGCGGGCCTCCTTGGCCGGTTCGATAACTGTCTCTAATTCAACGCCATAGCGGGAACGCAGGTGAGCGGAGACAGCGGCAGCGATCTGTTTCTCGAGTCGATGGAACACAAGATAACGAGTATAGCAGCCGCTAGGATGCGCTCTGGATTTGGCGCGGGACGGTACACTGAAAGTGGGGCGATGATGCGCGTGGCGGCGGCAGTTCTGGCGGCGTGGCTGCAACTGGCCAATCCCTACGATGCCGGGATCAAGGCGCTCGACGAAGGCCGTTACGCCGAAGCGGAACAGCATTTCCAGAAGGCCGTCGCCGCTGATCCCGAGGACTACGCCGGCTGGTTTCATCTGGCGCTGGCGCAGAGCTTGCTGAACAAGGACGAGGAGGCCATCGGCAGCTACAGGAAGGTTCTGGATCTGAAGCCGGGTCTGTACGAGGCGGAACTGAATCTGGGGATCGTGCTGCTGAGGGCAGGGAAGGCCGCGGAGGCGGCCGCCTTGCTGACGAGCGCCCGGGACAAGAAGCCCGCCGAGCCCCGTCCGAACTTCTTCTTGGCCGAGGCTCTTGCCGCTACCGGGGAGCTGCAAAAAGCCGAAGCGTTCTACCGGGCGGCGGCGGAGGCGGACCCTTCGCTAAAAGACGGCCTGCTGAAGCTCGCAGAGGGCTTCGAAAAGAAAGGCGAACTGGAGCAGGCGATCCGGCTCTACGGCGAATTCACGGACAACGTTGCGGCGCGGGAGCGGGCGGGCGCGCTTCTGCTGGAGGCGAATCAACCGGAGCGGGCGATCGCGCATCTTGAATATGCCGTAACGCACTCCCCCACGGCCGCCAACCGGGCGGCGTTGGCCCTCGCCTATCAGCGCACCAAACAGATGGAGAAAGCGGAGGCGCAGTGGCGGCAGGCAGTCGCCATGGCGCCGGACGACGCGGACCTCCGGCTGCGCTACGGGCGTTTCTTGCGGGATGAAAAGAAGTACGCGGCCGCGGCGGGGGAATTCAACAGAGTGGTCTTGGCCCGGCCTGGCTCGGTGGAAGCCTGGAACGAGCTGGCTGGGGTGTTGATTCTTCTGGAGAACTACCCTCAGGCTCTGGCTGCGCTCGACCGCGTGCAGCAGATGGGAGGCGAGACGCCGGGCCATGTCTATTTCCGGGCGATCATGCTGGACAGGCTCGGGCAAGCGAAACTGGCCTTGGAGCAGTACCGCCGTTTCTTGGATCAGAGCAACGGCAAGTTTCCGGACGAGGAGTTCAAGGCGCGCCAAAGGGTGCGTATTCTGGAGAGGCAGACGGGGCGGAGATGAAGCGGATGTTCCTCCTCGGCTTGACGGCGCTCGGGCTGGCGGCGATCCCGGTGCGGGCGGACCTGAAGCGGGCTCTGGCCGAGCCGAATCTTGAACGACGCGCACGGCTGGCCTGGGAGAACGCAGAGGCTCAGGTGAAGGCCGCCTCCAAGAACTATGCCGCGGGCGACTGGGAGGGCACAATGCAGGCCCTCAAAGAGGTGCGAGAGTCGCTGGAGCTGGCGCAGCAGTCGCTGGCCACCGCGGTGAAAAACCCGCGAAACAGCCGTTCCTATAAGAACTTCGAAGTGCGAACGCGAGCCATTCTGAAGCACCTGGGCGCGCTGCATGAGCGGATGTCTTTCGATGAGCGCCAGCAAATCGAGGGGTTGGTGGAGCAGATCCGGAAGATACACGATGACGCCCTGTGGGCCGTCATGGGCGGAAGGCCCTCGGAGAAACCGAGATGAGAATACGGATTCTGATATTGGTTTTGGCCGCCTGCTGGCCCGCCGCAGCACAGCGCGACTTCCTGCGTCCGGATGAGGTGGAGCTGGTGCGGGAGGCGCAGGAGCCGGATGTGCGGTTGCCGCTCTACGTTAAGTTCGCGAGGGAGCGCGTTCGGATGGTGGAGCAGATGCTGGCCAAGGAGCGGCCCGGCCGCGGCGCCCTGATCCGGCAAACCCTCGAAGAATACACCCGCATCATCGAGGCCATGGATGCGGTCTCTGAGGATGCGCTGCGCAGAGGCTGGCCCGCCGCCAAGGGCATCGCGGCTATGGCTTCCGCGGAAAAGGAATTCCTGGCGGCGCTGGAAAAGCTGGCCAAGACGCATGCTTCGGATTTGCCGGTTTACCGCTTCGCGCTGGAGGAGGCGATTCTGGCCACGCGCGACAGTCTGGAGATGGCCAGCGAAGACTTGGGCGCTCGCGAGTCGGAAGTGCGGGCCCGCGAGGAGCGCGAACGCAAGGAGCGCGAGGCCCAGATGAGGCCCGAAGAGATCGAAGCCCGGCGCGCTGCCGAGAAGAAAGAAGAGGAACAGAAGAAGAAAGTTCCCACCCTGCGGCGTCCCGGCGAGACCGTCCCACCGAAGAAGTAAATCGTATGACAACTTGGTATCAAGCCGCGAATCTGCGGCTCAGCCGGGGTGTGCCCGCCGAGGCCGCCCTGGTCAAGCAGGTGCAACGAGACCTGCGCAGACTCGGATACTTGAGGACGGGCATCGACGGCAATTTCGGCCGCGAGACCGAAGCCGCCGTCCGGTCCCTGCGTTTTGACCTTCTTCATAACGACGGGCGAGGTCCCGACGGCCGGGCGCCCGTCGCCGTAATGAGCTACAACCGCGGGCGAGTGAAGGAGCTGAACGGCGTTCTAGACGAGGGACTGGCGGCGGTGATCGCCGAGATGCTCGCCGACCGCCGGTTTGAAAAGGTGCCGGAAAGCCCCGATCCCGCAGCGGACAATGCGCGTGCCGTAGCCGCCTTGCAGGCGATGCCGCGCGGGCGAGTGCCTCTCCCGTTTCTGCTCGCCATCCTGGCGCAGGAAAGCGGGATGAAGCACTACCGGGAACCCACACCGGACAACGAAGACAACTTTGTGGTCGTGGGCCTGGACCGCAACGGCGATGAGAACGCCCGTATCACCTCCCGCGGCTACGGGATCGGCCAGTACACGTTGTTCCACCATCCGCCCGCGCCCGAGGAGGTCAGCACGGTCATACTGGATCCCGCCGCCAACGTGCAACAGGCAGCGCGAGAGCTGGAGGCGAAGTTTGAGCGCTTCGTAGCGGGGGAAACGCCCGCCACCCGCGCCTCGGACCGGGAGCAGGAGATCGGCGCAGCGCCCTTGCGGCGTTGCCGGTTTGCGCCCGAGGACCCGCGCTACCTGGCGGCCTGTCGCGAGTGCGCCGCGGCGGCGGCCCGGGTCACGGTCACGCTGGAGCCGACGCAGTATCATTCCCGCGGCCAGTACACAGGCGTGCCGGACCGCAAGCAGTTCGGCTGTGACTGGCCCTACGCCGTACGCCGCTACAACGGCAGCGGGGTGAATTCCTACCACTACCAGGCTCAGGTGCTGCTGCGCATCCTGAACGGGTAACATGGTGGGATCACGCCATGAGAAAAGTTCCAGGTTGGGATGAGTACTACCTGAACATTTGCAAGATGGTGGCGGCGCGGAGCAAGGATCCGAACACACAGATCGGCTGCGTGATCGCGGGTCCGGCTCACGAGATCCGCTCGACCGGCTACAATTCGCTGCCCCGCGGGATCCGCGATGACGTCGCCGAACGGCTGGAGCGCCCCACCAAGTACCTGTGGATGGAGCACGCCGAACGCAACGCTATCTATAACGCGGCCCGCTGCGGCACGCCGCTCGAAGGCTGCACGCTGTACGTCGAGATTATGCCCTGCATGGACTGCGGGCGGGCCGTGGTGCAGGCGGGAATCAAAGAAGTGGTGATCTCGCGCGAGCGCATGAGCCAGTACTCCAGCGAGTACTTCGAGGAACACTTCCGCAACGTCGTGGAACTGTTCCGCGAGGCCGGCGTGCGCATCCGCCAGGTGCCCGAAGAAGACGAAGGTTGAGGGCCTTACTGAACGAAGCGCATCTCGCCGAAACGTTCCGGCACGTGCGGATTGGGCCAGGTTGCCAGCGGATTGGACCAGATGGTCATGCGGCGGTTGGGCTCGACGCCGTCCCATCGGTTCAGATTGAAGCGCCAGACCGTTCCCGCGGCGGGGCGGCGCGCGAGCTCTTCAAAATTGACCCAGGGGATGGCGGCTTCGAGCGTCCAGCCGCGGTCCTGATCTCCGCGCGCGTTCAGTGTGCCGTCAAGGAACGTAGCGAGCCGCAGGCCCTCAAGCTGGAACCGCTTGAAGAATTGGCTGGAGTTGGGGCCGGTGGTGACGCGCAGGTAGTCGTACCACACGGCGCGGGCGTTCATTTCGAGGCCGATATAGGCCGTGGTCTGGGAAGGACGGGGATTGATGAAGATCTCAACCGCATCGTCCCGGTAGGTGGGGTCGTCGCGCTGGGTGAACTGGGCGGTGATGTCGGCGTCCTCCACATCGAAGGAGACATAAAGATAGTCGTCGTCCCAGAGCAGCCGGGCTAGGGTTTTGTGCCGCGGGCCGGTTTGGGATTCCCAGGTGACGGCCAGCTCCGCGATGCTGGCGGCGGCCCAGGCCTTGTCCTCCAGTTTTCCGTCGATGACGATGGGGCCGGAGGCGCGCTTGACTTCGTAGCTGGGGGTGGGGGGCGGCGCGCTGGTCTGCGCCAGGGCCGCCGTCGTGAAAACAGTGAGAACAAGCAGGCGCATTAGTAAAGTATATTGGATGGAAACTGCGCCGATGAATTTGCAGCCTGGACATCGGAACTGGGTCGACGCCGCCGTGCGGTGGTTTCGCGTGCGCCGCATGCAACGTTTCGTGGCGCAGATGGGCGTCACGGCCGCAACGCGCGTGTTGGACGTGGGCGGAACGCCGTTGAACTGGTCGCTGTGCCCGGTACGGCCGCGAGTGACGCTGCTGAATCTGCCCCGGGCGGCCGATCCCGCGCCCGCCGGCTTTTCGGTGGTGTTTGGAGACGGCTGCCGGTTGCCTTTCTCCGACCAGTCGTTTGATATCGTCTTCAGCAACTCGGTGATTGAACACATCCCGGGGGAGGCGGCCAGGCAGGAGTTCGCGCGGGAAGTTCGGCGGGTGGGTAAGGCCTACTGGGTCCAGACGCCGTGCCGCAGTTTTCCCGTCGAGCCGCACCTCTGGACACCGCTGGTGCACCGGCTGCCGCGAAGTTGGCAAGCGGCGATCGTACGCCGAGGAACCTTATGGGAGTGGCTGGAGCGTCCCAGCGAAGACCGGCGCTCGTACTACTTGGACCACTATCTCCGGGACATCCGGCTGCTCGGCGTCCGCGAGATGGCCGCTCTGTTCCCCGCGGCACGGATCCTAAGAGAAAGGCTCCTGGGCTGGACGAAGTCCCTGATCGCGGTCTTTCCGTAAAGCAACCGGCGCCCGTGCGCGTCGATTACCCTAAAAGGAGAGGTCGGCATCTTTGACGAAGTTCAACTTGGTTTGGGCGGTTGTCCTGTTTTTCTGGTTGCTGGGCCTTCCGTCAGGCTACGGCCAGTCTGAATCCGGCCGAGAACTGCAACCCGAAGTCCGCACCGCAGCAGAACAGCCGCCTCGTGGGTCCGCCGACTCAGCGGACGTGCGGGCACCCGCCCGCGTCGACAGGCGGCTAGAGGCCCTAGCCCAAGGGGGCGCGGCTGAGGTACCGGTGATCCTCGTGTTGCATAACCAGCCGCAGAGAGCCATCCTGGAGCGCCACGAAGCCGCAGCCCGCTTGCGTTTACAACTGCTCGAAGGACGCGCGCGCACGATGGCGGACCGGCCTAGCGCTCCGGTCGCTGCGCAGGCTCGCCGCGAGTTTGAAGCCGAGTGGCGGCAGGCGCGCGAGGAGGCCTTCAAGGAAATCATCCAGGAAATCGGCCCCAGCCAGGATGCCGTCGAGCGGGAGCTGATCCGCACCGGCGCCCGCGGCATCCGCCGCTTCCAGGCGATCAACGCGATGGCCACCCGCATTCCGCCTGCGGCGGTTCGCGAGCTGGCCGCGCACCCGGATGTCGCCGAGATCAGCCTGGACGAAACCCACACGCCGCAACTGGCCGTGAGCGCACCCAGCCTGGGCGCGAACGTGTTTTGGAGCGCGGGATACACCGGAGCAGGGGAAGCCGTGGCGGTCATGGATACGGGCGTCCGTACCATCCATCCGGCCTTCGTCGGGTTGAACATCGTGAGCGAGGTCTTTCTGGATGCCGGGCAGAACGATTCCTGCTTTGCCGACGACACAACGTTCAACGACAACCAGGGGCACGGCTCGCACGTTGCGGGGATCGTCGCCAGCCGCGGCGCGCCCGGATGGACGAACTACTTTGGCGTGGCGCGCGGCTTGGGCACACTCTACAACCTCAAGACCGGTTTCAAAATTCTCAACATTCCCGGCAAGTGTGAGGGAGGGGCGCTCACCTATAGCAGCGACGTGCTGGCCGCGCTCAACTGGCTCGTGCAACAAGCGCCTTGGGTCAAGATCGTCAACTACAGCTACGGCAGCAGCACGACGGCGGACGACACTCTTTCAGCGCGCCAGTTTGACTATTTCGCCGAGACCTACGGCTTGACTGTCGCCGTTTCGGCGGGCAACTCCGGACCGGCGCCGGGCACGGTCAGTTCGCCAGCGATTGCCTACAACGTGATCAGCACGGGATCGGTGAACACGCTCAGCACCACCGACCGCGGGGATGACTTCGTGGCCGACCACAGCAGCCGCGGACCTACGGCGGTCGGCCGCAAGAAGCCCGATGTAGTCGCGCCCGGAACCCGCAGCGGTGGAATTCGCTCGGCGGATTATCTTACCGACGGTTTTGTGGGCAAGAGCGGCACCAGCATGGCGGCCCCGCACATCGCGGGTGCGGCGGCGTTGTTGCGCTCCGCCGGAGTCCAGGATCCGCTCTCCATCAAGGCTTTGCTGTTGAACACCACCGACACGCGCGGCTGGGCCTCCGATTGGGGTTGGGGCTACGCAAACCTTTCCCGCGCCTTCGCCCAGCGCCAGAACGTGGTGCGCACGGAGTTCAGCGGAGGTTCGAGGTACTTCACTGCAAGCGCAACCGGGATCTTCTCCAGCACTCTGGTCTGGAACCGGAACCTGATTCATCCCTCGGCCCAGACCGGCTGTCTGTCCCTGCTGAATCAGTACCTGTACAGCGGGACCAGCAACGCTGCCCTCGGCTCCTGGCTGGCGGACCGGGACAACGTGGTCCAGGTGGATGCGCCCGCCAGCGGAGCCGTGGTCTTGAAGGTCAAGAACGCCGCACCGCTTTGCCAGTTTCCCGAATCCTTTGCGATCGCCGCCAACGTGCCGCTCGCGTCCGCTGCGGGACCGGCCTTGACGCTCTCCTGTTCTGCGCCTTCTGTCGTCCAGGCCGGAGCGCAATTCGATGTCAATTGTACCGCGGCGAACCCTGGGGATCTGAGGGTGTTCAACGTGGAGGGGCCTGTGAACTGGCTTGGTCAGTCCGGAGGAACGTCCCTGTCCTATGGGAACCTCGAGCCGGGTTCAGTGGTCACGCGCACTTGGACGATGACCGCGCCCTTCTCGCCGGGGAGCTACTCGCTTCGCGCCAATGCCGCCAGCAGCAGCTACGGGGAGAGCTTCACCGCCGAAGTCACCCTGAACTTGACGGTCCAGGCGAGCACCGCCGGCTGTACCTACGCTGCCTCCAGTGATGCGTTGGCTGCGCCCGCCACCGGCGGCATCGTCAATCTCAGCATCCGGACAGAGCCGGGATGCCCCTGGTCGGTCACGAGTCTTCCGGCGTGGATTACGGTCTCCGGAGCGAGTCAAGGCTTAGGGCCGGCCTCCGTGACGCTTTCGATTGCGCCCAATGCCGGCGCCGCCCGCATGGCGGCGATTGACGTTGCGGGCCTGACGGTGCCGGTCCGCCAGTTGGACGCGGGCGCCTGCGGCGGCTCGAGCACGTGCCGCCTGGTGGCCCTGCCGCATCTGGCCTTCGGGCAAGGTTGGACGACAAGCCTGACCGTGGCGAATGGCAGGAGCTCGACGACTGAGTTCTCCGTGAGCTTCTTTGGCGACAGCGGCGCTCCCGCCTCGATGCCGTTCACGGGCGGAGTGGGCGCCCGGAGCGTGTTGAACGCCACGGTGGCCGCCGGCGGCCTGAGGTTTTACGAGGCGGAAGATCCGGCTTTGCCGGCGCAGGGAGCTTGGGGCCTGGCCGCGGTGGACGCGGGCGTCACCGTGCATGCCACCTTCCGCCGCAGAACCCCGCAGAATCTCTTTTATGAGGCGGCGGTACAGCCCGTCGCGGGCTACACGCAGTTCAGCCTGCCGTTCGACGCTACGCTGTTTGCGCCGGCCTCCGCGCAAGTCTTCACCGGCTTCGCAATCGCCAATCTGAATCCTTTGGGGACTGCGCAGGTATCTTGTGTGGCGCGGGATGAGAGTGGGGTTCTCATACAGGGCGGGACACTGAGCATCCCGGAACTGGCGCCCCTGGGGCACTGGTCAGAGTACCTTTTTCCGGCGCTAACCGGCCGCCGCGGGCGCCTGGAATGCCGCGCCAACACGCTGGTGGCCGCCATCGCCATACGGGCCATCGGCAGCGACGCCTTTTCGACGCTCCCGGTGAGCGGCGATTGAGGAGGAAGCCTGCGATGCGGCGCAAACGGAAGCCAGGTACTACGCGCTGGGCCGTACGCTCAGCGGCAGGCTCTTGTTCGTCGCATTCACCGTGAGGCGTCAGCGGATCCGGGTCATCTCGGCGCGAGACATGAGCCGCAAGGAACGGGAGGTTTACAAATCGTTATGAAAAAGCGCCTGCCGCGATTCAAAGACGAAAACCAGGAGAGAGAGTTCTGGTGGACTCACGATTCCACGGACTACATCGACTGGACCAAGGCCAAACGTGCCGTTCTGCCAAAGCTGAAGGCCTCGCTGAAAACAATCTCGATCCGCTTGCCGGCGTCTATGGTCGAAGACTTGAAGCTACTGGCCAATCAGAAGGACATACCCTATCAGTCGCTGTTGAAAGTCTATCTAGCCGAGCGGATCGAACGCGAGAAGAGGTCCCTGTTGGGCAAAGAAAACGGGTGAGAGCTCGCGCCCTCACCCGCAAAAGTTCCTGCCGGTTGCCGGCCTGCCGCGCAACCTCAGGCCGTGCGCATCATCTCCGCCTTGGCTTCCGCCGCCTTGGAGGTGATCGCCGCCTGGGCCGCCGCCAGCCGCGCGATGGGCACGCGGTAGGGGCTGCACGAGACGTAATTCATCCCCACCCGGTAGCAGAACTCCACCGAGCTGGGCTCGCCGCCGTGTTCGCCGCAGATGCCGACCTCCAAGTCCGGTCTGGTTGAGCGGCCGAGTTTCACGCCCATCTCCACCAGCTTGCCCACGCCCTCCTGATCCAGCACGGCGAACGGGTCGGCCTTGAAGATCTTCTTGTTCTCGTAGTCCTTCGAGAACTTGACATAGTCGTCGCGGGACAAGCCCATCGTGGTCTGCGTCAGGTCGTTGGTGCCGAAGCTGAAGAACTCGGCCTCGGTGGCGACCTTGTCGGCGGTCAGCGCCGCGCGCGGAATCTCGATCATGGTGCCGATCATGTAGGGCTGATCCTTCATGCCGGCCTTCTCAAGGACCTCCTCGGCGACGCGCTTCACGATCGCTTTCTGATCAGCCAGCTCTTCGACGCTTCCGATGAGCGGAATCATGACCTCAGGGATGACCTTCTTGCCCTTCTTGGCCACTTGCACGACGGCCTCGAAGATGGCGCGGGCCTGCATCTCGGTAATCTCCGGATAGGTGATCCCCAGACGGCAGCCGCGGTGCCCGAGCATCGGGTTGAACTCGTGCAACTGCTCGACGCGGTGCAACAGCGCCGGCAGAGCTTTCTTCAGTTCGGCCACCTTCATGTTGTACTTGGCCGCCATCTCCTTCTTCTCTTTGGCGGTGGCGTGGGGCAGCTTGGCGATGTCCACCATCAGCTCCTCCCGCTTGGGCACGAACTCGTGCAGCGGAGGATCCAGCGTACGGATCACCACCGGGAAGCCGTCCATCACTTCAAACAGGCCGGCGAAGTCCTTGCGCTGAAGCGGGAGCAGCTTGGCCAGCGCCTTGCGGCGGTCCTTTTCGTTGTCCGCCAGGATCATGGCCTGCATGTGCTCGATGCGGCCGGGTCCGAAGAACATATGCTCGGTGCGGCAAAGCCCGATGCCCTCGGCGCCGAAGCGGCGGGCCACCTTCGCATCGCGCGGAATATCCGCATTGGCGCGGACGCCAAAATCGCCGCGAAACTCGTCGGCCCAAGCCATGAACTTGGCCAAAAAGCCGCTCGAAGGATCCGGCTCGACGGTCTTGGCCTGCCCGGCGAAAACTTCGCCCGAGGTCCCGTCGATGGAGATCCAGTCGCCTTCCTTGAGCACGGTCTTCTCGCCGCGCACGCGCAGCTCGAGTTTTCGCTCGTCCACTTCCAGCGATTCAGCGCCGGCCACGCAGGGCGTTCCCATGCCGCGGGCCACCACAGCCGCGTGGCTGGTCATGCCGCCGCGCGCCGTCAGAATTCCCTTGGCCACTTCCATCCCGTGAATGTCATCCGGCACGGTCTCCTTGCGCACCAGAATGACCGGGGATTTTTTGGCCTGCTCGACCGCGTCGTCGGCGGTGAATACGATCCGGCCCACGGCCGCGCCCGGCGAAGCCGGCAAACCGGTGGCGATCTTCTTCAGGCTCTTCTTGGAGGCAGGCTCCAGCAGCGGGTGCAGCAACTGGTCGAGCTGACTCGGCTCCACGCGCAGCACCGCCTCTTCCTTGCTGATCAGGCCTTCTTCCACCATGTCGACGGCGATCCGCACCGCGGCCGGACCCGTGCGCTTGCCGTTGCGGGTCTGGAGCATGTACAGCTTGCCTTCCTGGATGGTGAACTCGAAGTCCTGCACGTCGCGGTAGTGCTTCTCCAGGTTGCTGGTGATCTGCCGCAGCTGCTGGTACACCTCCGGCATCAGGGTCTCCAGCTCGGAGATGGGCTTGGGCGTGCGGATGCCCGCCACCACGTCCTCGCCCTGGGCGTTCACCAGGAACTCGCCGTAGAACTCCTTCTCGCCGGTGGCCGGGTTGCGGGTGAAGCCCACGCCGGTGGCCGAGGTCTCGCCCATGTTGCCGAACACCATGGCCTGCACGTTGACGGCGGTTCCCAGATCGTCGGCGATCTTGTTCATCTTGCGGTAATGGGCCGCGCGCGGATTCCACCAGGAGCGGAACACGGCGTTGCGGGCCATCACCAATTGCTGGTGCGCGTCCTGCGGGAACGGCTTGCCGGTTTTCTTCTGGACGAGCTTCTTGTAGTCGGCGATGACGGCTTTGAGATCCTCGGCGGTCAGATCCGTATCGAACTTGGCCTTGACCTTCTTCTTGCGCTCGTCGAAGATGTGTTCAAATTCGTCCTTGGGGATCTCGAGCACAACGTTGCCGAACATCTGGATGAAACGCCGGTAGCAGTCGTAGGCGAACCGGGGATTGCCGCTCTTGGCCGCCAGCGCCTCGACGGTCTGGTCGTTCAGGCCCAGGTTCAGAATGGTGTCCATCATGCCGGGCATCGAGAACTTGGCGCCGGAGCGCACGCTTACCAGCAGCGGGTTCTCCGGATCGCCCAGTTTCTGGCCCATCTTGGCTTCCAGGCCGGCCAGCGCCTCCCGGATCTGTTGCTCGATCTCTTCGGGGATGGTGTTGTTGTTCTGGAAGTAGATGTTGCAAACCTCGGTGGAAA
This sequence comes from Bryobacteraceae bacterium, assembly GCA_023511855.1. Taxonomy (GTDB): domain Bacteria; phylum Acidobacteriota; class Terriglobia; order Bryobacterales; family Bryobacteraceae; genus JAIMAR01. The sequence goes on from JAIMAR010000001.1 coordinate 26,670, forward strand.
TGGTGAAGCCGGGGGGCACCGGCACGCCGGCGCGGCTCATCTCGGCCAGCCCGGCGCCTTTTCCGCCCAGGATGTCTTTCATCCCTCCGTGGCCGTCGGCGGTTCCCCCGCCGAAGGCGTAAACGTACTTTTTCATAGCGGTAACATTCTCCTTAGTCAGTTGGATTGCCTTGTGGCACGATCTCCGAAAAATCCGCGATCGATGAAAACTCCCTCCGCAGCCGGTCCAGCATCGCCAGGCGGTTGGCGCGGATGCGCTCCTCGGGCGCGTTGACCAGCACCTTGTCGAAGTACAGGTCCACTGCGGGCCGCAGCGAGGCGATTGCCTCCAGCTTGGACCGGTAGTCCGCGCCGGCCTCTTCCACTCTGGCCCGGACCCCGCTGAACGCGCGGTAGAGGTCTTGTTCCGGCCCCTCCTCCAGCAGCGTCTCATCCACTTCTACGCCGCCCGCAAACTGGGCCTGCCGCAGAATGTTGCGAATGCGCTTGAAGCTCGCCGCCAGCGGCTCGAAATTGGGCGTGGGACGCACCGCACGCAGCGCCTCCAGCCTCCGGCCCGCGTCGGCCAAATCGTCCCACCCCGCGGCCAGCACGGCGTTCACCTCGTCGTAGGCGAAACCGCGCACCTCGCGGAAGTAGTAACGCACGCGGTCGAGCAGGAATTCGCGCAGCGCTTCGTCTCCGCTCACCAAAGCGCTCACCTTGAGAGGCAATTCCGACTCGGCCAGAATCTTGACCACCCCCTGCGCCGCGCGGCGCAGCCCGAAGGGATCCTTCGAGCCGGAGGGAATCAGGCCGATGGCAAAGCAGCCGCGCAGCGTGTCCAACTTGTCGGCCAGCGAAACCAGGCGCCCTTCCGGCGTCGAGGGAATGGGATCCTCCATGGATACGGGCTGGTAGTGCTCGTAGATGGCGCGCCATACCGCTTCCGGCTCACCCTGCGCGCGGGCGTAGAGTCCTCCCATGACGCCCTGAAGTTCGGTGAACTCTTTGACCATCTCGGTGCTCAGATCGCACTTCGACAGCAAGGCTGCGCGCTGGGCTGCCTCCGATCCGCCCAATTCCCGGACCAGCTCGACGATCCGCCGCGTCTTGTCCAAATATGAGCCGAGTTGCGCCTGCCAGGTCACGTGCGCCAGATCTTCGACTCGCGCGGCGAGCGGCTTCTGCTGGTCAAAGTCCCAGAAGAAACGCGCATCGTTGAACCGGGCCCGCAGCACGCGCTCGTTGCCCTGCCGGACCAGGCCCTCCGGGTCGTCTTTGGTGTTCATCACCGCGATGAAGCGCGGCTCGAGCCTGCCCTCCTGGTTGCGCACCGAGAAGTATTTCTGATGGTGGCGCATGACCGTGACCAGGACTTCTTCCGGCAGGCTTAAGAAGGCCGGATCAAAACTGCCCGTGATCGGCGTCGGGTACTCGGTCAGGTACACCAGCGTGTCGAGCAGCCCGGGATCGGGCAAGGCGCCCTCCAGCCCGGCCTCGATCCTCGCGCGGCGCTCGGCGGCGGAGACCAGGACGTAATTCTCCCGCAGCCGCTCCCGGTAGTCGTCGATGTTGACGCGCACCTTGGGCTTGCCGAGTTGCCGGTGCCCGCTCGTGAACCGTCCGCTGCGCACGCCGGCGATCTCGAACGGCACCACGCGGTTGCCGAGCAACGCCACCAGCCAGCGGATGGGCCGGATGAAGCGTGGACCGTTCTTGCCGGTCCAGTACATCGTCTTGGGGAAATAGATCTTCAGGATCAGCTCCGGCAGCGCCGAGGCGAGGATCTCCGCGGTGGCTCGCCCGGCAACGCGCTTGCGGCAGGCGAAATACTCGCCCTTGGGCGTCTTCACCACCTTCAAAGCGGAAACCTCGACTCCCATCTTGCGTGCGAACCCCGCGGCCGCGTTTTCTCCAGCCGCTTTGGGGGGACCGGTGACGACCTCGACGTTGGCGGGCTGCCGCGCCGGCAGTCCGTCCGCCTTCAGCGCCAGCCGCCGCGGCGTGGCCTCCAGCCAGGCGACCTGCCCGCTCAGCCGGTGTTCTTTCAATAAGCCCTCAAACAGCTCGCCCAGATGCTTGAGAGCGGGCGGGATCATCCAGTCCGGGATCTCCTCGCAGCCGATCTCCAGGAGGAACGGTAAGGTCTTCACGCCGCCGCCTCCGTCTGGTTTTGGTCCAGCCACGCTTGCGCGACGCCCACCGCCAGTTTGCGGACCCGGGCGATGACGGCGACGCGCTCGGTCACGCTGATTGCGCCGCGGCTGTCGAGCAGATTGAATAAGTGAGAGCACTTCAGAACCTGGTCATACGCCGCCAGCACCGGAAACCGCTGCTTGTCCGGGGCTTCCGGATAGGCGTTCAACAGGCGCTGGCACTCCTTCTCGTGCAGTTCGAACAACTGCCACAACGTCGGCACATCCGCCATTTCGAAGTTGTAGACCGAGAATTGCAACTCTTCGGCAAAGCGCACGTCGCCATAGGTGAACCCGGGCGCCCATTCGATCTCGTACACACTCGGGGCCCCTTGAAGGAAAGCCGAGATGCGCTCCAACCCGTAGGTCAGCTCGGCCGGAACCAACTCCAGGTCGATGCCGCCGCACTGCTGGAAGTAGGTGAACTGAGTGATCTCCAGCCCGTCCAGCATGACCTGCCAGCCGATGCCCCAGGCGCCCAGAGTCGGCGATTCCCAGTTGTCTTCTTCGAACTTGATGTCGTGCTTGCGGAGGTCGATGCCGATGGCTTCCAGGCTGCGCAGGTACTGGTCGAGGACGTCTTCCGGCGAAGGCTTCAGAATGACCTGCAACTGCGAGTGCTTGTAGAGGCGGTTGGGATTCGCGCCGTAGCGCCCGTCGGCGGGGCGCCGGCTGGGCTGCACGTAGGCCACACGGTAGGGCTTCGGGCCGAGCACGCGCAGGAAAGTTTCCGGGCACATGGTGCCTGCGCCGACTTCCACGTCGTAAGGCTCCTGGATGATGCAGCCGCGCCCGGCCCAGTATTGTTTCAGCTTGAACAGCGTCTGTTGAAAAGAGTCCATCAGAGGGCTTCCAACATCGGGACAGTCACCAGCCGGCGCTCGATGTGGTTTTCGGTCAGCTCAACCAAAGACCGCCGCAGAGCCGCGGCGGTCTGACGGCTCCAGCTTCTGGGTTTCAACTGTCCTATCGGCGTTTTCAACATCTCGCTCGCAATCTCGGCGGACTCTGAATCCACCTTCTTAATCTCCGGAAGAAATCCGGATAGCCGCACGGCCCACAGCGTGAAGTACAGCACCGCGGGCCAGACTCCACGGCCTTTCTCCTGCTGGAGGTAGTCCATCACCGCCGCCAGCAGCCGGTAAAACCGTTCATTCGCCTCGGCCGGCGCCAGCAGGTGTTCGGAGACCTCAGCAATGTAGTCCAGCGCCACTCCCACGGCGTAGTCGGACTGCAACTCAAACGGGGAGCGGATCAGCTCGCAGGAATCCAGCCTCACCAACTCCCGGTTCTCCTGCTGGAAGTAGGCAAGCCGGACCTGCGAAAGCCTTTCCAGGCCCGCGCCAAAACTGCTCTTCGGGCGGCGGGCTCGCCGCGCCACCCCCCGCAGCTTCCCCTGATCCCGGGTCAGGAAGCTGACGATCAGGTCCGCTTCCCGGAATGGGTACGTTCGCAGAATGAAAGACTCGCTCACCCGAGCAGGCATGCCGGCGAGGGGCGTTAAGTCCCAATGTAGCACAGCGCAGCGCGCACGCGGATCTGCGTGTCCGCCCCAGTGGCGTAAGTCTCTTGCTGTCGCGCAGGCTCGCTTTGTAGGGCAGGCCTCCAGGCCTGCGGCCGACATTCCTGTCGGCCCTGGCGCCCTTTACCCCCCGCTGCTTTTCAGCCCCCCGTTGTGCCCCCCGTTCATGAGCTACGCCGGGGTGATCTCTTTCCATGCGCTCCCACGCGCCGCCCGGCTCCCTTCCATCCTAGTTGTGTTCCTCCGGCCTTGGCTGCTCCACACAAGGTCTCAAGTGCTAAGATGACTGGCTTGATTCGCCGCATTGCGCCCTGCCTGTTGCTGCTCGCCGAAGTCATTCTCTTTTTCCGCCTCAACTTGTTTGCAGGCTACGGCATCCCCTGGGATCTGCGCGGTTTCCACCTGCCGCGCGCCTACTCCTACTCGGATGCCTTGCTGCGGGGCGAGCTCCCGCTCTGGGATCCCTATACCTACTGCGGCCGCCCCTTTCAGGCGAACATCCAGACCGCGGTCTTCTACCCGCCCATGGCCGCCGCCGCCTCGCTCGGCAGCCTGCTTGGGCAACAGCATCTGTTCCATCTGCTTCAGTTGAACGTCATCCTGCACGTGTTCCTGGCGGGCTTGTTCGCCTACTGGCTGGCGCTCGGCCTCAAACTCAGCCTGCCGTCCGCGCTGCTGGCGGCCACCGTCTACATGCTCGGCGGATTCTTCGCAGCCCACGGGCAGCACATGGGCGCCGTCGCCATCGCTGCTTGGCTGCCGTTGGCGCTGTTGTGCGCGCTGCGCGCCCAAGCCGGAACCCGGTTGCGGTGGGGCTTGGCCTTGGCGGCGGTGCTATGCATGACCGTGCTGGCCGGATTCACTCCGCTGACTGCCGCAGTTTGGGCCGCGGCGTTTCTGTTCGTGCTGTTGCAGCACGGCCGCGGGCGGGGCGCGGCGTGGTTCCTGGCCTGCTGCGCCGGAGCCGTCTTGCTGGCCGCGGTCCAACTGCTGCCTTCGATCGAGTTGAACGGCCACAGCATCGCTCAATACCGGACCGACTGGCTCCAAAGCGGAGGCGGCGTTCCACCCGCCGCCTTGTTGTCTCTTCTGATCCCCAATATTCACGGCGTCTTCGATCCGTCCACCTACCGCTACCCTTTCGACCTCACCTTCATGTACCTTTACTCGGGCTTGCTCGGCATTGTGCTGGCCGGCATCGGCCTGGTTCACCTGCGCAAGAACTGGCGGCTCGTGCTTTTCACACTCATCGCCGGGCTCGCCATGCTCGGCGATCAGACCCCGCTGGGACGCTGGCTTTACTCGCTTCTGCCCCAGCCGGTGCGCACCGGCTTGTATCCTGAATTCACCGAGCCGGTCTTCCTGCTGGGCTTGGCGTTGCTGGCCGGCTTGGGCTCGGATCAGGTCCTCCGCCGTTTCACCTGGCGCTGGGCTGCGGTGCTCCTCTGCGCGGCGGACCTCATTTTGGTGAGCTCCGGCCGTCCGATGAACGGCATGCCTCCGGAACGTGATCCCGTCCACCAGCGCCACGTTCTGGATGGTCGCCCCGAGACCCTTCCCCGGCTTCGAGGGTTAGCGGAAGAGGCGAATCCCCCTTGGCGTTTTGACAGCGTCACCGGCGGCGAGACCTTCGCCGCCTCCGCGCCGAAGTTTCTGCTGCCCAACGCCAATGGCAACGACCCGATGGCGCTGGCGCGCATCATTCAAGTTCGTCTGGCCTTCACTCGGGGGGAGCGTTGGGGCCGGTTTTACGAAGTCCAGGATCCTCGATCTCCCGTGCTGGACCTGCTGAATGTCCGCTTCCTCATCTCCCGTGATCGTCTGGGGGCCGGGACGAGCACGGACGGCGGACTGCTGCTCCGCGGCGAGTTCCCTGGATTTGTGGTCTACGAGCGGCCTTCGGCGTTGCCCCGCTTCTGGCTGGTCGAGCGCGTCCGGCCGGTGCAAGGCCTTCAACAGGCTGCTTCCGCACTCCGCTCGCCCGGTTTCAATCCCGTGCAGGAAGCAATCGTCGAAGGATGGGGCAATCAGGCGTCCTCTTTGGCAGGACCTCCGGGACGGGTCCGGGTCCTTCGCTATGAGCCCGGCAGGATTGAATTGGAGACCGAAGCTCCCCATCCGCAGTTCCTGGTGAGCTCGGAGGCGCACTATCCGGGCTGGCGAGCCTACGTCGACGGAACGCCTGCGCCCCTGTACTATACGAACGCCGCGTTTCGAGGCCTGAGCCTCCCCGCAGGCCGGCATGTGGTGCGCATGGAATTCCGCCCGAGGACTCTGCTCATGGGGGCTGCATTGAGCCTCGCCGCATGGATCATCTGGCTGTTATGTTGGATAAGGCCGCGCAGACGCGACGCAAAGCTTGCTCAGATAGGAGGGTGAAGAACCGGATGGTTGCTGAATCACGTCGATTGCAAGCAGGACCCGTTTCGACGGACTTGGTGGAGGGTGCGCTGCGCCACATCCGGGTGGGAGCTGCCGAGGCTGTCGAACGAGTCTACTTTGCCTTGCGGGATGTTGAGTGGGGAACCGTTCCCGGCCAGATCCAAAACCTGAGCATCCGCGAAGAGGCCGGTGGGTTCCAGGTGAGCTTCGACTGCCTCCACAAGCAGGGCGAGATCGATTTCGTCTGGCAAGCCGAGATCCGGGGCGAGGCCCGGGGCGCCGTTTCGTTCGCACTTTCAGGGGAAGCCCGCAGCCGCTTCCTCAGCAACCGGATCAGCCTCTGTGTCCACCATCCTTTGTCTGCGTGCGCCGGCAAGCCTTGCCGCATTGAGAAGGCCGGTGGCGGCTGGGAGGACGCGCGCTGGCCGGATCTGATCTCGCCGCACCAGCCGTTCTTCGACATCCGCTCCATGGAGCATGAGTTCGCCCCGGGTGCGGCGGTGCGCATCCGCTTCGAAGGAGGAGTATTCGAAACCGAAGACCAGCGCAACTGGTCGGACAACAATTTCAAGACCTACTCCCCTCCGCTGGAGTTGCCGTTCCCCGTAGAGTGGAAGCCCGGCGATCGGATCCGCCAGCGGATCGAGATCGAAGTCTCAGGCGATCTCGACCGTCTCCCGCCGGAGCCAACCGGTCCGGTGGTCATCCGCCGCCTGGATCTGCCGGCCGTGCTGCTGCCGCCGATCGGCCTATGCCTGCCTCAGCAGGGAGATCCCCTGCCGGACGCTGTGGTGGCGCGGCTTCGGCGACTGAATCTCTCGCACCTCCGCGCGGAGTTCAGCTCGGAGCGGGCCGCGGAGTTGGCCTGCCGTGAGGCGGAGCGGATCGGAGTGCCCCTGGAGGCGGTGGTGACGCTGCCCGGCCCGATCTCCAACCTCCGGCGGTTTGCTCCGCAAGTGGCGCGGTGGTTGGTGCACTCGCCCGGTCAATTAGTCACCGCCGGGGAAGCGCTGCGGGCGGCGCGGGAACAACTGGGCCCCGCCGCGGTGCTGGGCGCCGGCTCCAACAAGTACTTTGCGGAGTTGAACCGGGACCGGCTGCCCGGCCTCCAGCCGGACGGCGCCTACTATCCCGTTCACCCACAAGTTCACGCCTGTGATGACGAAACGGTGATGAACAACGTGCGGACCCAGCGCCACGTGCTGCGCACCGCGCGTAGCTTCGCCGGCGGAGCCGCGCTGTGGGTTACTCCCATCACGCTCGGTCCCCGCACACAACCCGATCCCCGGCAACAACTGCCCTTCTGCGCCGTCTGGACCGCGGGCAGTCTCAAGCATTTGGCCGAATCGGGCGCAGCCTCCGTCACCTACTTCGAAACCCACGGCCCGCACGGAGTGCAAGAGGAGGCGGATGCGTTTCCGGTTTTCGATCTGCTGGAACGGGTGGGTGAGTTCGCGGGCGGTCAGGTAATCCCCACCGAAGGCTGCGGCCCCGGACATGCGGAGCCGCTGCTGCTGGCCAAGAATGGTCGCCGCCGCTTACTGCTGGCCAACCTGGCCCCCACTCCGGCTGAAGTGGTCTTGGAGGTGTGCGGCGGCCGCCGCATCGAATTGCCGGCTTACGGACTGGAATCCATCGACTGGGTGGAATAGGCCGGCCGGCTTGCCCCGGCTGCCGGTTTCATCCCACGATCGTCTGCCACAGCAGCAGCAGCGTCAGAATAATCAGCGCCACGGTAAGCGATCCGGCGATTACATTGCCCGCTCGGCGGTTCCGCATGGAGCCCATCAGGTCGCGGCGGTTAACCAGGATCAGCATGAAGACGAGCACGAACGGCAGCAGGATGCCGTTGGCCACCTGAGAAAGAAGAATGACCTTGAGCAGCGGGATGCCCGGAATCAGCACCGCGCCCGCGCCCAGCACGATCAAGCCGGTGTAGAGAGTGTAGAAAACTTTTGCCTCGCGGAAGCTCTTATCCACGCCCGACTCGAACCCCAGTCCCTCGCAGATGTTATAGGCAGTGGCCAAAGGAAGGACCGCGGCCGAAAGCACCGAGGCGTTCACCAGCCCCAAGCCGAACAGGAAAGAGGCGAATTCTCCCGCGAACGGCCGCAGCGCCACCGCCGCCTCCGCGGGATCTTCCAGGGCTCCCAAGCCCGCCTTATGGATCGTCGCGGCGCAGGCTACGACGATGAAGAACGCCACGACGTCGGTGATAATGCACCCCACGATCACATCCCACTTGGCCAACCGGTAGTCTTTCTTCGTGAGACCCTTCTCGACGATCGCCGCTTGGAGGTAAAACTGCATCCAGGGAGTAATGGTCGTGCCGATCAGCCCGATCACCATCGTGGTGTAGGCGTGCTCGGCGCGAAACTGGGGCACGACGGTGCTGTACAGCGCTTCGCTCCAGTCCGGCTTGGCCAGGATGGCGGAGATCGGGTAGGCGAAATAAATCAGCGAGAACAGAATCAGAAGCCGCTCCACCGGCCGGTAAGTCCCCTTTACGATTACTATCCAAACCAAAAATGCGCCGATGGGGACCGAGATGTACTTACTAACTCCGAAGATCGCCATCCCGGAGGCGATTCCGGCAAACTCCGCCATGATGTTACCCAGATCCGCCAGGCTGAGCAGGAACATCGCCAGAAAGGTCATGCGCAGCCCGAATTCTTCTCGGATCAGGTCGGAGAGCCCCTTGCCGGTGACCACCCCCATGCGCGCCGCCATCTCCTGCACGACGATCAAGGCGATGGTGATCGGGATCAGCGTCCACAGCAGGGAGTAGCCGAACTTGGCCCCCGCTTGGGAGTATGTCAGGATGCCGCCCGGATCGTTGTCGACATTAGCGGTGACGAAACCCGGGCCCAGGATGGCCACGAACGCCAGAATCCGGTAGCGCAGCATCCCCATACCAAAGCTGCGGCGGGGGCGGCTGGGCGCCACATCGTGCCCCGTCTGGCGCGTCAACGCGGGCCTCCTTGGAGCCGCTTGGCCCGCTGTCCCGCGGCTGCGCTATGACGAAAGCGGTTAGACGGGCGGCGTGCGGTCTTTAGGGCAGCGCGGATAAGGCCGCCGGGTGGGGCAAACGAGATGGAGGCTCTTCCGGTTCTCGCCACTGGTCTTTCTCTGTCACCCGCGAGGCTGCGTCACCCTCGCTCATGCCGGGAGCCTCCTTTTTGTTGAGATATCGCCCGAAAAGATCGGCGATTAGAAAACACAGTGTAGCCGCCCGCCCGCGCCTGCGTCAATAGAGGCTCGGGTTGTGTCAACACACAGCCGCGAGGCCGCTGGGGCCAATCGCAGGCACCGCGAGCGACCGAACGCGGTACTTGGACGCTTGGCTCTGTGCGAAGATCTGTTAGACGGGAAAGGAAAGAGACGATCCCACCATGACCCCGGCTCAGGCTTACGACCGCGCCGCCGGCGAAATCAGGAAACCAGTCAAGGAACGAACGGGACCGGCGCCGGATCTGCGCGAAATGATTCGTTTCGCCACCTTGGCGGCTTCCAGCCACAACACCCAGCCTTGGAAATTCCGTATTGGCCGCGACTGCATTGAGGTGCTGCCCGATTTTTCCCGGCGCTGCCCGGTGGTCGACCCGGACGACTCCCATCTTTTCAAGAGCCTCGGCTGCGCGGCGGAGAATCTGGTGCATGCCGCCGCGGCGCAGGGCTATCAAGCTGAGACGCTGTTCAACCCGCTGGCGGAGTCGGTCAGGGTGCTCTTGGAGCCGTCGCCCGCAGCTCAGGGCGGGGAGCTCTTCCAGGCCATAACTGTCCGTCAGTGCACCAAGACTCTCTACGACGGTCAGCCCCTCGCGGCTGCGCAGCTTCGGCAACTGGAGCAGGCCGGGCAAAGTCCCGGGGTGAGGCCGTGCTGTTGACCGAACCGGCGCAGATCGAATCTGTTGTCGAGTATGTGAATCAGGCTAACCTGGCGCAACTATCCGACCCGGCGTTCCGCCAAGAGCTGGTTTCCTGGATTCGCTTCAATCCCAGCGCAGCGCTGCGTAAAGGCGACGGTCTGGCAGGCCGCACCACCGGACAACCCGCTCTTCCTACCTGGCTGGCCAAGCGGATTATCCGCTTTGTGCTTACACCCAAGGCTCAAGCTGATTTGGACGCAAGAAACATTCGAAGTTCTTCCGCGATAGCCATTTTCGTTTCCGCCCGCGATGACAAAGAGGCGTGGGTAGAAACCGGACGCGCTTATGAGCGCTTCGCGCTCCAGGCGGCAGCCCTCGAAATCCGGAACGCCTTCCTCAACCAGCCCATCGAGGTTCGCTCGCTGCGGCCCCAATTCGAATCGTGGTTGGGTCTGAAAGAAGAAAAGGCTCAGCTCATGGTGCGCATCGGCTGCGCGCCCCTGGCTCCCTACAGTCTCCGCCGTCCGCTTGAGGAAGTCATTCTCTTTTCCTAGCATCTCCCACGCGGCAATCCAGCCGGTTCGGAACCGGCACGCGCTCGCTCCCCAGTGCCACGGTCCTTCGATCCCCCGTCCGCTGCATGGGGTCGATGAACGCCTGGCGGCGAAAGATTGGCCGCCGGGCTGTACCGCTGGCTCAGGATTCCGCCTCGGCCGTCTCGAGCGGCGGCAGCAACTCTTCCCCTTCGCTGCGCGCCACAAAGGCCGCGCAGGCCAAATCTCCGGTCACGTTGATCACCGTGCGGGCCATGTCCAGGATCCGGTCTACCCCCAGAATCAACGCGATGCCCGTCTCCGCCTGCGCTCCCAGGCCGACTGATTGGAGCACGATGATCAACATGATGACGCCGGCGCCGGGCACCCCCGCCGTTCCGATGGCCGCCAGCGTCACCGTCAGCACGATCGTGAGGTGCTGGCTCAGCGACATGGGAACCGCGTAGATCTGGGCGATGAACATCACCGCGATCGCCTGATACAGGGCTGTGCCGTCCATGTTGATCGTCGCGCCGAGAGGCAGCACAAACCTGGCGATGCCATTTGAGACGCCCAGCTTGCGTTCCGCCGTCTCGAGCGTGAGTGGCAATGTGGCGTTCGAGCTGGAAGTCGAGAAGGCGAACAGTTGTACGGCCGCGATGCGCCGGAAGAACTCCCGCGGGCCGATGCGCGCAGTCACGCGCACCAGAGGCGCCAAAACGAGGAAGTTGTGCAGCGCTAGCCCTCCCAGAACGAGCAGGGTGTAGACCAGCAGGCTGCGCAAAAGGTCGACCCCGAACCGCGAGCTCACCACGGCAATCAGCGCGAAGACCGCGTAGGGCGCCAGTTTCATCACCCAATGAATGATCACCGTGCAGGCTTGGCTGACCGCCTCCATTAGGCCGACAATGGGCGCCCGCCGTTCGCTGGATAGCGTGGCCACAGCCGCGCCGAAGATCAGGGCGAAGAAGATCAGCGGCAGCAGGTCGAACTCCGCCGCAGCCTGCACCGGATTGCGCGGGATAAGCTTCAACACGAAGCCGGTGAAAGACAGCGAAGGCTCCGCGCGCTGAACGAATTCGGAGGCGGAGCCGGACAGGCGGGCGGCCAGCGCATCCCTCGTGGCCGGATCGATCCGGCTGCCGGGGCGGACCAGGTCGGAAAGAATCAACCCCAACGCAGCCGCGGCCGCTGTGGTGAACAAGTAGAAGACGACCGCTTTGGCTCCTACTCGGCCCAAACGGCTCAAATCACCAATTGACGCCGCTCCGGCCACAATGCTGGCCACCACCAGCGGCACCACGATCATCGTGATGAGCCGGATGAACGCCAGCCCGAGAGGCTCTAAGTTCCCCAGGACCGTTCGCAACCACTCGATCCCGCCGAGATTGGCCGTTAGGCCGGCCGCCAGCCCCGCCGCCATTCCGATCAAGATCTTGTGATGAAGCGCCATGATCTAGAGGCCCGCCTGTTTCCAAAGCTCATCCACGCGGCGTTTCACTTCCGGGTTCATCTCGATCACATCCGGCCAAGGCCGGGTGAAGCCTTCCTCGGGCCATTTGCGCGTGGCGTCGACACCCATCTTGGAACCGAAATTCGGCAGGCGGCTGGCGTGATCCAGCGAATCGACGGGTCCCAGCACGAACTCGATGTCCCGCTGCGGGTCGATGTTGTTCAATACCCGCCAGGCCACCTCGCGCGGGTTCTGCACGTCGACATCCTCATCCACAACCACGATGCACTTGGAAAACATCGCTTGGCCCAGGCCCCAGATCGCATGCATCACCTTCCGCGCGTGCAGCGGATAGGACTTCCGGATGGACACCAAAATGAGATTATGGAAAACCCCTTCGGCGGGCATCGAGATGTCGCGAATTTCGGGGAGCTGAAGGCGCATCAGCGGCAGGAAGATCCGCTCGATCGCTTTGCCCATGTAGTAATCCTCCATGGGTGGAGGACCCACGATGGTCGTCGCGTAAATCGGATTCCGGCGCTGAGTGATGCAGGTGACGTGAAAGACCGGATACTGGTCCTCCAGCGAATAGTATCCAGTGTGGTCGCCGAATGGACCTTCCGTGCGCGTCTCGCCCGGTTCTACATAGCCTTCCAGGACGATTTCGGAGTTGGCCGGCACCTCCAGGTCGGAGGTTTCGCACTTCACCATTTCAACCGGCCTGCCGCGCAGGAATCCGGCGATCATCATCTCGTCCAGATCCGGCGGCAGCGGCAGGATGGCTGAATACATGGTGGCCGGATCGCTGCCGATGGCTACGGCCACATCCATGCGCCGCGCCCCGGCGGCGCTCAGCCGGCGATAGTGTTCCGCGCCTTGCTTGTGCGTCTGCCAGTGCATCCCGGTGGTCCGCTCGTCGAACACCTGCATGCGGTACATGCCGCAGTTGCGCTTGCCGGTCTCCGGGTTGCGTGTGAAAACCATGGGCAGCGTGATGAAACGGCCGCCGTCCTTGGGCCAGCACTGGAGAATAGGGTAGTCGAACAGGGAGAAATTCTCGCGGCGGATGACCTCCTTGCACGGCCCGGTGGAGACCGTTTTGGGGAAGAACGAGCCCATCTCGGCCAGCTTCGGCAGCATCTTCAGCTTGCCCACCAGTCCTTGCGGCATCCGCATCTCCAGGTATTCGGAGATCCGCCGCGCCACCTCTTCCACCGAATCGACCTCCAGGGCGATCTCCATCTTGCGCATCGAGGCGAAGCCGTTGATGAAGACTGGCACGGAGGAACCTTTCGGCTTTTCGAACAGGAGCGCCGGACCGCCGCTCTTGACGGCGCGGTCGGCGAACTCGGCGATCTCCAGAACCGGGTCCACTTCGAAAGAGATGCGTTTCAACTCGCCCTGCCGTTCGAGGGCCGCAATAAATTCCCGGAGATCCGAATACGCCATGCGTGAAGCCTCCTTTCTACTATGATTGAGGTTTGATCTAAATTCCAGAAGGAGACCGAATGGAGAATCGTGTTGCTTTCATCACCGGCGCCAGCCGCGGCATCGGACGGGCTACCGCCCTGCGGCTGAGCCGCGCGGGGTTCCGGATCGTGGTGGCTTCCCCGGAAGTCGACAACAACGAGAAGGTGGCGGAGGAAATCCGCTCCTCCGGGGGTACGGTAATGACGCTGGATTTCGACTTGACCTCGCTGGATTCGATTAAACAGGGCGTCGCGGCGGCTCTCAAGGAGTTCGGTCGCATCGACGTTCTGGTCAACAACGCAGGCGTCACCCGGGACGGATTGGCCGTGCGCATGAAACCCGAAGACTGGCAACTGGTGCTGCAAATCAACTTGAGCGGCGCTTTCTATACGGCACAACAGGTTCTGCCCGGAATGATGCGCGAGCGCTGGGGACGGATTGTGAACATTGCCAGCGTGGTCGGGCAAATGGGCAACGCCGGCCAGGCCAACTACGTCAGCTCCAAAGCCGGCATCATCGGGCTCACCAAAGCTCTGGCTCAGGAAGTCGCCAGCCGGAACATCACCGTGAACGCCGTCGCTCCGGGCTTTATCGAAACCGACATGACGGCCAAGCTGCCCCAGGAAGTCAAGGACCGGATGCTCGCGGCGGTGGCGCTGCGGCGCTTCGGCCGGCCGGAAGACGTCGCCAATGCGGTAAACTTCCTAGTGAGCGAGGAAGCCGCCTATATTACCGGGCACGTCTTGAACGTGAACGGCGGGATGTATATGTAAACGGAGTCTTGGGCCCGGCGCCCGGGACCCGAAAGGGGGCAGCCATGCACGACCCCACACGCCGGGAGTTCATGGGAGCGACTTTAGTGTCCGTTCCTTTGATGCAATCCTGCGGCGACAGAGTCACCGCCTCTCCAATCCCTACCATGCGGCGCAAGGATTTCGAGCCGGCCTATCTTCGTCTGGAGCGCAGCGGGGAGCTGGAGCGCCGCGTGCGCGAATTGCAGGCCATCTACCGGAGTTGCCGCCTTTGCCCGCGCCGTTGCGGTGTGGACCGGACCAAAGGCCAGACCGGTGTCTGTAGCTCCACCAGCCGCGCCAAGGTGTTTTCGGCCCATCCCCACTTCGGCGAAGAGCGCCCGCTGGTGGGGCGGGGCGGATCGGGCACCATTTTCTTCAGCAATTGCAACCTGCTGTGCGTCTTCTGCCAGAACTGGGAGATCAACCACCGCGGGGACGGCTCCTACGTCAGCGACGACCAGATCGGCCGGCTCATGACCGACTTGCAAGAGCTGGGCTGCCACAACATTAACTTCGTGACCCCCACCCACGTGGTCCCGAATATCATCTCGGGTTTGCGCACCGCCATCCGCCGCGGATTAAAAATCCCTCTCGTTTATAACTGCGGAGGTTACGAGCCGGTCGAAGTCCTCCGGTTGCTGGACGGCATCATTGACATTTACTTGCCGGACTATAAGTATACCGACGGCGCTATGGCGGCGAAGTACTCCAGCGGGGCCGAGGATTACCCGGAAGTGGCGGCGGCCGCCATTCAGGAGATGCACCGGCAGGTCGGCGAGCTGGTGGTGGACGAAAACGGGATCGCGCTGCGCGGGCTGATGATCCGGCATTTGGTCTTGCCGAATAATATCGCGGGCACCGACAAGTTTGTAAAATTTGTCGCCGAAAAACTAACTCCTACAACGTACGTCAATATCATGGCGCAGTACCGGCCGGAGTACAAGGCCAGAAACATCCCGGAGCTGTCCCGGCGGATCACCAGCGCCGAGTATCAGCAGGCGGTGCGCTGGGCGCGGGAGGCCGGGCTCACGCGGCTGGACCGTGGATGAGCCGGCGCGCGGCGCCGAGCGTTCGCTCCAAGACTTCGGACGGCGTTCCCGAATCCGCTCTCACGATCTCCTTGGGACCGGGACCCCACGGCGTCCACCGCGCCAGCATCCTGGCGGAAGGAAAACCGGCGAAGACCGTCACCAGCGGCGTGCCTGCGGCAGCGGCGGCGTGCTGCCCTCCGGAGTCGTAGCCCACATACAAGCGGCTGCGGGAGACGATGGCAGCCAGCTCGGCGAAGGAACCGCGCCAGAGTTGAACCTGGTCTGCGGGGGCTCCGGACAAATTCACGGCTCGGCGGACGCGGGCCTCCTCTTCTTGACTGGCGCCCAGGTCCAACAGCAGCGGCATCCCGAGCGCCGCTAGTGCTGCGAGCAGTTCGGCTTCAAACGGATCCGGCACGCGCTTTCGGGGATTGTCGCCCACCCCGAGGTTCACCGTAAGAAATGGCGCCGGCGGCGTCTCCGGAGTTTCCGGAGGAGCCATGTAAGGCGCGCACTCAGGCGCCCCGAAAACCTCGCGGGCCCAACGCGATGCCAGCACGGGCAACGGGTCGGCGCTGTCTCCGCCGTAGGAACGGCTGTCGAAGAAGTAGTAGCTTGCCTCCGGGCACACGGGCAGCAGCCCGAGCTGCGTGAGGCGGGAATCGGGATCGACAACGATCGTCCCCTTGCGGTTCAGATGAGGCGTCAACGCCCGGCCCGCCTCCAGCCGCTCCCGCAAGGTCGCCATCCGCCCGTAGGAAACCGGCAGCCACTCTAGCTTTGGGTCGCCCGAAAAAAGCTGCCAGTTTTTCTCGGGAGCGGCAAAGCGGATTCTGGCGTGAGGGAAACACCGCTTGGCGGCATCCAGCAGAACACTGGTGACGGCGATGTCCGCTCCCAGCGTGATGCGCGACAGCACCACCACCTCGCGGACGCCGCGGTCCGGCCCGTGAAAGACTCGGATCTGGCGCACGGCCTGATAACGTTCCTGAAGCCGGGATGCATCCAGCTCAGGGCAAGCCAGCGCGATCGCGTGCGAAAAGATCCGTCCGTAAATCTCCACCAAATGAGCGTCGAACCGGTCGGCCAAGCCCTCGGCCAGGATCCCGAACAGTGCCCGGCTGGCCTCTTCCGCTTCGGCGGGATCCGTGGAGGCAGCCCGCTCGATCAGCGGCAGAAACTCAGAGCGAGGTGGAGCTTCCCCGGCCAGGCATTGTTCAAGGAGTTGTTGGGCGAGACGGTGGCTGTCCAAGGCGTACGCGAGAGGGCGAACTTCGATTGTACAGCCTTCAGGTCTCCGCGAGAGGGCCTTCCAACAGGCCGTTTTCCGAATCCCGCAACGCCCATTGCAAGTACCGTAAGAACTCCTGCCGCCGGCGCCGCCTCCGTCGGATGATGCTCAGACCGGTCAAGGCGGCGCCCCCGGCAATCACAAGCAAAGCGATGGAAAGCGCCATTCGAAATCTGCCTCAGTATGTCTATCGGATGTCTGATGGACCGGCTGCACCCCTCGCTGGCCGCCGCCGGGAAGGATTGGCGCCGGCCCCTACCCATACAGTGCGCCGAAGGCGCTACGTTTCTCAGGCAAAAGTAGATATGATGTAGGGCTGGCAACTGGCGGTGAGCACGAGACAGTCACAACTTCGCATGCTGGTCTGGGGTATGATCGCCGCGCTGGCGGCGGCCGATTGGGCTCGTTTGGCGGGCGGCATCCCTTGGAGCACCTTTTATTTAGTCCCCCTGCTCCTGGCTGCGGTCACGTTGAGCCGCCGCGAGGTGCTGTTGCTGGCGGGCGTCTGCGTGGTCCTCAGTGAGGCGCTGAGCGCAAGATCCTGGCAGGTCGGCTTCCCTTTCCGTGTCCTAATCGCCGCCGCTGCCTTCGGCGGGGTGAGTCTCTTCGCCTTTGAGCTGACGGCGCGCCGCAAGCGCCGCCTTGCTCTCGATCGTCTCATCGAAGAAGAACGGGCGCTCCGGAAGGACGCCGAGAATCAGTTGCGGGTGCTGACCGAAACCAACCCCGCAGCCATCCTGATGATCGACGGAGAGGGTATCATCCGGCTGGCCAACCAGGCGGCGCATGAGATGCTCCGAGCGGGCGGCAACAGCCTCACTGGGGAACCGATCAAACGGTTCTTTGCGCCTCTGGCCAACGTCCCCTTGCCGGAGAATCCGGAGCGGATTCTGCGCACAACCCTGGAATGCAAGGGCCGCCGTTACAACGGAGACGTCTTTCCGGCCCACGTCTGGATCTCCAGTTGCCGCGCCGAGAGCGGGCCGATGCTGGCGGCAGTCATCGTCGACACCTCCGAGGAGCTGCGCGACCGCCAGGCGATGGGCTTCGATCAGCTCATGCGCAGCTCGAGCATCCTCTTCCGGGCCGTCTCCCACGAGATCCGCAATATCTGCGCCGCCATTACCGTGGTTCATACTAATCTCAAGCGCTTGCCGGGGCTGGAGGAGAACGAAGATTTCAAAGCGCTGGGTACGCTGGTGGACGGGCTCGGGCGCTTGGCCTCCTCCGAACTCCGCCAGTCTTTGCAGAGGGCCGCCGAACAGGTCAACTTGCATGAGCTGCTCGAGGAGTTGCGGATCGTCATCGAGCCTTCCTTTGCGGAAGAGGATGCCGTGGTGCGGTGGATGATTCCGGAGGAACTCCCGCCGGTCATTGCCGATCGTCACGGCTTGTTGCACGTGTTCATGAATCTGGCCAGAAACAGCCAGCGAGCCATCCGCGGCTGCGCCGACCGCCGGCTGGTGATCGGGGTTTCGGTGGAAGGCGACCGCGTTGCGGTCCGCTTCTCCGACAGCGGTTGTGGGGTCGCCCGGCCGGATCTTCTGTTTCAACCCTTTCAGCAGTCCTCCGACGGCGCCGGTCTGGGGCTGTACCTTTCGCGGGCGCTGGTGCGATCTTACGCGGGGGATCTGAGCTTTGAGCCCCAGGCCTATGGGGCTTGTTTCACCGTGACCCTTCCGGCGGTGAAGCGCGAGGCCAAGGCGGCGCCGGCATGAGTGGGGCGGACAGCAAGCGCATTACGGTGCTGGTCGTGGATGACCACGCCCTGTTTCGGGAAGGTTTAGTGCGGCTGCTGGCCTCGGAACCGGACTTGGAGGTGCAGGGGGCGTGCTCCTCCGTTGACGAGGCCGCCCAGCTCCTGACCGCAAACATTCCCCAGGTGGTCCTCCTCGATTACGATCTCGGCCCCGAGAATGGCATGCGGTTTCTCCGCCGCGCTGCGGAGGCGGGCTACCGCGGACGAGTGCTGGTGGTGACGGCCGGGTTGCAAGACTCCGAGGCGCTGGCGCTGCTCCGTAGCGGCGCTTGGGGAATCTTCCTGAAGCACAACTCTCCGGAGACGCTGGTCACCGCCATCCGCAAAGTGGCCCGCGGCGAGGTCTGGCTGGACCAGCACTTTCTGCGCCTTCTGGTTCAGGAAGCCAGATCCGGCCTTTATGAAGAACATGCGCCGCGCCTCAGCGAACGGGAAACGGACGTTCTCCGCGCCGTATTTGAAGGCCTGTCGAACAAGGAGATCGCGCTGCGGCTCGCCGTCTCGGAGAGCTCCGTGAAAGCCACCATCCAGCAGCTTTTCCTCAAGACCGGAGTGCACACCCGCAGCCAGCTTGTGCGCGCCGCGCTCGAGCGATACCGCGATTACCTGTAGCGCAGCGGTGCGATGTCCAAGTCCGCTTCGATGGCGGCGCCCGCGGGGATTTCGATTTCGAGCGTCTGCGAGAGCGGCGGAAACCAGCGGGTCCGGCCGTTTGGATCCGGGCTTCGCAGACTAAGCCGGTAGTAGCCTGGGCGCAGGCCTTCGAACGAGTATTGCCCGTTCGAGTCGGGTGAGGCGATTCGAGCCGGGGCCGGAACCCCCGAAGAATTCGGCGCGGGCAGCAGGGCCACCACCGAGCCCTCTGCCTGCGCCGCTGCGGCGCCTTTGATCCGCCCGCGCACCGATCCTGCCGCGGCCAGATCGAAGGCAAACACGTGAGCCTGCGCCGCCTCGCCGACTTCAATGAAAGCCGGCGAGCTCAGAAAACAGCCTTCCCCCAGCGTCGCGGCCGGCCGGTACCTTCCGGGCAGCACGCCATTCAAGGACGCCGGCCTGCCGTAGGCGACCTCCGCTTCCACCCGCTCCCCTGCGCCGGGCGGCTGCACCGGCGCCAGCATGATTTGAGTTATGGCGGGACAGCCCGCCGGCGGCTGGACGGAAACGGAGCCTAGCGACAGCGTTATTCCCCGGCGCACAGGCGGCCGAAGCCGGATCCCCTCCTGATCGCGCTCCACCTTTACGCGCGCCATGCCGACGATGTCCTCAGGGCTGAGCATGCCCCCCTGGGCGCCGAATCCGTAAGTCGGACGGATGGCGGCGAGCAGATACTCGCCGGGCGGAATTTGATCCAGTACGAACTCTCCGCGGGCGGAGATCCGCGACGACGCGATGGGCAGGACCGGTTGCTCCGCCCAGTACAACACTGCGATGGTGCGTCCGTCTTCGGGAAGGGCATCCAGAATGCCGGACAGACGGAAGCGGGCAACGGGAGGCAGTCGGAAATCGAGGCCGGAATACTGTTCCCCGCCGGAGAAGCTGAAGAACTGGGGCCGTTCGTTGCGCGGATAATAATACAGCCCGGAGCCGCCGGGCGCCGCGTTCATCACCGCCACCGCGTACTCGCCGGGAGGCAGACCGCCGGCCCGAAACTGGCCGTCCCGGTTCACCGCGATGGGATTGCCGAACGGCTGAAGCACCAAGCCCTGAGCTGGTTTATAAAGGACGAGGACCCGTGCGCCGGGGTTGGGCCGGCCTTCCAGGTCCAGCACACGGCCCCAAATGGCGCCCAGCTTCGCCACCCGCAGCGTTACGGGAGCTCCTGGAACACGAGTCCGGATCACTGTGGGCAGGTAATCCTGGTGGTACGCTTCCACTTCATAGTCGCCCGGAGGCAGCTCAGGCGTCTGAAAACGCCCGGACAAGTCGGCCATCACGGGCCCGGAAAGCGCCGGGCGTCTGCCGGACTCGTACACCCGGATGCCCGCGAAAATCACAGGCCGTCCGGTGTGATCTTCCACTACGGTTCCGCGCAGAGAGTCTCCCTCCGCTGCGGGTGCGCCCCAGAGCAAAAAGGAGGCCAGAACCGCAAAGACACGCCGCATCGAACCCCCTGCCTCTATCCTCTCACGGGGCGATCCGCTTGGAGGACCCAGGTCAGATTTAAGGATGACACCGAGCCGGTGCAGGCGGTCAGTGCTTTCCAAACCAGCCGCGGTCCCACGGGTGCGCCAGGGTAGGCTGGTTGACGTAGCGCGCCATGCGAAACTCCAGCCTTGCGCCGCAACCCGGCTCCAGGCGCACCGTGAGCAGCGGACCTCCGATCGGCGTCGTTCGCTCGCTTATGGTGACGGACTGGAAGCTGTGCTCGCCGAACGCGCCTGCCTGCACGATCACTTCCCGCGGATAAACAGGATTGAGGTTCACCAAAGTGAGAGTGGCCGAATCCGCGCTCAGTCTTTCCACCAGGGCGGCCACGTCCTCGGGGACACCAGCCCGCCGCCGCGCCGGGTCGAAATAGCGGAACCGCGAGTGCAAGGTCCACTGTCGGCTGCTCGTGGCAATGTAGCCGCCCAGCATCAGGTTCATGAGGCCGTTCGTTTCCGGAGGATTGTACTGAAGCAGGTAATCGGCCAGGCGAGTGTCCGCCGTGGTCTTGTCCGCGCGCAGGAAGGCCAGCTTCTGCTGCACCCGCGAAATCTCGGCCTCGAGCGTCCGCGACGGATACTCCGGGTCCTTCCCTTCCAGGAACGCGATCCAGCCCGTAATCGGGATTCGCTCCAGATCCTTGCGGTCCATGGACCACATGTAGATTTCCGTCAAACGGTCCGTGAACAGGTTGGTCGTGTAGTGATACCAGCTCGGGGGACCGTCGTACTTGTAGCCGCGGGGATCGCCGTACATTTGAGGCAGCAAAGTGCGTCCGTTTTCGACCTTCTTTTGGGCGTAGATGTTGTCCATCTGGCGCCGCAACACGCCGATGTAGGCCTGGTCGCCGGTGAGCAGTAATGCGTTGCTGAAGCCCGTCCAGGGGCCTACAGTGAAGTAGTTGCGGTGGGCGATTTGTTCGATCTCGCCGTCGAAAATGGTGAAGTTCCAGCCGTAGGTGCCTTTCCACCACTGCCCGTTGTATAGGCTTCCGGGCTTGCCGTCGAGTCCGACCGTGCTCGGGATGTTTCCTCCCGTTTGCTGGGTGCGTTCCTTCCAGGCATCTACGTACTCAAGGACCCAGTTCCGGTACTTCGCTTCGCCGGTAAGCATGTACGCGTTGATCGCGAGCATGGTTGCGGCCAGGTTCAGGGAGGTGTCGCCCACGCTATCGAGATACTCGTTGCAGTGGGCGAGCATTTTGGGGTAGGCCTTCTCGAGGTCCTGCATTTCGTTGCGGTTGGTGCTGTGGAGCAGGTGGAAGCGTCCGGGGACGGGGTCGCCCACCCAGTCGTAGACGGTGGCCTTGCGCATCATCGGACCCTTGCTGCCGTTCCAGATGCTCCGGATGACCCGGTTCGCGGGGTCGTAGTTAGGCGCTTCCGGGTCCTCGTTCATGTACAACCCGGCAAACCGCGTCATGCGCTCCCGGTACTTCGGGTCGTTGGGCTGGGACAGCCCGTAGAGCATGAAGGCGCGCATCCCCTCGCCGGTATGGAACCAGTCGGACATGGTGATGAACTCTTTGTAGTAAGCCCCGTTTGCGGCCAGATCGGTGAGCTTGGTGCGCAGTTCGTTGTATTGGCGCCAATGGCCTTCTTGCGCCTTGCGGTAGAGATCCAGCACCGAATCGGAGCCTCCCAGGGCATGCAGCAGGGTCCAGTTGAAGAAAGTCTCGATGGCGTCGTCGGGCCCGTCGAGAGTTCCCCAGCGGGGCGTGTGGAGCAGATACCCGCGTTCATCGAGGTACTTGGAAGCGAACCACTCGCAGGCCTCGGAGTTGTAGCGCAGCAGCGCCCGCTCCAGAAGGGCCCAAGCCGGAGGTGCCATCGGCCGGTTGATGACCACCCCCGCCTCGGCGGCTGCGGCGTGAGGCAGTGCTATCGCGAGAGCGAGAAGGCCGAGAGCGCCCAGCCTTCCTGTTGCGGCACAGGGAAGAAGACACATGTCGATCCCCTTTCCGTATCGCCTTCGATTGTAATGCGGTCTGCTCGAGGGCGGACAATAGCACGCCACCCGTTATCCGTGCGGAGGACGCGCCTGCTCCCCGTGACTGGGAAAGTCCCGCTTTCCGGCCCACCACGTCCCCGATCAGGGGCGCCGGCGTGGAAGCGGTGCGCCCGAGGCGCCTATGGCAACTCTTTCAGCATGAGATTGCGGAACTCGATGCGGTAGCCCTCGGCCTCCAACCCGATGTAGCCCTTGAGGACTTCCAGGTCCGGGATCTCGCTGGTGATGCCGCCGTTGACCCACAGCGACAATCGGGGTCCCTCGCCGCGTACTTCGTAAACGTTCCACTCGCCCACCGGCTTGACGCGGTTCTCCTTCATCTGGGCGCGGAAGTTGACCCGCTGCGGCACGCCGTTGCGCGGGGTGTTGCCGAACAGCCAACCCGCGCCCACGTCGCCGCACTGAGCCTGGTGCCAGATTGTGGCGTCGGCGCTATTGCGCGCCAGCACGCCGCTGTTGTAGCCCTTGCCGTCCGGGATCGGGATAAACCGCCACTCGACGTGAAAGATGAAGTTGGCCAGCTCCTTGTCGTACCGCAGGCATTCGTGGCCTTTATCGCCCTCGCAGATAAGGACCCGGCGCGCGGTGTCGACTTTCCATTGGGACTCGGGATGCAGAGTTTTGCTGGTGAGGAAGGGTTGCCGGGTCCAATTGCGAAATGTGGCGTCCGGCAGGATGTCGGTCCAGCCCTTGGGATCGGACTCCAGGGCGCTGGGCGTCTGCGCCCAGCAAGCGGCGGCAAATAGTAGGGGGATGAACAGGCGTTTCATGTTGGCTTCTCCGTGAAGCGGTCTAGTTGAGTATAACGTGGACGGCGGCCGGCCTGCGGCCGAGTTCTGTTGTGATAAAACTGCTCTTGTGGAGCAGGCATGCCGCTGTGGGGGAGGCCTCCAGGCCTGCGGCCGACATTCCTGTAGGCCTTGGCCCTCTTTACCCAGCGCCCTTCTTCATCCTCGCTTCTGCATTCCAGGTTAGAAACGGCGCCTGACGGCGAGGCTCAAAGAGCGGCTCGCTCGGGTGGCGCGCCCTCCGAGGGTCAGGTCCGCAGGCAACTACAGCGGATCCTGGACAGCCCTGCCTTCCGGCGGAGCAAGCGTTGCCAGGAGTTCCTTCGCTTCGTCGTCGAACAAACGTTGCAGGGGAATCTGGACTCCCTCAAGGAGCGAACCCTGGGTATCGAGCTTTCGCCTACCTCAAGGATTTTCCGGCTGTGCCGATCGGCGCGTTCTCGAACTTGTGGACACTGGAGATGACCAAGGAGTTCCGTTTCATCTTCGAGATGCGAGGCGGTGTCGAAATGGTCTCCGACCGGACCGGAAACCCCCGCTGGGCGCTCCCCAACATCGCGCCCGATGGCAGAACGGCGGAAGACTACGCCATTGTGTCTCGCGTCTTCGAGCGCTCCACCGGCCAAGTCCTGATTTCTGTGGCGGGCGTCATCCAGTACGGCACGGGCGTCGCCGGGGAATTCCTGGGCAACCCGGCGTCGCTCTCACGAGCCTTGGCTGGAGCGCCTAAGGACTGGCCGCGCAAGAATCTCCAGTTCTTGACGCACACCAAAGTCGTCGGCGATTCTGCGGCCACTCCAACAGTTGTCGACAGGCATTTCTGGTAGCCTGCGCGCCGGAGATGCCTGGCCGGGCCGCGCGGTATGTGTTCTACTTCAAGTATTTCGGATTGGCCTTGCCGCGCTCGGCGAAGCCGCCCAACTCTGGCCGCATGGCGGAGAACCGGGGATAGCTTTCCCAGATGTCAGCCCGGCCCAACAGTCTGGGATCCCCGTGCTCGGCGAGCGACTTTTCCAGCGTGGCCCGCATGGATTGCCGCACGCTTCGGTGCGCCGCCTCCGAGGCCAGGTTCTTGCGGCATCCGGGGTCGTTGACCACGTCGAACAACTGCTCTTCCGGGCGCTTTCCGAAGCTATGCTCGAACAGCGGCGCGATTTGTGGGTCGTCGCGATGCCGCATCATCCACTGCTTGGTCGGACTGTCGTCGATGTCCGCATAGAATTCGGGATCACCCGCCGGCCAGCGGTCCGGCTTCATATTCCGGACGTAGAGATAGTTGCCTTGCCGCATGGCGCGGGCGGGATAGCCCAGATTGTCGAAACGGGCGTGCGTGTGCCTTTCGCGTCCGGAAAACACGCGCACACGCTGAGGCTCGATGAGCCCGGACTTACCCGAGCGCAACAGGGACACCAGGCTCCGCCCGACCATCTGGGCCGGCACGGCCACGCCGGCCGCCTCCAGAAACGTGGGGGCGAAATCGGCGAAGCTGATCAGGTCGTCGCAGACGCGGCCGCCTTTGCACTCCGCTTGCCACATCATGGCCAGCGGCACGTGGATGCCGAAGTCATACATAGTCGCCTTCGCGCCGGGAAACGCCATGCCGTTGTCCGATGTGACCACCACAAGGGTGTTCTCCAGCTCGCCGCGCCGTTCGAGCAGCTCCAGCATGCGGACTAGGTGCGAATCGAAGTATTCGATCTCGCGGCAATGGTCCAAGATGTCGCTGCGCACCTCGGGCGTGTCCGGCAGAAACGGCGGTACCACCACGTCTTCCAGACGCTTGCCTGATTTCAGACCCGAGCCCGGTTCGTAGACCCGGTGCGGCTCGGTGCTCCCGTACCAGAAGCAGAACGGCCGGTCCTTGGGGCGGGCGTTCAGAAAGTCTTCGAAGTTCCGGGCGTAGTCGTTGGCGTTGATGCCCGGCAGTGGCTTATCCAGTTTGTACCGGTCAAAGCTCGGTCCGGCTGGATTGCGCGGCCAGCCGGTATCGGCGAAATTGCACGGTCCCGCACCCTTGCCGGTCAGGCCCACAAAGTAACCCTGCTGCTCGAGAATATCGGGGAACACGGTGAACTTACGAGGAAACCAGCTATCGTGCGTGCCGGCTTCTTCAAGCTGCCACGGATAACGCCCGGTGAGCAGCCCCGCCCGCGCCGGTGCGCAACCCGGCGACAGGCTGTAGGACTGGCGGAACCGCACGCCCTGGGTGGCGATCCGGTCGAAGCCGGGGGTCTTCAACCCTTTGTCCACCGTGGCTCCGGTGTGGAGGTCAGACTGGTCGTCGGAGATCGCGAATAGGATGTTGGGGCGCCGCGCCGCCGCGCAGCGGATCACAGCGGGCGCAGCCACCGCGCCGAGGAGAGCCCGGCGGGTGAGCGATGGAGTCTCCGCTGTCCATTTCATGGCTCCGATAGAATACCACCACCAGGGCGAACGGTCACTCCTCGGGCGGCCGGCGGAGAGGATCCGGCCGAGGGCTGTGGCGGCCGCTTGAGAATTCGGAGCGCTTTGAGGACGGTTGGTGCTGTGGCCGAAACAATTTTCCAAAGAACCATTAATTCTCTTGACAGCCGGACGGGGAGGCTACATAATCATTAACGATTTCTATGAGGGTTAGGAGCCGCACTGCGCGGCTCCCGGGAATGTGTATCGGACGAACGAGGGACGAAGCGGGGTGAGAAAACCGCGGCGGGGGGAGCCGCACAGCAACAGAGCGAATCCTTAGCAAACAGCGCAGATAGGTCTGAGGCCGCCGGCTCGGCCCGCGAGAGCCCCTGAGGAGGGAACATGCAGAGGTTGTGTCTATGGATGGCAGCTATGCTGCTGTTGTTCAGTTATTCCTTGCTAGGTCAAACGTTTGGCACGATCACCGGGGTCGCCACCGATCCCACCGGCGCGATCGTGCCGGGAGCCAAAGTCACAGCAACCAACACCGCCACGAACGTGTCCCGTGAGACGGTGACCAATTCGGAGGGGATCTACGCCTTTCCTTCCTTGATTCCAGGGCCGTATGTGGTGCGGATCGAGGCAAGCGGCTTCCGCACGGCTGCGGCGCGACTGGAGCTCCAGGTGCAGCAGACCGCGCGTGTCGATTTCGCGCTCGAAGTGGGTGCAACCACCGAAACGATCGAGGTGCGGGCGACCACGGCACTGTTGACCACGGAGAACGCCACGGTGGGCTCGGTCGTCGAGGAACGGCGGATTGTCGAGCTTCCTTTGAATGGCCGCAACTACTTACAGTTGGTCGCGCTCAACCCCAACGTGACTTACGGATTTGGCACCCCGGGGCAGGTGGCCGGCCGGCAGGGCGGGACCCGGGGAGCTCAGAATATCTCCGTTTCCGGAATGCGCGGCGTGTGGAACAACTATACCTTGGATGGGATCGCTAATACGGACGTCAATTTCAATCTGTACGTCGTCATGCCATCGGTAGACGCGCTCCAGGAGTTCAAGGTTCAGAGCGGGATCTATTCGGCGGAATTCGGACGCGGCGCCACCCAGATCAACGTGTCGACCAAGCCCGGAACGAATGAGTACCACGGAACGGCATATTGGTTTCACCGCAACAGCGCCATCGATGCCGACCCCTACTTCTTCTACGATCCCGGAGTGGTGAAACCGACCAACCCGCCCTTCCGGTGGAACCAGTACGGCTTCACCGCCAGCGGCCGCATCATCCGTGACCGCTTGTTTGCGATGGGAAATTTTGAGGGCTTTAAGGAGCGTATCGCTTACACCGGCTATTGGAGCACGGCGACGAAGGAGCAGCGCACGGGCGACTTTTCCCAAGTGCCTCACGTGACCACGCTGCGGGACCCGCTGAACAATTACGCCCCGTTCCCCGACAAGAAAATCCCCATCGCGCGGCTCGACAAAACAGCCGAAAAGCTGCTGGAGTTTTATCCTCTGCCCAATGTGGCGACTCCCAAAGTCGACCGCAACTATCAGCGGCAGTACCGCAATACGACCGACAAGAACATGAGCACAATCCGTATCGACTTCAACGAAAGCCGGTCCTCGCAGTGGTTCGGCCGGGTGAGCTGGAATGATGAGGATACGCTCTACGGCGGTCTGCCGCTTTCGGGGCGGACGTTAATCACCGACGCTCAACAATACATGGTCTCTAATACCCGGACCCTGTCGCCCACCAAGGTGAACGAGTTCCGGTTCGGCATCACCGACATGTACAACGAGCTCGGCAACGAGTTGGGCGGCAAGCGGAACGTCGTGAAGGAACTCGGCCTGCCCATGCCGACCGATCCGCCTTCCAGTTGGGGCATCCCCACGATCACCATTCAGTCGCCTTACAGCGGCTTCGGCAATGATGTGAACGGCCCCTTTGTCATCGACGACCGGATCTTCCAGGTCATTAACAACTTCTCCTGGGTGACCGGCAAACACAGCCTCAAGTTCGGCGGAGAATACCGCTACGACATCTACGACCAGATCGGCAACGAGTTTCCGCGCGGCCGCTTCGGTCACGACGCCCGCTTTACGGGGGACGGCTTCGGCGACTTCTTCCTAGGC
Source organism: Bryobacteraceae bacterium (assembly GCA_023511855.1). GTDB lineage: Bacteria > Acidobacteriota > Terriglobia > Bryobacterales > Bryobacteraceae > JAIMAR01. Next base: position 54,421 of record JAIMAR010000001.1, read on the forward strand.
ACGCTCTCTCGGGCGGAGGCGGCGCTGGCGCTGGCGGCTGCGGAATTCCGCGCCAACAACCTCGCCTTCTATATCGACGACGTTTACCGCATCAAACCCAGGTTGACGATCAATGTGGGCCTGCGCTGGGAGTTCTTCCAGCCGTATAAAGACCGTCTGGAGCTGAGCGTCAACTCCATCGTAAAGCTGTTTTCGAACATTCCGAATGATCCGAACCCGGACGCGCAACCATTAGCGGTGCGGGCGGGCGACGGGGATTTCTACGAGGGGCGGCAATTCCGGTACATTACCGACTTGCGCCTATTGGGCATGGGCGACGCGGTTCCTATCCGATATGCCCGGGATTCCAAGCTGTTGGGCAAGCGGCTCATCTACAACGACCTGAACAACTTTGCACCCCGCCTGGGCATTGCCTACAGCCCCAACGACCGCTGGTCGTTCCGCACGGGCTTCGGCATCTTCTATTCGGCCGAGAGCGGCAACTCGCGCTTCGACATGAACCGGGGCATGGGCGGCCGCCTGGACCGCGTAGCCAACTCCTCGCCCGAGCTGCCCAATACGAGCTGGTACAACTTCCTGGATCCCTCTCAGTTGCCGGTGCGCGTCGCTTCCGCCTACTTATGGGGCGTGGTCCCCGAGGTGGCGACCCCCTATTCCATGATGTATCTGTTCAACATTCAGCGGACCCTTACCCAGAATTCTTCGCTGGAGATCGGCTACAACGGTGCGCTCCACCGCAAGGTGCAGGGATTGCAGAACCGAAACGCCCCGATTCCCGGCACGACCAATATCCTGTTGCGTAGGCCGGCGCCGGCCTTCGGGTTCCAGCAGATCGTGGTCAACGGGTACACTGGCAACTACAACGGTCTCGGCCTCAAGTACACCTACCGCTCGCCGGCTGGCGTTTCCATTAACGCGGCTTACACCTGGTCAAAAGCGCTGGACAGCAGCAGCGCGATCCGCGGCACGGCCGCCGACATTACGCCGCAGGACAACCGCTGCCTGAAGTGCGAGTACGGCTACTCGGCCTACAACACACCGCACCGCTTCGTGCTCTCGACGCTAGTTCCGCTGCCCCTCGGCCGCGGCCAGCGCTTCCTGAACCAGGGTGCACTGCTCGACCAGCTTGTGGGCGGCTGGCAGATCGGAACGATCATGACCATTCAAAACGGACGGCCCATCAACACGGCTGCCGGCTGGGACGCGCCTGGTACCGGCTCCTTCGGGGATCCGCGCGCCAACTCCACTGGCAAGTCCCCTTACTTGCCGAAGGGGCAGCGGACCACCGACCGCTGGCTCGATCCGACGGCGTTTGCTTACGTGCCGGGCGGCACCTTCGGTAATATCTCGCGCAATCGTTTGCTGGGCCCGAGCCAGTTCATGTGGGATTTCTCAACCTTGAAGGATTTCCGCGTGATGGAGGGCCATAGCTTGCAGTTCCGGTTTGAAGCCTTCAACTTTTTGAACCATCCGGTTTGGGGCAACTATGGCGCCTCCTGGGGCCGGAACGTCAGCCAGCCCGACGTTGGGTTTGGCCGCATTCGGAGCACGGCCATTCCGATGCGCCAGCTTCAGTTCGGGTTGAAATACAAATTCTGAGACACCAAGTCCCACCACACCGCGCGCTTGAACGCGACGGTTGCTTGCCGTGGGGGCCGCACCCCTGAGCGGTCCCCACGGCCTTTTTCGTAGCAGGTTGCCAGCCCTGGTTGGGAATCGACTTCCGCTCAGCCGCGGCCAACCAGCACAGCGATCGAGGCGCGGCAGAAGGCCGGCAAATCATCGGGCTTGCGCGAGGTGACCAGGTTGCGGTCGACGACCACTTCGGCGTCCTCCCAAATAGCCCCGGCGTTCACGACGTCATCCTTGATGGCGAAAAAGCTGGTCGCGCGGCGGCCCTTCAGAATCCCCGCCGAGCACAGCACCCAACCGCCATGGCAGATGGAGGCGACCAGTTTGCCCTGCGCGTCGAGCTCGCGCACAAACTGGCAGGCGGCCGGATAGCGGCGGATGATGTCCGGCGCGTAGCCTCCCGGGATGACCACGCCGTCGAACTCGGAGGCCTTCGCTTCTTCGTAGGCTAAGTCCGCCTTCACCGGATAGCCGAACTTGCTGGTGTAGGTCTCGCCGGCCTTGGCCCCTACGACGACAACCTCGGCGCCCGCTTCGCGGAAGCGGTAAAGCGGGTACCAAACTTCAAGCTCTTGATAAATGTTGTCCGCCAAAACGGCGATTCTCTTTCCCTTGAGTTCCATAACAACCAAGGTAGCATCCGCGCCTCAAGGCTGGATGCGGCGGTAAAACTCCTGGAGGCGCGCGCGGTAGGTTGCACCGGCCACTTGCAGTAGGTCGTTATGGCCGGCGCCCTCCACCGCCCAGAACCACTTGGGGCCGGGCGCGGCATCGTAAACCTGCCGGCCGAATTCGAAAGGGATCACCTCGTCGCGCGTGCCGTGGATGACCAGCAGGGGCCGTTGAAAGCCGGCGATGCGCTGTTTGGAGCCGAAGCCGCGGGCCACCAGCGGCCCCACAAGAGGCAGCACGCGCCAGGCGACATCCCCGGCTGACGGGAAGGGCGCCTCCAGAATCATTCCAGCGCACGGTCTTCGCGAAGCCAGCTCTACGGCGACCGCTGTGCCGAGCGACTCGCCGTGGAGCACGATGCGGTCCGGCGGGTAGCCCAGTTCTTGCAGATGCCGGTAGGCGGCGTCCGCGTCGCGGTACAAACCGGCTTCGGTGGGCCACCCTTCGCTTCGCCCATAGCCGCGATAATCCAGCATCAATACTGAGGAGCCGGCTTCGCGAATAGCCAGGATGTGTCCGAGGCGGTGGGTGAGGTTGCCGCCGTTGCCGTGGACAAAGAGGGTTGCGAGCGGGCTCTCCGAAGCCGGAACCCACCAGGCGTGCAGGCGCACGCCGTCATCGGTGCGAAGCCAGACGTCCACAGCTCCCAGCCAAGCCTGGGCCTCCCAGCTGCCGCGCGGATATTTCCACGGGTGGTAGGTGAGGCTCCTGGCAACAAGAAGCAGGGTGCCGTAAACGGCCAGGGCCAGAATCGGCAGAGCCGCATACCAAGGGGTCCGCACCAGACCTCCGGTCAGCGGGATCGCTGTGCCCAATAGATCTCGATTGGCTCGGGGTTTGGGATAACAATCTTTCCGCCCGAGACGCTCACTCCCGGACGTCCGCTGCGTAACGGTTGAAAGCGCAGCCCATCGGCGAGAGGAAGATCATCCACTTCGATTTCAATGGGCTTGTCCGCGCCGGCGCGGTTGAGCACGATCAGGACATGTTCCTCCGCGCTGGAGCGCAGGTAGGCGTATTGATCCTGAGAGACCAGAAGCTGGGTCAGGCCGCCCTGGCGCAAGGCGGGGTGCTGCTGCCGGAAGTGGAGTAGGGCGCGGACCGTGTCGAACGCGGTGGCGGCGTCGCCGGTGCGGCCTTGGGGCAAGAAGGCGTTGACCGGATCGCCGGGCCACCCGCCGGGGAAGTCGCGCCGGTTGTCGGGGTCGTTGGCGCCTTGCATGGCCACCTCGTCGCCGTAGTAGAGATGGACGGCACGGCGCGTGGTCAACACGAAGGCGTGGGCCAGCAGATGCTTCGAGAGGTCTCCCTTGGCGATGGTCAGAAAGCGCGGCTGATCGTGGTTGCCCGGGAACAGAACGAGCTTTTCGGGATGCTGGTACAGCGAGTCTTGGGCCAGCACTTCCGCCAGACGCGTCATCGGCTGGCCTTGGGCGAAGACCGCGCGCACGGCGCTGGCCAGCGGGAAGTCCAGCATCGAGGGCAGACGCGTGTCCACGCCCGCGCGGCGGATGCCGCCCTCAAAAAACGAGAGAACGGCCGGGGTCGGAGCGGTGATCTCACCAACCACGGTAAGGGAAGGGAACTGGCGGTCGATGGCCGCCTGCCATTTCTCCCAGAAGGGGCGGTCAACGTAAGGGTAGGTGTCCTGGCGGATGCCGTCGATGCCGGTCATGCCGATCCACCACAGGGCGTTCTGGATCAGGTAGTCCGTGACGAGCGGGTCATCTTGATTGAAGTCTGGGAGGTTGCCGGCAAACCAGCCGCGCAAAGGCAGATCGCGCCGTTTGGGGCGGGCGTAGGGATCCGACAGCGCGGGGATATCGAAGTTGTTGCGCGGGCGGGGCGTGCGGTCGATGTAGTTGAACCAGGTCCTGGTGGGAGGGTTGGCGACCCAGGGATGCTGCGGCCCGCAGTGGTTGGCGACCTGGTCCTGAACCACTTTGATGCCCAGCGCGTGGGCGGTGTCGACCAGTTCCTTGAACTCCTGCATCGTGCCGAGGCGGGGCTCCAGGGCGTAGAAGTCGACGGTGTGGTAGCCGTGGTAGGGCGAAGCGGCGGTGTTGGAGTTCTTGTAGACGGGCGTCATCCAGATGCCGGTGACGCCGAGGTCTTTGAGGTAGGGCAAGCGGTCTCGGATGCCGCGCAGGTCGCCACCGTGGTAGGCGCGGGGGCTGGAGCGGTCGGCGGGGCGGTTGAACTCGGGCGGGCTGTCGTTGGAGGGGTCGCCGTTGGCGAAACGGTCGGGCATGATCAGGTAGATGACGTCGTCGGGGCCGAAGCCCTGATAGCGGCCGCGGGGATCCAGCGGCCGGTCCAAGCGGAAGTCGAACTGAGCCTCGCCGGTTGCGCCTTGGATTCGAAACCTGTGCGTGCCGGGTTGAGCATTGCCGGCGATCGTGAGGTACACGAATAGGTAGCGACCGTCGGGGGATCCGCCGCGCACGTCGATCCGGAGTCCGCGCGAGCCGGTGCTGACCTTGGCGTTCTGGAGCTCCGCGCCCGTGAGCAGCAACTGCACGGTGTTCCATGTGTGCGGCGTCCACCAGTTGGGCGGCTCGACCTTTTCAACTTTGGGAGCAGCAAGGGCCGCTGCGGCGAGAATGCAGGCCGCCAATAGAGTGGCTGAAACCCGGGTGAGCCTCCTGTGAAACATATCCTGCCTCCTGAGACCAGAACTGCACATTCCGTGACTTGCCTGAATTGAGCCTATCATTTCGCCGGGAGGCAGTCCTGAGACCCCGCCTCCCGGAGCCGGCGGCTTGAGTATACTGGCACGGGTTGAGGATATCGAGAAGAGAGTTTCTGGGTGCTGCGGCGCTGAGCCTGGCTGGGGCGGAGCGGATCCATCGCCGCGCCCTTGTCGACCGGCACAATCCCGTCGTGACGGGTCTTGACCCTTTGGGGCCGCTGACGGTGGGCAACGGCGAGTTCGCCTTCACCGCTGACGTCACCGGGCTTCAAACCTTCCCGGAGTTGTACGAGAGCGGCATTCCCCTGTGCACGCAGTCGCAGTGGGGCTGGCACAGTTTTCCGCCGCTTAAGGGGCTGTCGCGCAAGGATCTGCGTCTGGAGAGGTTCGATACCTACGGGCGGCAAGTAGGCTACGCCACCAGCCCCGCCGGCCAAGTGGAGCTGTTCAACTGGCTGCGGGAGAATCCGCACCGGCTGCACCTGGGACGGATCGGGTTGAGGATCCGGAAGGGGGACGGCAGCGCAGCCACGCCCGCGGATTTGCGTTCCATTCGCCAAACGCTGGATCTGTGGAGCGGGCTGCTGACCAGCCGTTTCGAAGTGGACGGCGAGGCGGTGGAGGTGGTAACGTGCTGCCATCCGGCGCGGGACGAACTGGCGGTCACGATTCGCTCTGCGCTTTTGAAGGACGGCCGCCTGGCGGTGGCGCTGGAGTTCCCGTACGGCTCCCCGCAGATGAATGCCGCGGACTGGCGCTCGGAGGAGCGGCACAGGACGGCGGTGGTGCAAGAATCGGCGGGCAGGCTGCGCTTGCTGCGGGAACTGGACACCGACCGGTATTGGGTTCAGCTTGGGTGGCGGGCCGGCAGTGCGGCGCGGCGGGCAGGTCCGCACAGCTTTTTGCTGCAAGCGGCGCCGGGCTCCTCCACGCTGGAGCTGGCATGTGTCTTCAGCCCGCGCAGCGAGGCGCAGCCTGCGGATCCCGCGGCTCGGGTCATCGAGGCGAGCCGCCGTTACTGGGAGCGCTTCTGGACCACCGGCGCGGCGGTGGACTTCTCGGGCAGCCGGGATGGGCGCGCGCGGGAATTGGAACGCCGGGTGATCTTGTCGCAGTATTTGACCGCGATTCAGTGCTGCGGTTCGATGCCGCCGCAAGAGACCGGACTCACCTGCAACAGTTGGTACGGGAAGTTCCATCTGGAGATGCACTGGTGGCATGCGGCGCACTTTCCGATGTGGGGGCGGGAGGCGCTTCTGGAGCGCAGCCTGGAGTGGTATGCGTCGATCTTGCCTTCCGCGCGGCAGCGGGCCAGGGAGCAGGGCTACGCCGGAGCGCGCTGGCCCAAGATGAGCGACCCGGAGGGGAACGATAGTCCCTCGGCCATTGGGCCTCTGCTGATCTGGCAGCAGCCGCACCCGATCGTGATGGCCGAGTCTATCTATCAAGTGCACCCTGGGCGCGCGGTCCTGGAGAAGTATCGCGAGATTGTGATGGAGTCGGCGGAGTTCATGGCCTCCTACGCGCACCTGGACCCGGTCCGGGGGCGCTACGTGCTCGGGCCGCCGCTGATTCCGGCGCAAGAGAATCATCCTCCGCGCGAGACGTGGAACCCAACTTACGAGCTGGAGTACTGGCATCACGCGCTGGGGGTTGCGCAGCACTGGAGGGAGCGGCTGGGAATGCGGCGCGAGCCGAAATGGGACGAGGTGCGCGACCGGCTTTCGCCGCTACCGACGCGAGACGGGATTTACCTGGCGCACGAGAATTGTCCCCAGACTTACGCGGAGCGGAACCGCGATCATCCCTCGATGCTCATGGCGCTGGGGGTTCTGCCTGGGGAAAGGGTGGACCGCCAGATCATGCGGAACACGCTGCGGAAGGTGCTGGAGGTGTGGGACTGGCCGAGCACCTGGGGGTGGGACTATCCGGTAATCGCCATGACGGCGGCGCGGCTGGGGGAGAGAACGGCGGCGGTGGATGCGTTGTTTCTGGAGTCGCCGAAGAATCGCTGGCTTGCGAACGGGCACAATTACCAGCGGCCGAACTTACCGCTATACTTGCCGGGGAACGGAGGCCTGCTGATTGCGGTGGCGATGATGGCCGCGGGTTGGCGAGGGGGACCGGCGGAGGCGGCGCCCGGTTTCCCGAAGGGGGAGTGGGAGGTGCGGCAGGAAGGGCTGCGGCCGTTGCTGTAAGGGGCCGCTTGGGAAAAGTTGGGGCGATGCACTGCGGCCGCGGCAGGATTGTGGTGAGGTGTATGCGCGGGCGGGCGCGCTGGGCAGCCGCGGGATGTGGTCCTGGCGCAAGCCGTGGGACACACGCCACCAGAGCCGACACGCCCGTCCGCCCCAACAGGGCTGTAAGGCGGTTGTGTTTGCTGGCTGGTTGGGTTCTCTGGGCTGTTTCTGCCGCTTTTTGACTCCTTGTTGAGCTGCTTTTTGGTTTCGGTTGCCTCTTTGTTTTTTATAAGTTGGGAGGCCTCCCCCGCCTGCTCACCCCCGGCGGCCGGCTTCAGGGACCGGAGCTCACCCCCATCCGGTG
>JAIMAR010000010.1 GCA_023511855.1 Bryobacteraceae bacterium
GGGAGGCCTCCCAACTTATACAAAACAAAGAGGCAACCGTTAACAGCAACCAGCTCAACAAGGAGTCAAAAAGCAGCGAAGACAGCCGAGAAAGGCCAACCACAAAGAAAGCCTAACCAAAAATCCCCACCAACCCGCACAGGTGGCTCCCACTCCACACTCCAACTTTGCCTACCCGTGGCGCACGCGGCCGTGCTGCGCGGGTAGCTTGTGCCAACCCTAGCTCCGGTAGTTTAAGTTTCCAGGCTAGCGCTCAAACCTCGGCCCAACTCTGCCCGCCCATGACCCACACTGCCAACCTGCGTTCCCGCACCAAACGCAATCCTTTTCGCGGCATCAGGAATTGAATGGTTGCGCCGGCCTGATGCTCCACGATGAAGCAGAGGTGCTGGTCCGCTTTGGGTTTTCAGCGGCACAGTCCTCTGATATGCTGAGTTTAGAATTGATCACAAGGAGCAAACCAGCGATGCCCCAAGATCTGACCCGCAGGAGCTTTGTTTGGACGGCGGCCGGAGCCGGATTCGTAGCCTCGCCCACAGCGCGCAGGGCTTTGGGCGCCAACGAAAAGATCACCATCGGATTCATCGGCGCCGGCGGCCGCGGCTACTACCTAATGGAAAGGCTTTATAAGGGTGCCGGAGATCAAGTGCAGGTGCTGGCCGTCTGCGATACCTATGCCACGTGGCTGGCGCGCGGCGTGGAACGAATCAAAACCATGGGCGGCAATACGCCCAAGGCGGTGGTGGACTATCGGGACATTTTGGCGGATCCCGCCATCGACGCGGTCTTCATTGCCACCCCCGAGCACTTGCACCACATGCAGACCATGGATGCCATCAAGGCGCGCAAACACATCTACCTCGAAAAGCCAATCGCACACACCATCGAGGAAGGCGCCGAGATCGTGAAGGCCGCCCAGAACTACGACCGCATCATCCAGGTGGGCACCCAGAACCGGAGCAACCCGCTCTACCAGAAGGCCAAGGAGATGGTGGACAGCGGCATGATCGGCGACGTCCACTACGTGCGCGCCTTCTGGTACCGGAATTTCCCAGACCGGTCCGGCAACCCCGCCGCCTGGCGCTATGTCATCCCCCCGGACGCCAGCGAGCAGACCTGCGATTGGGCGCGCTTCCTTGGACCAGCGCCGAAGCGGCCCTTCGACAAGCGCCGCTACTTCCAGTGGAGGAACTACTGGGACTATTCCGGCGGCATCTCCACCGATCTATTGGTGCACCAGACCGACATCGCCAACTACGTGCTCGGCAAAGCTGTCCCGATCGCCTGCATGGCCACCGGCGGCATTCTGGTATGGGGACCGCCCAACGACGACCGGGAGGTTCCCGACACCCTGAGCGCCATTTACAAGTACGCCGACGCCTTCCATCTCAACTACAGTTGCTTCTTCGGCAATGATCAGTACGGTTACGGCGAGCAGTTCCTGGGCTACGAGGGGACCATCGAGGTACTGAACCGCTCCGAGCTCCATTTCTATCCTCAGCAATTCGGCGGCAAACCGCCCGCGCGCGTGGCGGCGCGCAAGGAAATCCATGTCCGGGAGCCCATGGACAACACCAGCGTGGAGAACCACATCCGCAACTGGCTGGATGCCATCCGCGGCAAGACCAAGCCGATCGCACCGGCCAGTGAAGGCCAGGTGGCCGCCATCCCCGGCCACATGGCGACCCTCTCCTACAAGCGCGGCCGGACCGTCCTTTGGGATGCGCGGACCCAGAAGTATCGCTTCGCGTAGTGGGATTTGATAACATCACAAGCCGTGGCCCCTCCCATGCGGCGGGGCCGCGGCTTTTGCATCTTCCGGAGAATCCACATGTCAACTGTGAAGTCAGGACGTCTGATCCTTGCCGCCATCCTGGCAATCCTTGTTTACGGGATGATTGCCGCGATGCTCGGAACCTTGTTGCCCAACCTCTCGGCCCGCTTCGGCCTCACGCCCGAACAGAGCGGCAATATCGCCTTCGCACAAGCCTTGGGACTGATCATCGCCTCCGTGTCGATCGGCCCGCTCATCGATAACAAGGGCAAGAAGACCGGGCTGTTGCTCGGCCTCACATTGATCGCGGCGGCCCTCTTCCTCCTGCCAGCCTCGGGGGGCTACACGCACCTGATCGCCTGGATGTTCCTGCTGGGATTGGGCGGCGGCATGATCGTGACCGCGGCCAACGCTCTGGTCAGCGATTTGAACGAAGCCCGGCGGGCCAGCACGCTGAACCTGTTGAACCTGTTCTTTGGCTTGGGCGGCTTGCTCACTCCGCTGGTGGCCGGCAACCTGCTGTCGGGCAACGTCATCGCCATGTGCTACGTCGTAGCCGTGCTCACGGCGGCCACCCTGCTGATCCACGCGCTGACCACAATGCCTAAGCCCACCGGCGAACGCGGTTTCAAACTCTCCGAAGTGGGCCTGGTGACGGGCAACCCGTCCCTGTATCTGTTATCGTTGATGTTGTTCCTATACGTCGCTTGCGAAGTAGGCGTCTGGAACTGGCTGGCCAAGCATCTGACGGCCCAAGGCATTCCCGAAAGCCAGGCGCTGACGATTCTGTCGCTGGGTTTTGCTCTGGGCATGCTCGTCGGGCGCGTGGCGGTGTCGCGGATCCTGATTCGAATCTCATCCCAGAACGTCACCTTGGGAGCCTCCGTGCTCATGGCCGCAACCACTTACCTGACGCTGCAAACCAAGGACCCCTCCGTGGCCTGGGTCACCGTGTTCTGCGCCGGCTTGGCGATGGCCCCAGTCTTCCCCACCACGCTGGCCATGGCCGGGGACGCCTTCCCCAAAGCTACGGCGACGGCCATGGGCATCGTAATCACCTTCGGTTGGGTCGGCCTGGCGGTCAGCTCCAAGATTATAGGCGGCATCGCCGGCGGCGACGACCAGCAGCTGGGAACGGCGCTGTTGGTGCTGCCCGGCTTTTCGGTCCTCATGATCCTGGTGAACCTGGCGCTGAGGCCGGTGCTCGCCGCCGCTAAGGCCCGCCGGCAAGGCCTGGAAGCTCAAAACCGCAGCAGATAGCTGAGCTTGACGAAGAATTGGCGGCCCGTGCTCAGATCCAAGCTTGTCGTGCGGTACAGGGCCGGAGACCGGAGTGGATCGAGCCGGTAGTTTTCGCGCTGATCCGTAAAACCGATATATACAGCCGTGCCCGGGTTCAACATATAGGTGTACAAAACGTCCAACCCCAACCTCTTATCTTTGGAAAGGCTGGTCCATTTGGAGTTCGGAAGCACCGAGTCATAGTCCGCAATGAAGCGCAGCGAATGCCGGCGCGTGAACTGGTAGTTGAGTTTGGTGCGAAACAGATGGTTCTGGAAGATGACCTCCCCGGGCTCGGCCGCACCGAGTCCCGACTTCTCGCCGGTGCGGAGGCCGCTAAATAGGTAAGTTTCCTCGATTTGCAGCCGCCGGTCCGGCCGCAAGGTGAGGCTGCTTTCCAAGCGCTTCACCTGCCCGAGAAATGGCGGCAGCCCGGAGCTGGGATTGTAGTTGATCGCCGCGCCCTGAAACCACTGCACCTGAATCCAAAGCCAGCTCAGCCATTCGGTCCGGAAACGGACCGCGGACAGCGGACGCCGGAAACCTCGGCCCTGGTATAGTTCGTAAGCCTGTTCGTGATAGATCGACAGATCCGTTCCACGGATCAGGCTCATGCGAAACTCGGGAACCAGGTTCCAATCCCGCAGCCGTCCCTGCCGGTCGTAATTGATGGAAGCAGTGAGCTCCGGACCCAGGCTCTGGAGCCAGCCCTGGTCGTAGCGCCACTGGTATCCCGACCTTTGGCGCAGTTCGCGGATGTCCAGCCGTGGAAAGAAACCCACCCAGGAACGGAAATTGGGACTTACGTCCAGATAGCGAGTCTCCGAGATAAAATGCCGGCCCCGATGATAGAAGCCCGCACGGTACGACGGCCCGGTCAACCTCTGACCGTCAACCTCGCGGGTCTTGCTGCCCGCCGCTTGTCCTTGAAACAGCCAGTTGCCAAGGACCTGCCATTGAGCGTCCATGGCGTACACGTGGTTGAAGGAGCCGGCGAACTCCTGGCTGGTGGCCATAACGCCGAGGCTCGAGTTGCGGCCGTTGCGCGTGAACTCCCGCTGCAAGCGAAACACGCCCACCGGCGACGACCGGCCATGCCCGGCGGCGCCCGCCGGCGTGGTCTTGCCCGGTCCGCGGTCGTCGGCAAACATGGCGCCCAACGACCAGGTTCCCAGTTTTCCTGTCAGCCGCGCTCCCAAACGCGGGTCGGCAATGCGTCTTGAGAAGAATAGCGTTTGTGGGGTCGTGAAGAATCCAGCGTTTTCGAGAAAGAACGGACGCTTTTCTGGAAAGTAAACTTCATAACGCTGATTCACCGTAACCTGCGGCTCATCGGATTCCACCTGACTGAAATCCGGGTTTACAGCAACATCCAGCGTAAAAGCATCCTTTAATACGACCTTGGCATCGACGCCGCCCCGGGCTTCTGTATCCCACAGCAGCCTTGGCGTACCACTCGGCGGCGCATCCAAATACCTCGAACGGGAATACAACCCATAAGGAATGAATTGCAAGTTGCGCCCGGGGCTGATCTCGCGCAAACCGTCTAGATCTCCGCCTTGCTGAACCCACCCGGGCTTCCGGCTGCTCAAGTAAGGCCACAACGCAATCTCGTTATTGCGCTGAATATAGCGGCCCAAAATCAGCCCCCAGGTGTGCTCGCTTTTGGCCGGGAAGCGCAGGCTCTTGAACGGGATCGCCGCCAGCACGACGTAGCCGTCCTCCGTAACGCGGCCCTCGGCGTACCATAGGGTGTCCCAACTCGGGCTGTCCTCCACGCCGTCCGTAATGTTTCCGTCCGCCTGCACGCCGTAAGGATTAATGTCGAACCAGTACATATGCCGGCGGTCCAGGAACGTATCGATGTTGATGATGACCCGGTCATCGGTCAGGATCTGGTCGTGCTTGGCCAGACGCGCGCGAATGAGCCTGGGGTCGTCCTTGCAGACAAAAGCTACGTAGAGATTCTTGCTGTCATACGAAAGATAAGCCGTGGTCGGCTGGGTGATGGGGATGCCGTCGCCGGGGGAGTACTGGCGAAAGTCGGAAACCGCCAGCTCGGCTTCGCGCGGGGTTCCGTTCAGGAAATCGGCCAGCCGCGGAGCGCGGTTGACCCGGGGGATGCTCAGCCGCCGCAACTGCTCTTGCGCGGGTTCTGGTTGCGCCATCGCCAGTGCGTTTCCCAAACACAAGAGTAAAAGCAACCGCTTTAGTTCTAATCCCATCAATAAGTCCGGTACAGATGTGACCCCACTGGCAAAGCCCAATTATAAGCGGTTTTCTTGTTTTTGGCTATACCCCGCTGCGGAAAAAATCGTAGGATGCGGATTACAACTCCGGGCGGTCCGCCGGGTCAGTTTGCGAACTTGTTTGCACTGGAAACGCGGGAACGTTTCTCGATTTCCGGCTTGCTGGCCGGCGACGCGAGCGCTATTCGATCGCGCTCTCAGTCCGCCAGTTCAACTTCGATGCGCTTGCTGGCAGGATCCAGAAGCGTGATCCGGAACGTGCGGACCTGACCACCCCGCAGCGCCTGCGCCGATGAAGCTGCCACTGTGCCTCCCTGCTTCCACTTCGCCGAGAGCATCGCAGTCAGCGAAGCCAAGTCCGCTTTCGGCGGCGGTGAGTCCTTCGCCGCGGGTGCTTGCCCTTGAAGAGGCAGTCGGCAAATCGCCACAACTCCATCGCCAAGCTCTACTTTGGCTTGCTTGGCGCCGCAGTCAAGCAAGCGCCCGCTCACGGTATCGCCGGGTTTGTGCTCGGCGATGTAGTCATCTACGGAGGTCGGCTCCAGTTGCTTCATGCCGAGGCGGATGCGGCGCTTGGCGGCATCCATTTCGAGGACCTGCGCGCGGACCCGCTGCCCGGCGGCGAGCACTTCTTTCGGGTGCTTGATGCGCTTTTCGCTGGTGATGTCGGAGATGTGGATCATGCCCTCGACGCCCTCGGCCAGCTCGACAAAGGCGCCGAAGTCGGCCAGGCTCACGACGGGACCTTCCACCACAGCGCCCACCGTCAGCCGGGCGGAAACTTCCTCCAAGGGATCCCCCAGGGCGGCTTTCAGGCTGAGGCCCATGCGGCGTTCGGCGGGCTGAAGCGACGTCACCACGACTTCAACCATGTCGCCCGGTTTTAATACGTCGCTGGGTTTGCGTACCTTGCGGGACCAGGACATGTCCGCCATGCGGATGAGTCCTTCCAGGCCTGGCTCCAACTCGACGAACGCGCCGAAGTCGGCCAGACGTGTGACTTTGCCCCGCACGCGGCTGCCGATGGGATACTTCTCTGCGGCGAGGCTCCAGGGGTCCGGCGTTAGCTGTTTCAGACCGAGCGAGATGCGTCGCGCCGCCGGATCTATTTTGAGGACCTTGACTTGAACCGTGTCGCCCACTTTCAGGACGTCCGAGGGTTGATTCACGCGCCCCCAGGACAGGTCGCCCACGTGGAGCAAGCCTTCCACTCCGCCCAGATCGACGAACGCCCCGAAATTGGTGAGCGAGCGGACCGTTCCTTCCAGTACCGCGCCTTCTTGAATCTCGGCAAACCGGCGCTCCCGCGCCTGGCGCTCTTCCTCTTCCAAAACGGCGCGGCGGTCCACCACGACGTCTTCTTCTTCGACGTTCAATTGGATGATCTTGCAGCGGATCTCCTGCCCCACCAGTTGCTCCATCTCCGATGCTTCGCGCACCCCGCTGCGGGAAGCGGGCAGGAAGGCGCGCACGCCGATGTCCACGCTGAAGCCGCCTTTGATCTGACCGGTCACCACGCCGCCGATGATCCGGCCCTCCTCGAAGGCCGCCTGGAGGCCGGCCCAGTCCTTGGGCTTTTCGACCTTTAGCATGGAGAGCGTGTAATACCCTTCGGAATTGCGCCCGGTGATGGTCACGGTGACCAGATCGCCGGGCTCCACGCCGAGGCTGCCATCCGCTTTACGGAAGGCTTCGGCCGGGATCACCCCCTCCGTCTTCAAGCCGATATCCACGACGACGGAATCGTTCGAGACAGCCAGCACCGTGCCCTGGCGCGGGCCGGACTCGCTGCGGTGTGATTCCTCGAATTGGGCAAGGATTTCGGCAAAGGAAAGTTCTTCTTGAGACACGGTCAGATCCTCAAGGCTGGGCATATTGGGCTGCGGACTCACCGGAAACAGTGTGGTTCTCTATTATGGCACAAAGGCGGCTAAGATGGTCGCGTGAGTGTCCTCGGCCGCCTCCGGAACATCCGCCTCCAGGACGCCGTCTGGCTCCTGCTGTTCGCGGCGCTGGGCTTCGCCAGCCCCACGCAGAGCGCCGGCGAGATTTTCTTGCTGTTGTGCCTGGCGGCTCTTCAAGTGGCCGAGCCTCGCCTAGAGGCCCTCAACAGCCCCCAGGGCAAGGTTGTTTCCGCTCTGATCAAGCTGGGGCTCGGATACATTCTGGTGGGACTGACCAATGGCGTCAGCAGCAGCTACTATCTGATCTTGCTGCTGCCTGTGGTCTCGGCGGCCACCACGCTGGGCGTGACGGGGACGATCGTGATCACGCTGCTGGCGTGCCTCTCCTACTTGTCGTTTCTCCTGCCGGTCTACGTGGACTGGTCGCAGGTGACCCTCACCGACGACGGAGTGCGGGAGCTCAGCCTGCGGCTCCTGTTCCTGGTCGTCACTGCTTTCCTGACCTACGAACTGGCTCAGGCCGGGAGGCGCCAAGAGCAACGGTACCGCGCCACGCTGGAGGAGCTGGCGGCGGCCAATCGCAGCCTGAAGGAAGCGGAGGCGACCATCCGGCGCTCCGAGCGGTTGGCGGCGCTGGGGCAGCTCTCGGCGGGCCTGGCGCACGAGCTGCGCAATCCGCTCGGTACGATCCGCGCCAGCGCCGAGATGCTGAAAAAGAACGTCGCGGGAAGAGGGGAGGTCGCCGCGGAGCTGGCCGGATTCATCGCCAGCGAGGTCGACCGGGTCAACTCGCTGGTGACGCGCTTCCTGGAGTTCGCGCGCCCGCTGGAGCTGCGTCTGGAGGTCTGCGAGTTGACCGAAGTGATCGACCGCGCCGTGGCCCGCGTGGAACGCGACAGCGGCCCGGGCCGCGCAGCCATCTTCAAGAACTACTCTCCGGACATCCGGCCCTTTCCTATGGACGCCGAACTGCTCGAGCGCGTCTTCTACAACCTCTTGCTGAACGCGGTGCAGGCATCTCCGCCCGGAGGCGCGGTTACGGTCAAGACCCGCCCGGCGGGCGAGGGCGTGGAGATCTCGGTCATCGACCGCGGCTCCGGCATCGAGCCGCGGCATCTGGAAAACATCTTCAACCCGTTCTTCACCACCAAGCCGGACGGCGTGGGGCTGGGGCTCTCCATCGTTTCCAAGATCGTGGACCAGCACGGCGGTACAATGTCGGTCGAGAGCGAAGCGGGCAAAGGCAGCGTTTTCCGGGTGCATCTCCCCACCAAGCCCGCGGGCTCGGCATCTTCCAGCTCGGCATGAAGCACCGAATCCTGGTGGTTGAAGACGAAGCCAAACTGAGGCGCGTAATCGAGCTCCAGCTTCAGGCTGCCGGCTATGAGGTTGATCTGGCCGGCACGGCCGAGGAAGCCCTGCGGCTGGCCGACCGCGCCAGTTTGGTTTTGACGGACCTGAGGCTGCCCGGCATGGACGGTTTGGAGCTGCTGCGGCTGCTGCGCAGGCAGGATGAGCTGCTCCCGGTGGTGGTGATGACCGCCTTTGGATCGGTCGAAATCGCGGTAGAGGCGATGAAGCTGGGCGCGACCGATTTCCTGCCCAAGCCATTCTCGCTGGACCACCTGCTGACCGTCATCCAGAAGGCGCTCGAAGTCCGCGCGCTGCGCGATGAGAACCGCAGCCTGCGCGAGGAGCTGGGCCGCCGCTACACCTTCGACAACATCGTGGGCCGCAGCCCCGCCATGCAGGAGATCTTCGCCACCATCCTGCGCGTGGCGCCGACGCGGGCCACCGTGCTGCTGGCGGGCGAAAGCGGCGTGGGCAAAGACCTGATCGCGCGCGCCATCCACTACCACTCGCCGCGCCGGGACCGCCCGTTCGTGAAGATCAACTGCACGGCGATCCCCGAGAATCTCATGGAAAGCGAGTTGTTCGGCTTCGAAAAGGGCGCCTTTACGGGCGCGGTGGCCAGCAAGCCCGGCAAGTTCGAGCTAGCCGATACGGGGACGGCTTTTCTCGACGAGATCGGCGATGTGCCCGGCCCCATTCAGGTCAAACTGCTGCGCGTGCTTCAGGAGCGCGAATTCGAGCGGCTGGGCAGCAACAAGACCCGCCAGATCGACGTGCGCATCATTGCCGCCACCAACCGCGACCTGCGTGCGGCGCTGGAAGAAGGCACCTTTCGCGAGGATCTCTATTACCGGCTGAATGTCGTCCCGATCAACATTCCGCCCCTGCGCGAGCGCAAAGAGGATATCCCCTTCCTGGCCGAGCATTTCGTTCGCAAGCTGGCCCCGGAGCTTGGATCGACGGCGACTTCCATCTCCGAGGCCGCCATCCAGAAATTGATGGAGTACCATTGGCCCGGCAACGTGCGGGAGCTCGAGAACGTCATCGAGCGCAGTCTGGTGCTGTGCAGCGGAACCGTGCTGGAGCCTTCCGACATTAAGCTGGAGGCGAGTCCCCGCGCCGTCAAATCCTCGGCCGTTCCCTTCTTGCCGGAGGGATACACGCTGGAGGAGTACGAGCAGGCGTTGATCCGGGAGGCTCTGCGCCGGGCCGACGGAAACAAGAGCCAGGCGGCGCGCCTGTTGGGATTGACCCGCAACGCGCTGCGCTACCGGCTGTCGCAGATGGGCTTGGAGGACCGGGGCGCTTAAGCGCGCTTCGCCAGGGTCCGGTTTTTTGCGGGGCGATGGCGGTCTGTTTTGCGCCGCCCCTGGGAGTGCATCATCATAGAAAAGCAGCCGGACGCGGCAACTCCGGATGCCATGATTTTGCCGCGCCGGTTGTGGGGAGGAGAATCATGCATCGCGTGAAGACGTTCCGGCTGTGCGCGCTGGCGCTGCTTTTGCCGCTGCTGGCTCCGGCGCAGAACCTGCCCGTACCGCCGAATCTCACGGTGGAAGGCATTCCGCCGATTCCTTTGTCCCTGTATGAGCGGTTGGGACAATACAGTGAATTCCGCTCGGCCAGCCTGCTGGACTGGCATCCGGTCAGGCGGGAAATCCTGATCTCTACGCGCTTCGGAGATGTCCCACAGGTCCACCGCGTGGCCATGCCCGGGGGGGCGCGCACGCAGCTCACTTTCTTCTCCGACCGCGTCACCGGCGCGTCCTATCAGCCGGCCGACGGGTCGTTCCTTCTGTTCTCAAAAGACACCGGCGGAGGCGAATTCTATCAGCTTCACCGGTTCGATCCGGCCAGCGGGCGCTACACGCTCTTGACGGACGGCAAGAGCCGCAACACCGCCGTGGCGTGGGCCCGCGACGGCAGCCGCATTGCGTGGGCCTCAACCCGCCGCAACGGGCGCGACACGGACATCTGGATCATGGATCCTCGTGACCCCGCCTCGGCGCGCCTGCTGGTGGAGGTCTCCGGCGGCGGGTGGGAGCCGGTGGAGTGGTCGCCCGATGGGAAGCGGCTTCTGATCGCCGAGACCAAATCGGTGAACGAAAGCTCGTTGTTTTTGGTGGACCCAGCCAGCGGGGCAAAAGAGGCAGTGACGCCGCCCGGGCCTCGGGCTTACTATGGGTCAGCGGTTTTCGGCGCGGATGGCAAGGGCGTCTACCTGATCACCGACCGGGATTCCAACTTCCGCCGCCTGGCGTATCTGGATCTGGCCTCGCGCCGGCTCCGTTTCTTGCGGCCGGATCTGCGCCGCGACTTGAGCCGCCTGGCGATCACCAAAGACGGCCGCCGGCTGGCGTACGTCGTCAACGAGGACGGCGCGGAGGTGCTGCACGTGCTGGATACGGCTACAGAAAAGGAACTGAGCCTGCCCAAGCTGCCCTATGGCGTCATCGGCGGCTTGCGCTGGCACAACAACGGCCGCGATCTCGGCTTCACCTTCTCCTCTGCCCGAAGCCCCTCCGATGTCCACTCGATCGACGTAGAAGCAGGCACGCTCACCCGCTGGACCTTCAGCGAAACCGGAGGACTCAATGCCGCCGAGTTCAGCGAGCCGGAGCTGATCCGCTGGAAGTCCTTCGACGGCCTCCCCATCACCGGATTCCTCTACCTGCCGCCCAAACGTTTTCAGGGCCCGCGCCCGGTGATCATTAACATCCACGGCGGGCCGGAGGGCCAGTCCCAGCCCACGTTTCTGGGCCGAAACAACTACTACCTCAACGAGCTGGGCATCGCCTTGATCTTTCCCAACGTGCGGGGATCGACCGGTTTCGGCAAGGAGTTCGTCAATCTGGACAACGGCTACAAGCGCGAGGACTCGGTGCGGGACATCGGCGCGCTGCTCGACTGGATCGCGGCCGATCCGCGCCTGGACTCCAAGCGCATCCTTGTCACGGGCGGAAGCTACGGCGGCTACATGACCTTGGCGGTGATGACGCACTACAGCGATCGGCTGTGCTGCGGCGTGGACGTCGTCGGCATCTCCAACTTCGTGACGTTTTTGGAGCGGACCGAGGCCTACCGCCGCGATCTGCGGCGCGCCGAGTACGGCGACGAACGCGATCCGAAGATGAGGGAATTCCTGCTGTCGATCTCACCGGCCAACAACGCCCGCAAGATCACCAAGCCGTTGTTCGTCGTTCAGGGCAAGAATGACCCGCGGGTGCCGGCATCCGAAAGCCAGCAGATGGTGGCGGCGATCCGCGCCAACGGCGGCACGGTGTGGTTTCTGATGGCGGACGACGAAGGCCACGGCTTCGCCAAGAAAAAGAATCAGGATTTTCAGTTCGCCGCGACCGTGCTCTTCATCGAGCGATATCTGCTGAAGTAGGCTGCGCCGCGCGCCCAGGCCGGTCCGGCAGGCCTAGACTCGCGCCACCGGCGAAAGCTGCCGCGCGGTGATGACGCGGTCGATCATCCCGTATTCCAGCGCCTGCTGAGGATCCATGATGTAGTCGCGGTCCACGTCCCGCGCGATCCGCTCCACGGGCTGTCCGGTAGCCTCGGCTAGAATCTGGTTGAGATTTTCCCGCATGCGCAGGATCTCTTTGGCGTAGATGTCGATGTCCGCGGCTTGTCCCGCCAACCCGCTCATGGAGGGCTGGTGGATCAGGATGCGGGAGTGCGGCAGGCTGTAGCGCTTGCCCTTGGTCCCGGCAGCCAGCAGGATCGCCCCCATCGAGGCCGCCTGTCCGACGCAGATGGTCACAATATCCGGCTCGACGAAGCGCATCGTGTCCAGGATCGCCAGCCCAGCCGTGATCGACCCGCCCGGAGTGTTGATGTACAGCGAGATGTCCTTCTCCGGATCTTCGGCGGCCAGGAACAGCATCTGGGCGATCACCAGATTGGCGACCGTGTCGTCGATCGGAGTCCCCAGGAAAATGATGTTCTCTTTGAGCAGCCGCGAATAGATGTCGTAGGCGCGTTCGCCCCGCGCGGTCTGCTCGACCACCATCGGCACCAGTACGGAGTTGTTCATATTCCTCACCTTGCCGCCCGGCGCCGGAGTCCTCTGCTAACGGGCCTTGACCGCCGTGCGGCTCTTCTTCGGTTTCTCGATCAACCGGCGCTTCTCCTCCAACGCCTCGGTAATGTCGGCGATCGAGGTCTTCTTTAAATAGCTTAAAATACGGGAGCGCAGTGCGTCCCAGGAGTCGTGCATGCCGCAAGGCTGCTTGTCGTTGCACTCGGCCAGGCCGCTAGCGCACTTTTCGTAGTCCCCGAGTCCGTCCAGCGCCTCCACGATGTCCATCAAGGTTACGTTCTTCGGATCCCGGCCCAACACAAAACCTCCCGTCGGCCCCTTGCTGGAGCGCAGCAGGCCCTTGCGCGCCAGTTGCTGGAGGATCTTCGCCAGAAAGTGAGAAGGGATCCCCTCTTCCTTGGCGATGTTCTTCACCATCACGTACTTGCCCTCGGGCGCTTGGGACAGATGCACGAAGGCCCGGATTGCATACTCTGCTGATCTCGAGTAAATCACAGCCGCTTCCCCTCAGATACGGATATCGTTACTCCCTTATCCTATTCATTTCGGAGTCCAGCCCGCAAGGGGGATCTCAGTGCGGGGCTGGGCCGCCCGAGGAGGGCCCCGCCTGATGCCGGTCCCACAGGCTCTTTGCGGCGTAGCCCCGGATTTCCACGCCCGGGCGCAAAAACACCGGCTCGTGGAAGATTCGCATATACAGCTCGCGTTTGCCCGCAGGTCGCGACTCGTAGAGCCAGGCCGCCACCGCAGGTTCCAGCTCTGCCGTAGATAGCACAACCGGCGCAGGCTCAGCCTTTGCCGGCGCTCCGGTCCACCACTGGAGGTTGGGCCAACGCCGCAAGTACCACGGCAGCGGCCAGGGATTCGTGTTGCTGATGATCTGCACGGACATGGCCCGCCCGTCCTCGTGCGCCGAAGCCAGCCCTTCCAGGCGATCCCGGATCCGGAAAACATCCGGCGTGGTATGGGCATAGACCCACGGATTGCGCGGATCGGCGGCGTAGCGAAATGCGGCCAGTTGCGACTGCCAGGCCAAGTGCGCGGTGGCAGCGGCGAGCAACACCCAAACCAGGGATGCGCGCCTGCCGCTGGTAGCCTCCAGCAGCCGCGCCGCGCCGCCTCCAGCCAGCAGGATCAAGGCGTAGTGGAAGCTGAGCAGGCACCAGGGCGTCTTGTAGGGGATCAGAGAGTAGAGGGTGGCCAACAGCGCCGCATACAACAGCAAGAAGCGCAGGAATGGCCGGCCGCTGCGCCACGCCGTCCACGCGCCTGCGGCGGCCAGCGCCAGGATGGCCGCTTCCATAAAGGTCGGCCCCGCCCCATTCCGGAACCATAGGAGGAGGCCGAAGTAGTAGTGCCAGGGATGGCTGTGAGGTCCGGGCTCCAGCCCGCGCCCGAGATAGGTCGCGAAGTAGCTCCGTAGATAGTCCCAGGGGCCGGCTGGATTCTGGCCGAAAGAGGAGAGAAAAACAGAGGCCACGGCCACCCCCGCCAGCACGGCAACTCCAAGCTGAGAGAGCTTGATTTCCTTCCACCGCCCCGCCCAGGGAGTGAGCGCCGCCAGGGCGGAGGCCAGAGCCAGTACGGCGGTTTCTTTCGTCGCCGTCATCAGCCCCGCCGATGCGCCCGCCGCTACGGCCCACCCCAGAGCGCCTGAGCCGAGCCACCGCCAACCCGCCGCCAGAAACAGAGCGGTGAACAGGGCCAGCAGCATCTCCGGGATGAAATAGCGCGAGTAGTAGACAAACGAAGTCGAGACGGCCAGCAGCAAGGCAGCCCAACCGGCCGCGATCCAACCCACGGCGGGCGCAAGCAGCAACGGTGTGGCCGCTAGCAGGATCCCGCCAACCGCCGGTGTGAAGCGGAGCAGGCTTTCGTCCAGGTCGGCGTAGCGTTTAACGCCCGCCAGCCGCGCTGGGATGAGTCCAAGGTACAACAGCGCAGGGCCGTGATAACCCTCCGGATCGTAGCGGTACTCGCCCTTTTCGAGCAGCGTCCCGAGTTTGTCGGCCAGCACCGCTTCGTCGGCGTGCATCGGCCGCTCGGCCAGGCCAGGCAGGCGCAAGGCCGCTGCCGCCAGCGCCGCCAGGCACAGGAGCAGGGCGGCCCGCCGGCCGGCGCCCAGGGTGCTCAGGGGGCTCATTTCACCGGCTTGCCGAAGACCTCTACCTCCACATAATGATTGAGCTGGTTCGCGTGGTTCCCATTGCTGTACAGGCGCACGTAGCGCGCCTCTACGCCTTTGGCGTCGATCAGCTTGCCTTCGGCGGTCTCCACGTAGTTCAGCTCCTTGCCCACGCCCAGACCCGAGGTGTTGTCGTGGTCGTTATTGAACAAGGTCACGACGTTTTCCAGGAAGTCCGGGTCGTCGGCCGTGCGCACAATGACGTCGTTGTAAACGCGCGCCTGCTTATGATAGTGCCAGACCACGATCGCGTAGATGGTGTGGCGCGCGCCCAGGTCGATGGTGCAGTACTGGAGCCCGGGCCCGAGCTCGACGTAGGTGCCGTCCGTGCCGGCCTTCTCTCCGTCGGTCAGCATGTCCACGTCTCCAAGGGTGGGCGGCGGGCCGCTGCACTCCACCGGTTTGTGCAAGGCGACATTCATCGTACCGGCGGGCGCCAAGAACGGATCCCGCGGCCGCCCAAGCGGCTTCTCCAGGTTAGGGACCTTGATATTGACGGGCGTGCCTTCGAACAGAGGCTTGGGCAACACAATCGGGATCGGCTCCAGCCCGGCCTGGGACTGGCCCCAAGCGCAGGCGGCCCATCCTGAAAGGAGCAACAGGGGGATTGCCAGAATCTGGGCAGATGTTCTCATCTCTCTATTCCAACTTTAAAGCTTTGCGGATCGCTTCCACGGCCGCCTTGGCTTCCGCCGCCAGAGCCGGATCCGCGACCGCGGCTTGCGCCAGCTCCAGCGACTCGGCACAGGGGAAACGCGGAAGCAAGCCCAAGATGGACTTCTTCTCCTCGGCTTGCGCCGCCAGCTTCAGGGCTTCGGCCAGCAGAGTTGCGGATGCCTCCGGGGTGCGGTCCGAGGGGAGGCCCGCCAGGCGAATGTAGCTGCGGAGGGCCAAGGTTCGGAGCGCGGGGCTGGAGTCTTTCCGAGCGGTTTCCAACAGATCCGGCATGGGCTCCGGCGCCGGCCATTGCCCCAGCGCTACGATTGCGGCCCGGCGCGTGGGGGCGTCGCTGGAGCGCAGCTCGCGTCGCAGCAGAGGCAGAAACTCCGGGCGGCCCGATTGGGCCATGACGGTCAGCAATGCCGCGCGCGGGTCGGGTTCTTTTGCCTTTTCATAAGCGGCCAGGAGCGGATCGGCTGAGGCCTTCTCCAGGCGCGGAAAAACTGCGGCGAGAGTCCGCTGGGCTTCGCGCAGATCGGCGGCCGAGAGCGGTTGAGCCACAAGTTCCGCCAGAGCGGGCAACTCTCGTTCGGTTGCCGTGGCGGACAGCGCCCGCAGCGCCTCCCGGCGAAGGGCGGCGTCTGGGTCCCACGCGGCGCGCAGAAGCGCGGTATTGGCCGCCGAGGCGCCGCGTTCCCCAGCCGCGCGCACCAGCTCGATCCGCGCTTTAGGCTCAGCGTGTGCCATCGCCGCCACGATGGCCTCATCCACGCCGGGGCCAGGCAGGCTCACCAACGCGCGCCGGGCAGCCGCCGCCAGCGGTTCTTGCCCGGAAGCTGCGAGGTTGGAGAGGAAGGGCACGGCCGATCCGTCCCCGTGGCGCGCCAAGCCGTCCAAGGCGGCGAGCTGGACCTCCTCCGGCGGACGGCTTGCGGCTTCCATGAACAGAGGTTTCAAGGATGCGTCGCCGTGCTCGGTCAATGCAGCCAGCACCTGCGCCTGCGCGCGGGAGCGGAGCCTCGGGAACTCTTCGCGAAGAATGGGAATGCCCCGGCCGCGCTCCATGGAGGCCAAGGCCCAGACAGCGGCGGCTTGCAGGGTGGGATCCGTGCTCCGTAGGGCCGCCAGCAAGTCCGCCTGAGATCGCGCGGGATCCAGCCGCGCCATTTGTTTGAGGGCCGCAGCGCGGACCAGGCTGGAAGAGGCCTTGCCGTGGATGCGAACGTAAGATTCATAAGCGGCAAGGCGGCCGCCGGAAGCGGCGAGCTGGGCCGCACAGCGCAGGCGGGCTTCCCAGAACGAGTTTTCGAGCGTGCCCGGCTTGGGCGCCATGCGGTCCAGGGCGCGGCAGGCAGCGGCAGTGCCGGTCTGGGCCAGGGCCAGGATGGCGGCTGCGGCCACGGTTCCGTCCGGGCTTTGCGCCAGCTGTTGCAGCGCGGGGACGGCGGCGGCGTCACGCCGTGCGCCGAGGCTGTTGATCAGGCTGATTTGCAGCCCGCCTTCCGCCTTGGCCAAGGCATTGCGCAAGGCTTGGGATGCCGCCCGGCCTGGAATGCGCTCGAGCGCGTAGCGGGCCATCTCGGCCGTGGCCGGCGCGGCCAGAAGGCGTTCCAGCGCCGGCACGGACGCTTCGGTTCCGATCAGGCTCAGGCGGCGGCACGCTTCTTCGATGCCCGCCGGAGTTGCCTTGCCGCGGATCAGGCGGATCAACCGCCTCTCGAGTTCGGAGCGGAGAGCTGGACCGGCGGTTGGCTGCCGGAGCCACTCATCCAGCTTCGCCAGCGCCGAGCGGTCCGCGCCCGCCTGATACGCCGCCACCTGATTGAAGACCGCGTCCAGCTCGGCGGCCGAGGGCGGCGGGGCTGCCGAAGCGGTCCAGGTCAAACTCAGCGCGGTCAGCAGCAGAAGGATGGTACGCATAGGCCGCCTCAAAGATGCCATGGGCCGCGCAACGGCCGCGCGAGCAGGCGCGCCGCCTCCGGGTCGCCGAGGATCTCTTGTTTCGCCGGATCCCAGCGAATCTTCCGGCCCACCAGGATCGAAATCAGCCCCAGGTAGCCTGGGGTGGCCGAGCGCAGGGCGACATCGGGAGGCGAAATCGTCCGGCGGCGGGTGCGCACGCACTCCAGAAACTGGCGATAGTGGCCGGGGGAGATCTCCAGCCGCACACCATTCGGGGGGATGCGCGTCGCCAGCAGGCTCTTGGGACTGGCCTCCATGCCTCCGCGATCTACCCATAGCCAGCCCTCCTCGCCGATAAACTTCACGCCGCGGGGCGTCTTCTCGTCCTCGTTGACGATCAGCATCTCCACGCCGTCGGGATACTTCGCTCTCACACGGAAGGCGGAGGGCGCGTCCCAGACGCGGTTTGGCGAGACGAACTCGCCCGTGCCTTCGACTTCAACCGGGCCGGTGTGATCCAAGCCCAGGCCCCAGTGGGCCGTGTCCACGTGATGTCCCACCCAATCGAGCAGCATGCCGCCGCCGTAGTCGAGATTCCAGCGCCAGGTCTTGTGCACGCGGGCCGGGCAGTACGGAGCGCGGGGCGCGGGCCCCAACCAGCGTTCGTAGTCGAGGTGCGGCGGCGGAGGTGCGGGCTGATCGAGGTGGCCCAGATTATCGAAATCGGGCAGACCGGCGGGCAGGACGACTTCCGCGCGGCGCACTTTGCCCAGCAGGCCGTTGCGCACGATTTCGCACGCCTGGCGGAAGCGAGGTTCCGAGCGCTGCCAGCTTCCGGTCTGCCACACCCGGCCGTAGCGCTCGACGGCTTCCACAATGGCCCGCCCTTCAGCGAAGAACCGCGCCAGGGGCTTCTCGCCGTAAATGTCTTTGCCGGCGCGAGCGGCCGCCACCGAGGCCGCCCCGTGCCAGTGATCCGGCAGAGCCAGCATCACAGCGTCGATGTCCGGCCGCGCCAGCACATCTTCGAAGTTGTGATACGCCGCGCAGTCATGGTTGCCGTACTTTGTGTCGACGGCGGCCTTGGCTTCCTCCAAGTGCTGCCGGTCGACGTCGCACACGGCCACGACCTGGGCGGAGGGCTCGTCGAGGAAGCTGTTGACGTTGTTCATGCCCATCCACCCCGTGCCGATGCAAGCGATCGTGATCCGGCTGCTGGGCGGCACGGCGCCGCCCAGCCCCAAGGCCGATGCGCGCACCACCATGGGGGCGGCGGCGCCCATCAGGGCTTGCTTCAGAATTCTCCTCCGGGAGAGTTGCCTGCCCGCCTGCATCGCCCGGCTACCTTTTCTTCAGCTTTGCACTCGGGGTGTCGTCGGCTTTCAGATCCCCCAAAGCGTACTGAATTCCGGCCAGGAAGTGCCGGAGGAGCTTGGGATCTTGAAAGACTTCGGGAGTGTGTCCCAAAGCATTGTAGAAGACCCGGCCGCGGCCGTAGCGCTTGACCCAGGCAATGCCGAAATCCTTGTCGGCGGCGCGCTCGGGCAGGAAGCGGCGCTTGGGATCCATGTCCGTCTTGTCCGTATCGACGCTCAGAAGGATCCGCAGGCGCTCGCGGGAGTAGCCGTGGCGGAACTGGAAGATCTGGTCCCGGATTTGAAAGCTCTTTCCGCCGAACGCGGCCACAACGGGATGGGACGGGTCCTCGACTTTGATGGTGACCAGGTCCTTCTCGCGCCAGGGGTGGCCGCCGTCTTCGTATGCGCCGAACATCTCGCCGAACTCGGGGAACTGATCATAGCGCGGATACTGCACGAAGCTAGCGCCGCCTCCGCCGTGGAAGCCGACGAAGCCTCGGCCGCTGCGGACAAAATCCTGTAGCGAGCGGCGCAGTTCCGGATCTTCGGTCGGCACGCCCTCGGCGTTATTAAAACAAATTGCGTCGAATTTGGTTAGGTTCTCCCACCGCCACAGGTTGAGATCGTTGCTAAAGACCGCCTCGTAAGCGCCCGTGCGCTTGCCCATCTGCTCCAGGGCGTAGTTGGCGACCGGGATCGTCTTGGGATGGTTGCCCGGATAAGGTTTGCCGTCGCGCACGTTGAGGGTGAACACCAGCATCCGGCGCGGCTGTTTGGGCTTGGACGGGGCTTTGGCGGGCACGGCAGCGTCGACCTTTAGCCGTGTTTCGGGATCGAGGGTTTGGGCGTAGACGGTGGCGCCGCAAAAGCTCAAGGTGAGTAGGGCGAGAAGTGAAATCGTTAATCGTTTGTGTTTTGAGGTACTGAATGAACCGCGGAAAAGAGTCATTTGAATTTTTCTCCTCGGGAGGCGCGTAGGCACGCAGGAGCGCCTGCTAACAGGATACTTTACGGCGAGGGGCTGAGGGATCCGGCCTGCTGCGCCGCCTGCAACTGCGGCTGGCTCGGCGGGGCCGCCAAAAAACGGGCCCGCCGGTGATGAACCGGTGCGGGCCCGTTAGTTGGATCAAACCGAGGAGCCGGCTACCACTCGATGCGCAGGTGCAACTGCACATTACGAGGAGTGGCCGCGTCGAACTTCGAGTTCAAGTCCATCACGCTGAAAATTCCACCGACTCCGGCTTGAGTGATGTTGGTGGCCGGATCGCCCCAGTTGGGGTGGTTCAGCGTATTACGAGCCAGGACCATAAAGCGGACCGTAGCCCGCTCCTTCACCGGGAAGTCTTTCGCGACCGAGTTGTGCATGACGCGGGTGCCCGGTCCGATCAGAATGCCGCGGCCGGCCGTGCCGTAGCGCCCGATCGGCGGAGCGGCGAAGGCCGTAGGATCGAACCACTTGTACTGGTTCGGGTTATCCACGGTGAATTTGCGCAGCACGTCCGGCCGGAGGGTGACCTGAGGCCGGGTGGCGCTGGTGGTGAAGCGGGTGCCCGTAGGATCCGGCCCAGTCCAGGTAACGGTTAGGGGACGGCCGGATTCAAGCGCGACGATGGTGGACAAACGCCAGCCGCCCAGGATGCCGTTCACGAGCCAGTGTGCGTTGTTCATGTACTTGCGCCCTTTGCCGAAGGGGAACTCGTAGATGGCGTTGGCTGAGTAGCGCAGTTTGGCTTGCCGGTCATGACGGGCCCTCTCGCGGAGTCGATTGAATTCGTCCTCAGGCCAGGTCTCGTCGGTCATGTCGTTGGCCCAGACGAAGTAGGTCTGGTAGTAGAGTCCGCCCTTCATCTTGCGGATAGCCTGCAAGGTGAGGGCGTGGTACTGATGGCCGGCGCCGTTCTCCGTGCGGCTGATATCCGGGTACCTCGGGAAGGGCCGGGGCTTGTTGATGTACAACTGACCGTCGGCCACGGGTCGGTTGATGGCGCGCGAATAGGTGTTGTTGCGGGTCCCGTTGGCGTTGTAGGCGATCATGAACCCGGTGTCCCACCGCTGGTGCTCGATGGTGAGCGAGTACTGGATCACGCGCGGGATCTGGATGTCGCGCACCAGGGTTCCGGGGATGCTGACCGTGGAGGGCCCGCCGCTTCCGGTGGCCGAAAACACGGTGGGCCAGACCAGCGGGTTGGAGGTTGGGTTGGTATAAGATGGTTCGCCGATCACATACGGCACGACCGGACCGGTGGAAACGCCGCTCGGGCCGGTGTTGTAGGCCAATCCGAAGCCGCCGCGGATCACCGTATTGTTGCCCCAGGGACGGTAGGCGAAGCCGAGCCGGGGCTGCCAGTTGTTCAGGTCTTTGGTGACCAGAGTTTTGGCTGGCCAGCCGGCAGCGCTCGCCGTGATGATGTCGATATAGCCGGTGGGCATCAGGGGGCTGACCAAGTTCTTGCTCTCATCGGGGATCACGATCTTGCCGGTCTTGTCGTCGAAGGCGGCAAGCCGGTTGTCGTTCTCCGTCCAGGGCAGCGCCGCATCCCAACGCAGCCCCAAGGTCAGAGTTAGCTTGGGAGTGGGGCGGAAGGTGTCCTGAACGAAGAAGCCATGGTTCCACCGCACCCGGTTGACTTGCACGGCCGGAAACGCGCGGGACATCGTCGTGGGGATGCCCAGCAGGAAGTCGGCATAGTCCAGACCGGTGAAGTTGCCGCTATAGGAGAAGCTGCCGAACAGCGCTCCACTCTGCTGCAACTGGCGCTGGAGCGAGCGGACGCCGTTGTAGCCGAACTTCCACTCGTGGCGGCCGCGGAACCAGCTCACGTTGTCGGTGAACGAATGGACCCAGTGCTCATCGCAGGGATTGCACTCAGCGGGGCTGCCGACGCCGGCCACGCCGCTGCGCTGGAAGGTGACGCTGGGCAGTCCGTTGACCTGCGGGAGGTCGGGCGCCAGCCCCACGAATCCCAGATCCTGGACGATCTTCCAGCCTTCCCAGGCCGAAGTCTGTGGCCAGCGCTGGGTGCTCAAGCCATAGCGGAACTCATTGAGCAGCGTGGGCCGGAAGGCGTAGGTGTGGGCGCCGGTGAGAGCATCCATTTTGCGGTAGTTTTGGCGCTTGGGGGTGAGCTCGCGGAAGATGGTTTCCGGCTGATTGAAGTTCCAGCGCACGGAAGTCAGCCGCCCGAAGATAAACTGCTTTTCGGAAAGCCGGTGATCGATGCGCTCCGAGATCGTTGGTTGCTTCACGAACGGATTGCCCGGGTAGGTGCGGATGTAGGTTGGGCTACCCGCGATCAGCACATCCGGGTTACCGGTGTTCTGGTCGGGGATGAACATGTCCTGGAATTTCTTGGCCGCTTGGTTGATCCGTAGAGGGGGGATGATGTTGCCGGCGAATGGCGCATTGTTGTTGAGCGGGTCTACGAGCTGAGTGGGGTAGGTGGAGAAGTCGCCGTTGCGCCAGCGGTTGAGCGGGACGACGCGCTGCACGGTGAAGGGCGAAACCGGGCCGGTGGCGATCTCCAGGTTCCAGAAGAAGAAGGTCCGGTTTTTGCCGTTGTAGATCTTCGGGATGTAGACCGGACCGCCGGCGCCGAAAACCCACTGGTAGCCCCAGCCCTTATTCTTGGTCAAGCTGAACGGGTTGCGGCTGTTGAAGTGGTTGTTGCTGTAGTAGAGCGCGGCGTTGCCGTGGAAGTCATTGTTGCCGGAACGGCTGATCAGGGTGAGCTGGCCCATGGTGGCGGATTCGGCGTTGGCCTGGGCGATGTCCACCCGCATTTCTTGAACGAGCTCCGTGCGGTCCATGATTGGCCCGATCGGCGCGCCCCAAGCTTGCTGGATCGTGGTGCCGTCGATGGTAGCCGTCGCCTGGAGCTCGCCGGCGCCCGCCAGGCGGAGATTCCAGCCACCGGTGCGCTCGAACTGCGGCGTAAGCGTGAAGTAGTCCCAGGCGCGGCGCAGAGTCAGCGGCAGAGCCCGCATGACTTCCCGGCTGCGAGTGTCGGCCAAACGCGCCGACTCGGTTTCAATCAACGTGGCGCCGCCGGAGACTTCCACGACTATGGCTCCGGTGGCCAGCGCCAGCTTGGCGTCGACGCGGCGGATATCACGAGCGGACAGGATGATGTTCTCCGCACGGAATTCCTGAAATCCGGCCGCTTTGATCACCACCGTGTAGGTTCCTTCGAGGATGTTGGCCAAAGTGTAGATGCCGGCCTCGTTGGTCTGGGTGGTGTACTTAAAGTTCCTTTGGATCTGGGTTGCCTCCACCTGCGCTCCCACCACCACTGCTCCGGTGGGGTCGGTGACAACCCCGGTAATTGTAGCGAACGTGCTCTGACCCGACGCCATGCCGACCGGAACGGCGATCAGCAAGGCGAGAGTTGCCAGATGTTGAAGCACTCTCATGGATACCTCCCTTGTGGCAAATCGCTAATGAGCGTCTTGGCCGGGTTGAGGGGACGCGAGACTTCTTCCCCATGTTGCACCCCAGCGAACCTCGCTCGTCAATCGATTGTATAGTTTTCTTAGGGACAGTCAAGGGCTTGGCGCTGGGAATTCCCGTATTCTGGACGAAAAATCAAATGGAGTGACTCATAGCCAGTGGCGCAGAACGGGCCGCGAAAGGCCGACAGGAATGTCAGCCGCAGGCCTGGAGACCTGCCCCACAGAGCAATGTCTGCCCCACAACGACAGCATGCAACTCAGTGCGGCAGGGCGGCAACCAAACAGGGGTGGCGGCGCTGGTCTCAGCGGCAAAAGGCAAACCACAGAGGACACGGAGAACACGGAGAAACACAGAAAGAACAAACCACAGCGCGGCAGGGCCGCAACCAAACAGGGGGGCCGTGCTGGTCTGGCCGGCAACTCGCCCCCGTGGCGGCATGAAAATCTTCGCGCGGCGAGAGGAATCTGTGGGTTAGTAGTACACGCTTTTTCTGAGACTGCGCTCAGAAAAAGAGGCCCCTTCGGGGCAGCACAGGTTGTGATGGAATGGATCGCCGGCGGCGATCTCTCATGGATCAACTTTCCGAGCAATACCAGGATCTGATCGAAGGCAGCTACGACTGCGTGGACCGCATCGTTTTGAATGCGTATTTTCCGATGGCCCAGGATCCCGGAGGGATGCGTGTATGGTGGCGGGCGCTGTTCGGCTCCGAGGATGAGTTGGACACAGCGCATCTGATGCGGATGGCCGGACGTTTCGCCCGCCGAGTCCGAGCCTTTGCCAAAGCCAACGCCATACCGGTGGTGGACTGCGCGCCGAAGGAGAAGAAGTTCGAAATTGCCCGGAGGTATCTGGCCAAACACGATGGGAAGCCGGGGCTGTTCCTGATCTTGGTCGCCAAAGCACGGGCGCCGGTGTGGGAAGTGCAGAAGACCAAATCCGGCAAGATCGGCGATATCCATCGCAAGCATCCGATGCCTTTCGTGAACCACTATTCGTTCCACATTTGGGACGCGGAGTGGGGGCACCTCACCATCAAGATGAGCGGGCATCCTCCGTTTGGGGCGCAGATCATTCTGAACGGCCACGAGTATGTGGCCTGTGCGGCTCAGAAGGAGGGGATCCGGTATCAGAAAGAAGGGAACGGTTTTGTTCATACCACCAACGCACCCGGGCCGGCGCGGATCGCAGACACCTTGTCGGAAGCAGAGACAGAAGGGCGGCTGCGCCGGCTGTGCGACCGTTGGATTTATAGCGCCTGTTTGATCTTCGGTCTGGACCGGGAGGAACAAGAACGGAGCGGGTTCCAGTATCAGTACTGGATCTATCCACTGGACTACAGCCGGAACCTGCGGTTTCACAGTGGGCAAAAGATGTGGCCAGTGCGGCAAGGGCTGATTGACCGCACCCGGGGGACCCTCAATCTGAAAGTCGTGAAGACCATCTTTGGGTTCAAGTACCGGCCCCGGGTGAAGCGTCTGAAAGAGAACCGATGGGGAGTCGACATCGAGACACCTGCCTATGATCTGACGGTGTTCAAGATCCATTACGGAAAACTGAGCCTGAAGATCTATAGCCAAGGCGAAGGCGTGCTCCGCATCGAGGTGATGGTCCATAATGCGGCAGAGGTCCCGTTTCGGCGCCGGCTGGATGGTTTTCCCAAGACGGTGGCCTGGATGAGGAAGGTGCGGGAGCGCTTCCTGAACACGCTGCCGTGCGTGGAGGCTTGTTTCCTCGCGGATCAAAGCCTGGAGAGACGACCGGAGGCCACCATGGTAGGGCAAAGCCGCATCGGGGGAGTCGATTTCAACCGACCGCGGACCCGTCCGGCCCTCCAAGCCGTTCCGGCGTTATCAACCTCCCCAAAAGGATTCACGGCAGGCGAGGTGGCCGCCAAGGTTCGCCAACTCGGCGGCTTGCCAGAGAGCGCCTACGGGAGCGGCCAAGCGGCATACGACATCAAGAAACTCAGGGGGAAGCAGATGGTGCAGAAATGCCCCCGCTCGCGGCGCTAGGAAGCCTTGCCCGAAGGTCTGCGCGCACTGGCTGCGCTGGTTGTTTTGCGCGACAAGGTCATCAAGCCTCTGCTGGCCGCGCAGCGTGATCTGCGGCGCAGGCCCAGGCTGAGGAATCCGACGCCGATCGATCTGGGTTATGACGCCCCACAGCGACATATGCGTGACCTGCTGGAGGAACCGGGAATCGCGGCCTGAGCCATCGGCAAACGATTTTAAGTTCGTCCCCCATAGTGGGACAGGGGCATGAAGAAGATGGGCGGTGCGGCGCAGGTCAGGGGGGAGGACAACGCCGTGGAGCTGAGCGGGAGAGCGGGAGGCCCCCTTAACGGAGAAATAGATCCTGGTGTATTCTGTTTTGAGGCCGGGAGGGCATGGAATGGAGCAGGCGAGTCATGACGTTTTGATCCTGGGTACCGGGCTGGCGGGCTTGCGGGCGGCGGTGGAGATCTGCATCCGCAGCCGCGGGCAAGCCGATGTGGCGCTCGTCTCCAAAGTGCAGGTGATGCGGTCGCATTCGGTGTGCGCCGAAGGCGGCACCGGGGCGGTGATGCGCCCGGAGGAAGGCGACAGCTTCGAGCTGCACGCCTGGGACACGGTGAAGGGATCCGACTTTCTGGCGGACCAGGATGTGGTGGACCGGTTTGTGGAGAAATCGCCGGATGAGATCCGGCTGCTGGAGCACTGGGGCGTGCCGTGGTCGCGGAGGGAAGACGGCAGGATCATGCAGCGCCCGTTTGGCGGGCACTCGTTCCCGCGGGCGTGCATGGCGGCGGACAAGACCGGTTTTTTTGAGATGCAGGGGCTGTACGACAACTTGCAGCGGTACAGCAACGTGAAGTGCTATCAGGAGTGTTTTGCCACGAGCCTGATTCTGAACGGCGGGCGGTTCGCGGGGTTGGCGTTGTATGACGCTCCCAGCGGCGAGTTTGTGGTGCTGCGGGGTAGAGCGCTGCTGATCGCCTCCGGCGGATTGGGGAACCTTTACGGCTTCACGACCTATTCGCAGACGGTGACGGGCGACGGGCAGGCGATCGCGTTCCGGGCGGGGTTGCCGCTGGAGGATCTGGAGTTCTTGCAGTTCCATCCGACGGGGCTGGTGCCCTCGGGCATTCTGATGACGGAGGGATGCCGGGGCGAGGGCGGCTATCTGCGCAACAACAAGGGCGAGCGGTTCATGGAGCGTTACGCGCCGAAGATGATGGAGCTGGCGCCTCGCGACATCGTCTCGAGGGCGGAGATGACGGAGTTGCTTGAGGGGCGGGGTTTCCCGGGGCCGGACGGATTGGATTACATACATCTGGACCTGACCCACCTTGGAGCGGAAAGAATCAACAAACGCCTGCCACTGATCCGCGAGGTGTGCATGAAGTTCCTGGGGATCGATCCGATCACACAGCCGATTCCGATCCGGCCCGTGGCGCACTATTCGATGGGAGGCATCGAGGCGGACATCGACGGGCGGACGCGCATTGAGAACATCTGGGCGGCGGGGGAGGTGGCGTGCCATTCGCTGCACGGGGCCAACCGGCTGGGCTGCAACTCGACGGCGGAGTGCCTGGTTTGGGGCGGGATCACGGGGGCAGAAATTGCGAAGTATCTGGCGAACGGGGCCGGATTCAGCGAGGTCCCGGCGGCGTTGGCGCGCGATGAAGAGAGCCGCCTGTTCCATGATCTGCTGCAACAGAGCGGCGAGGAGAGTCCGGCACGGATCCGGCGGGAGTTGCGGACCCTGATGGACCGGCACGCCGGGATCTACCGCAACGGCGCCTCGATGCGGGAGGGCCTGGAGCGGATCGCGGAGTTGAAGCGGCGCTTCCGAAAGATCGGCATCCAGGACCGCAGCCGTGTGTACAACTCGAATCTGATGCAGGCGCTAGAGACAGAGAACATGCTGGATTTGGCCGAGGCGCTGCTGACGTCGGCGGTGGCCAGGGAGGAGTCGCGCGGGGCGCACGCGAGGACCGATTTTCCCAAGCGGGACGAC
Organism: Bryobacteraceae bacterium; assembly: GCA_023511855.1. Taxonomy (GTDB): domain Bacteria; phylum Acidobacteriota; class Terriglobia; order Bryobacterales; family Bryobacteraceae; genus JAIMAR01. The sequence goes on from JAIMAR010000010.1 coordinate 27,167, forward strand.
GAAAAGTTCTTGGGCCATACAATGGCGTACTACACGGGCGGGAAGCCGCGGCTGGAGTATAAACCGGTGACGATCACGAAGTGGAAACCGGTGGAGAGGAAATACTGAGCAGGGAGAGGAGGCGGCATGGCCGAGATGGTAAGACACGACAACCGGCTCGGGGTGTGGGGATGGCTGGGCGGCGGACGCTGGGGAGTGGAGCGTTACGCCTACATCCTGCACCGGCTGACCGGGCTTGGCATTCTTCTGTACTTTTTGATGCATATCGTAGTGACAAGCCTGCGGGCGCGTGGGATTTATCTTTGGACGGAAGGAGCGGCGCTGCACAAGCCCATTTTCCGGGCGGGCGAGTTCCTGGTCTTTCTCGCGTTCGCCTACCACGCCTGCAACGGGATCCGCCTGGTTCTGGTGGAGCTGGGCTTTGCCGTGGGCAAGCCGATTGAGCCGGTTTACCCTTACCGGACCTCGCTGAACGTGCAGCGGCCGCTGTTGGTGCTGATGATGCTGGCGGCGCTGGCGCTGGTGGCGGCGGGCGGCTGGGAGCTGCTTCAGGCCAGCTAGGAGGCGCAAAATGCGGGAGACAAAATACTGGACGTGGCACATGGCGGCCGGGGTGGTGGTCGCGTTTCTCTTAGGCATGCACATGTTGATCATGCACACGGGCGTGCTGGCGCACATTTACGCGCCCATGGGCGGCGAGGCCGTGTCGCAGGCCAACAGCCAGTTCCGGGACTCCGACGTGAGGTTCACGGTGAGCTATATTCTGCTGCTGGGCTTTGCGTTGTACCACGGGTTGTACGGGCTTCGGACGATTCTGTTTGAGCTGACCCTGAAACCGGCTGTGGAGCGGACCGTGACCGCGGTTCTACTGGTGGTGGGCTTGGGTTTGTTCGGGCTGGGCGTGTGGGGCGCGATCGGCGCGCACGCGCTGGCGGCGGCCGCGAGGGGGTGAGCATGGCGGAGAATGGCAAAACCATCCAGTTTCATGTGACCCGTTACAATCCCGAGCGCGACGCCAAGCCCTATGTGCAGACCTACGCGGTGCCGGTGCGGGAAGGCATGACGGTTCTGGAAGGCCTGCACTACATTAAGGAGAACCTGGACGCCTCTCTCACGTGGCGCTACTCGTGCCGGATGGGCATTTGCGGCTCCTGCGGGATGTTGCTGAACGGCAAGCCGTCGCTGGCGTGCAATACCCAGATCCTTCACATCTGCAACGCGGAGCTGGCGGTGGGTCCGCTGCCGAATTTCCGGATCATCCGGGACCTGGTTCCGGACCTGACGCCGATGTTCGACAAGCACCGCGCGTTGAAGCCGTTCATTGTTCGGGAGGAAGCGGAGATCAACGATCCGGCGGGCGAGTACTTTCAGACGCCGGAACAACTAGAGAAGTACCTGCAATACGCCTACTGCATTAAGTGCGGGTGCTGCATGGGCGCCTGTCCGACGCTGGCGACCGATGAGCGATACCTGGGGCCGATGCCGCTGGCTTCCGCGCACCGCTACAACGAGGACACGCGAGATGACGGGCGGCGGCTCCGCAACCAAGTCACGGGGGATTCCCACGGAGCTTTTCGTTGCCACTATGCGGGGGAGTGCTCACGGGTGTGCCCTAAGGGCGTGGATCCGGCGAAGGCGATTCAGCACTTGAAGCGGCAACTGGTGCTGGATTACCTGCGGCTGGCGCGGCGGCGCAAGCCCTGCGAAAAGCTGCACGGGCCGGGCGAAGGGAAACCCCTGCCGAACATCGCTGCTCCACCGCCGCGCACGGTTTGAGGTTTCGGCGGGTCGCCAGCGAGGTCAGACCAGGCGTGCGGAAGGGGGATGAAAGAGGAGTGCAGCGGCCGACCGCCGGCATGAGTGCCGGCGTGGCACGCAAGACTGCGTGCTCGACGTGGACTGCCGGTGTGGCAAGCCCGGCGGCATGGGCCACGTGGGAGTCAGTGGGAGGCGAGCTTGCTGTGGCGGCGACTGAAGCTGAAGTAGATGGCTAATCCAATCAGCAGCCAAACGAAGAACCGCAGCCAGGTCTCGAGCGGCAGGCCCAGCATCAACACCAGGCAGCAAGCGATCGACAAGCCCGGCAGCCAAGGGGAGAGAGGAACCCGGAATCCCCTGGGGCGTTCCGGTTGAGTGCGCCGCAGCACAATGACGCCCGCCGAAACCAGCATGAAGGCGAACAGGGTGCCGATGTTGGAAAGATCGGCGAAGGTGCCGATGTCCCAGATTCCCGCGGGCAAACCGACGGCCAGGCCGGCCACCCACGTGCTCACATGCGGGGTGCGGTGCACGGGATGAACTTTCGAGAAGGCGGCCGGCAGCAGTCCGTCGCGGGACATGGCGAACCAGACCCGCGCCTGGCCATACTGAAAAACCAGCAGCGAGGAGACCATGCCCACGACAGCGCCGATGCTGACCCAGCGGCGGATGCCGTCGTAGCCGAGCTCTTTGAGGGCGTTGGCGACGGGCGCGGCATTGCCGAGCGTGCGCCAGTCGGCGATGCCGGTCAGAACCAAAGCCACCGAGACGTATAGCACCGTGCAGATGACCAGCGTGGCCAGGATGCCGATGGGCAGATCGCGCTGGGGGTTGCGGCACTCTTCGGCGGCGGTCGAAACCGAATCGAAGCCGATGTAGGTGAAGAACACGATGGCCGCGCCGGTCAACACCCCGGGGAAACCGTTAGGCATGAAGGGCTGCCAGTGGGTCGTGTTCACCGCCCGGGCGGCGCCGAACACGAACAGCAGAATGGCGCCCACCTTGATGAGCACCATGACGTTGTTGGTTTCGGCGCTTTCGCGCACGCCGTGGACAAGGATCACGGTCAGGATCAGCAGCACCACCAGGGCCGGCAGATTGAACCAGCTTCCGGTGAACTCGCCTCCGGCGATCATCGGGCCGGCCAATTGCTTCGGGAGCTGGATGCCGAAGACGTTGTCCAGGATGTCGTTCAAGTAGGCGGAGAAGCCCACGGCCACGGCCATGTTTGACACGGCGTACTCGAGGATGAGATCCCAGCCGATGATCCAGGCGAACAGTTCCCCGAGGGTGGCGTAGGAATAGGTATAGGCGCTGCCGGCCACGGGGATCATGGAAGCCAGCTCGGCATAGCAGAGGGCGGCGAAGGCGCAGGCGACGGCCGTCAACAGAAACGACAGCGAGATGGCGGGGCCGGCCCCGGGCCTTCCGAGCGTGGCCACCGCGCCCGTGCCATGCATCAAGATGTCGAGCAGGGGCGCGTGCAGGAGCGAATCGTAGGAGAGGGTTTCGCCGGCGGCGGCGGTTCCGGTCAGGATGAAGATGCCGGAACCGATGACGGCGCCGATGCCGAGCGCGGTCAAGCTCCAAGGGCCGAGCGTGCGGCGCAGGCGGCGGGCCGGGTCTTCGGCCGCCGCCAGCAGCTCATCGATGCTCTTGGTGCGGAAGAGTCCGGACATGCGCTCCAGGTCCGTTTGCCGCAGCACGCAGCCCGCTTGCAGAGCGGGCTGCGGTCCACGGCGCGCCTGCTAACGCTTCCTCTGGCCCTTGGCCATCTTCCGGACCTTCTTCTTGTTGGCGCCGCGCGGCGTGCCCGCCGGGCGCTTGGCCTTGGGCGGCGCCTTCTTGCGCGCCTCCCGCTTCAGCTTCTTGCGTTCCAGTTTGTCCTTTACGTTCTTGGTGTTCATGCGTCTATCTTCAGATTGGCAAATCTCTTGATCAATTTGCGAAGTCCGTAGCCGGGGAAGCTCACCGTGAGCTTCGCCTCCTCACCTTCCCCCTCGTGCCTGAGCACGGTGCCGCGCCCGTAGCGAGGATGCTCCACCACCGCGCCGATGAGCGGATCTTTTTTGCGTTTCTGCGGCGGTGGGGCCGCGGGGGGCTTGGGCCGGGCCGAATCGATCGGGATCGGCTCGGCTCTTCTGTTGCGCTGCGAAAAAAACTCGCGCACCTGCTCGAGGGAGTCGTAAGTCTTTCCAGTGTAGGCCGTGCGCTGAACGGCCTGGCGGGCCATGGCGCGTTCCGCGAACAGGTCGACCTCTTCGGAGGCTGCTCCCGCAGAGAGCCTCACGGTCAGGCTTGGAGGAATCTCTCTGAGGAAGCGGGAGGGGCGGGTCTCGGAAGGGGCGCCGCCGCCGAACCGCCGGCGCTGCCGCGCCCAACTCAGAGTCAGGCGCTTTTGGGCGCGGGTCATGCCGACATAGCAGAGCCGCCGCTCCTCTTCGATCATGTCGTTCGACTCCAGCGAGCGGCTGTGCGGGCAGAGTCCCTCTTCCATGCCCACGATGAAGACGACCGGGAACTCCAGGCCCTTGGCGTTGTGGAGGGTGAGCAAAGAGACCGGCTCGTGCTCGTCGACCTGGTCGGCGTCCGAGACCAGCGCCGCATGATCCAGAAACCCCGCCAGGTCCTCGCCTCGCACCGCCGCGTCCTCGGCCGCATTGAGCAACTCTTTGAGGTTCTCGACCCGGGCCTGGCTCTCGGGGGAATCGTCGGTCTCATAGACGGCCAAATAGCCGGTGCGCTCCAGCACGGCGCCGAGAATCACGCGCGGCGTCTTGCCCTCCATGTCCGCGCGGAGCTTCTCGACGAGCGCGCAGAAGCTCTCCAGGGCAGCGTGGGCGCGGTTGGGGAACATCCGGGCGGCCAGCATGGCCTGGATGGCGTCCCAGGTGGACATCTCCTTTTCCCGCGCGAAGCGCTCGATCTGCTCAAGGGTGGTTTTGCCGATGCCCCGGGCCGGGGTATTAATGATGCGCAGCAGGCTCACGCTGTCCTGAGGCGAGAGCAGGACGCGAAGGTAAGCCAAGGCATCGCGGATCTCGGCGCGCTGGTAGAAGCTGAAGCCGCCCACCACTTTGTACGGCAGTTGGCAGCGCCGCAGAGCCTCTTCAAAAAGCCGCGACTGGGCGTTGGTCCGGTACAGAACCGCGACCCGGACGGAGGGGTCCTCCCAGCGCAGGCGCTGGATCTGATCGGCGACGAACAAGGCCTCCTGCTCGCCGTCTTCGGCCTCGAACATACCGACGGGCGCGCCGCCTTCCGCCTCGGTCCAGAGCCATTTGCCGAGCCGCTGCGTGTTGTGGGAGACCAGCTTGCTGGCGGCTTCCAGGATGGGGCGCGTGGAGCGGTAATTCTGTTCCAGGCGTATGATGCGCGCGTTGGGGAAATCGCGCTCGAAGTCGAGGATATTGCGGAGTTCGGCGCCGCGCCAGCCGTAGATGGACTGGTCCTCGTCCCCCACGGCGCAGACGTTTTGATGGCGCTGGGTCAGCAGGCGGACCAGCTCATATTGGGTGCGGTTGGTGTCCTGGTATTCGTCGATCAGCAGGTGGAGGAAGCGCTCGTTGTAGCGCCGGCGCAGCACCTCGTCGTGCTTGAGGAGCCGGACGGCCTCGAGCAGCAGGTCGTCGAAGTCGAGAGCGTTGGCCTGCCGCAGCGCCTTTTCGTACTCGTCGTAGAGGACCGCGAGGCGGGTGGCCTTGATTTCGGTGGCCTCGCGGTACAACTCCTCCGGCGTCTGGCCCGCGGACTTGGCGCGGCTGATGCGGCTCACGGCCTGGCGCAGCGGCAGATCCTCCTCGTCGAGTCCGAGCTTGCGGTAGACGGCTTTCAATACGGCCGCTTGGGCGTCTTCGTCGTAGATGGTGAAGCGGGTGGTGAAACCCGGGCGCAACTGGACCAGCGATGCGCCATCCTTGCGCAGCAAGCGCACGGCAAAAGAATGGAAGGTGGAGACCCAGGGATCCGCCTCCGACCTGCCGCCGGCTGCGAGCAGCCTTTGGACCCTTTCCTTCATCTCGCCCGCCGCCTTGTTGGTGAAGGTGACGGCCAGAAGCTGATGAGGAGAAACTCCTTCCACGGCGATCAGGCGGGCGATGCGGTGAGTGACCACGCGGGTCTTGCCGCTGCCAGCGCCAGCGAGGATCAACAGCGGCCCTTCGCGATGGCGTACGGCCTCTTGCTGCTGGGGATTCAATCCCTCCAGAAAGGTCATAAAGGGTGGGGCGATTTCTGATTTTAGCATGCAAGCCGCGGAGGGCCGGCGGCAAAGGCCATGCCGGGGAGCGGGGGCGTCAGCGCGGATTGGACCTGGCAGCCTTGAGAGCCACAAGAGGCAGAGCAATAGTGGCGGCAGCGTGGAGGCACCACAGGGTCACGTTCAGCGGCAGAGGCAGGATGCCGCCGGCGCGGCCGAAAAACAGCGCAGCGCCGCCGCCGGCGAGTTGGGAGAGGTGGAACGAGGCCAGCCTGCCGGAGGGTTCGTGTGCGATGAGGCCGGTGTAGTAAGGGATGAGCAGGAAGTTCGTGGCGTACAGATCGAGCAGCGCAAATAGCGCGGCGGCGACGGCCAAAAACCACAGTCTGCCGCGGACCAGGGCTGCCCAGCCCGCCGACAGCAGCACGGTTTCCGCGGAGATTACCGCTACGGCATACCAGCCCGCGCTCGAGGACAAGCCCAGCCGGGCGAAGGTGACCTCATGGTAGGCCAACCCTACCCAGAACCAGGCCCAAATCAGGGCTGCGGCTCCGAGGTCGCGCCACCCGGTTGTTTGGTGGAGCTTGCGGCGGCGCAGCCAGAGCAGCAGAAGCCCGGCCGCGGCCAGCAGGTAGAGAACTGCGAACACGCCGTACATCCAGGCGCGGAGTTGCAAGAAACTCCAGTGGCCGATCCAGAGGTGGGTGCGGAAGCTGATCTCGGCGAAGCGCGGCCAGTTGACGTGCAGCGCCTGCTGGAGAAGGTCCGCGATGGAGGAGGACTGCCCGGCGGTCTGCTGCAAGCCGGACCACGATCCGGTTAAGCGGAAGCTGCGCCAGTACCACCAGAAGGAGAGCAAGCCCGCGGTTCCGAACAGGACGGCGGCTTGGGCGGCGGCAGCGGCGCGCCGCCCGGGCCGGCGAACCAGCCGCCACCCGTAAAGCGTTGCCAGGGCGGGGATGGCCGTCAAGAAATAGGCTTTGGTGAGCAGGCCAGCGCCGAGGAGGACCCCGGCGGCGAACGCGTGCCGAAAACCGGCCTGCGGTCCGGCGCGGGCCAGCACCCAGAGCAGGGCCGCGAACAAGACCATGGAGAGCGCATCGTTACCCACCCGGGAGGCGGTCATGGCGGGGAGCGGCATGGCGGCGACGAGAGCCGCTCCCGCAGCGGCGGGGACCGAGCCGGCGGGGGTGCGAATCGCGGCGCAGGTCAGCGGCACAACGAGCGACGCCAGCAGCACCCCGACGAGGCGCAACGCCAGCACGCGGTCTGGGAGAGGCAGGGGAGCGAATACCCGCTCGATGGGCGCAAGGATGAAGTAGTACAGAGGCGGCTGCTGGGCTTCGTAATTGAGCTCGCCCGCGGGGTCTTCCTGAAGCGCCCAGTTGCGCGGGATGGTCGTCAGGCGGCTGCGCATCTCAGCGCGCTCGGCGGGCGGCAATCGCCAGTATTCGCCGTGGGTGTGGTGGGGTGTGGACAGAGGCACGGCGGGCATGGGGGTCACGCCGAGCGAGGCCCGTACTTCGCGGGAGATGCGTGTCTGGCCGGGCAGCGGCAGCCCCTGGCCGGCCGCAAGGCGCTGGATGTATGCCACGTGCGCCCATTCGTCGAAACCTTCCCACAGCGGGAGCAGCGCGGCATGCCACCCGGCCCGGCACAGGAAGCAGAACCAGGCGAGCAGGACTAGGCCGGAGGCGCGGCGCGGCATACCCGTTAGCATACTGGGTCGGCGGCGCAGCGCCCTAATGGAAGGGCTTCAGTGGGTCATCGCGTAGATGATGGAGTTGATGGCAAAGCGATAGGCGAGCATGGTGGATTCGGCCGGGTATTCGGGGACATCGGCCTCCTCCCAAGCGTCGCCGATGTCCATGTTGTAGTTGATGGCAACCAGCATCCGACCGTGGTCATCATAGATGGCGCGCCAGTGGGGCGGGCGGTCTTGAAGATCGGTCACGATGGCGCCGCCGGGCCCGCGGCGGAGATGCCTCAGTCCTGGGATCTGGACGCACTCCTGGATGTCGTAAAGCACATGCATCATGGGGTCCGAGGAGGTGAGTTCGACGATGGGTTTGCCGGGTAAGGCGCGGTCCATGGCCTCGCGGAAGACCTCCCATTCTGCCGGGCCCCAGAAATCGTCCACCACGAGGAAGCCGCCGCGGGTGAGGTATTCTCTGAGGCGCGAGGTTTCGGCGTCACTGAGATTCCAGTAGCCTGCCTGCGTGACATAGGCCCAGGGGTATTCAAAGATGCGGTCGTCGGTGAGGGGCACGTGGCGGGGCTCCCCGATGTGGATGCGGGTAAGGCGCTGGACGCCTTCGGTGAAATGGAGCTCGGCGCGGGGCCAGTCCTGCATCCACCAGCCCCTTCCGAAACCTCTTCCGAAGCCGCGCGCGCTGCCTCCGGCCAAGTCCGTGTATTCGACGCGCAGGAAATAGAACTCGGCGGTTTTTGGGAATTGTGGAAAGTCGCGCTGGTCTTCCTCCTGACGCCACCACTGAGGCAGGGCGACCGAGGCTAGGCAGAGGGCCAGACCACCGGAAAGGCAATAGCGGCGGACCCCTTTCCCCATGGCCGCTATTATAATAGGCGCTCAGGGCTGTGACGGATTAGGGGAAAACGGGCTCTCGCGGCTGCACGGTTGCCTGGGCAGAATCCGTCCGTGCTGTCGCACGGGCAGACCCGGCGGATCTGAGCGGGCCTGCTGGTTTGTGGGCGCACGCTCGTTTGAGGCCTCATTCAGGAAGCCTTGGTGTTGTAGCTTCTTTTTTGTATTGGCAGTCACGAAGAAGCATTATACTGGCGGCTGCGGTCGGTTTTAACCTCATCCCAGATTTCCATTTTAAACATTTCGGTGCAACTTTGTTATATCCTCCAACGTCCTTATTCATGGGGGTTCCAGCGTGATC
>JAIMAR010000098.1 GCA_023511855.1 Bryobacteraceae bacterium
CGTCTCCCTCAAGGAGGAGATCAACACCGCCTCCGCGTCGGGGCGCGTCATGACGACCATCATGATCGCGCTGGCCCAGTTCGAGCGCGAGCAGATCTCCGAGCGCACGCGCGAGAAGATGGCGTGGCGCGCGGGCAAGGGACTGCCCATCGGACCGCCGCCCATCGGCTACGAGATGCACGAGAAGCGGTATCGGCTCGTGCCGAAAGAGGCCGGCTGGGTCCGCTTTCTCGACGCCGCCTACCTCGACACGCGCAGTCTGAACAAGGTGGCGAGGATGGCCTACCAGAAGGGCATCCGCTCCCGTAAGGGCCGCACACTCTCCAAGGACGCTATCTCCCGCATCCTGCGGAACCCAATCTACGTCGGGCTGATCTCGTACAACGGGGAGACCTTCCAGGGCAGCCACGAGCCGATCCGCGACCAGGCGACGTACCGGCGGATTCTCGATCTGCTCGAGCAGAACAACCGCCGGAACGGGAATGGAAAGAGCAAGGCGAAGCAGTATGACTACCTTCTCCAGGGCCTGGTCCTGTGCGGGTACTGCGGCGGGAAGATGGTCCCCCGGACCAGCCTCGGCCGGGGCGGCAACCCGTACCACTACTACATCTGCAGCCGCGCGGACAAGACGGCCGGCCTCGATTGCAGGCAGAACTACCTGGACGCCGTCGAGGCGGACCGGCACGTCCTCGCCTACGTGAAGGAGTTGGCCCTGCGGGACGACCTCGTGCGGAAGCTGTGCGAAGACCGCGACGCATCCTTCGCCGAATCCCTCCGGGCGCTGCAGCAAGATCGGGACCGGGTGAAAGAACAGCTGGCCGAGAACCGGCGGCAGGCGACCAACCTCGTGAAGATGATGGCGCGCATGGAAGCAGAGCCTCCTGAGGCTATGCTGCTCCAGTGCCGGGAGTTCGAACGGGAGAAGAAGGACCTCGAAGAGACCCTGTCCCGGATGGGCGACGAGATCTCTAAGCTGGAGCGGACCTCGATGCGGGTGGACTTGGCCGGGAGGACGGTTCGGTACCTCTCCGGCATCCTGGACCATCCGGGGGTCACGCCAGACCACCTTAAGGACTGCCTCCCAAAGTTCATCAACTACGTGACCTGGCGAAAGGAAGCGAACGCCCACACGGGCCGCTTCGAGGTTGCGCTCTTCGAGCGCCCGTTCCGCGCCGACCGGGGCCGGCTCCTGCGCGAGGTGGTCGAAGAGTTGACCGGCGAGCCCAGCGGGAGTAGCAGCAACGGCCACAGCCCGTCAGGGGGCCAGGAACCGGGACGAAATCGACTGAGTGTGGCCCCGGAAGCGCCGGGTGCGCAGCCGGGTATGGTTTGGGGTGGGTGGAGGGGTTCGAACCCTCGGCCACTGGAACCACAATCCAGCGCTCTACCAGCTGAGCTACACCCACCGTGGGGGAGAATCACATTCTAACATGGCGGACATCGCGCCGAGAGCGAAGAGTTGTCCAATGCAAGATGAGCCTGAGGAGGCTTAGGAGCTCGATCGGAAGGACGGCAAGTGCTCACCCGCCGACCAGCAGCAGGAATGCCGGCCGACAGGCTAGAAAGCCTGCCCCACAAAACCCGGCCGCAGACAAGAATGTCTGCCCCACAACAGAAGCCTGGCCTACGACGGAAGCCTGCCAAAAGGAAGCTTATGTTATGGGGCGGCGGCGCCCAAAGCTGCGGTCTACCAGCGCGAGCGGCCCAGCAAGCGGCGGGCGACCAGCCGCAGAGGCCGGTAGGCGTAATACAGCGGGAACAGGAAGGGAGGCAGCTTCAAGGCGCGGTAGTCCGCCTCAGAGGGCCCGATCCAGGTGCCGAACAGGAGGCGGAGACGCTGGCCTGGGGTGTCGAAGAGTCTGAGGCAGAAGCCGGTCATGTCCAGGGCTGGGGTGGGGATGGGCGTGCCGTTTTCGAAGCGCGACCAAACGTCATTGGCCAGGGCGCGGGCTTGCGGAACCTCGGCCACAAAACGAGCAGCCGGGGCGGGCAAGTCTGCGTCGAGAAGATCGCGGGCCACAAGCAAACCCGTAGCAAGCATTCGCCGCGTGCGGGTGCGGCGGGCTTCCTCCAACACGGCATCCCAGTCTACCTCCGGCTCCAGTTGCAGCAGGCGAGCCAGGTCGCAGATCCAGGCCAGGCGCTCCCAGCCGTGCTTGCCGCCGTGCGCGCACAGATAGAGCAAAAGGTAGGCAGGGGCGAGCGTGCGGACTTCGCGTCCGCCCAAGACGATGCTCTGGAGGGTGGTCCAAACCCGCGCCGGATCGAAATTCTCGGGGATGTAGGCGGAAAGCGGGTGCCAGTGAACGTCGACGCTAAAAGCGCCGGAAGCGTCCAGAAAAGAGATCTGTCGCTCGCGGGCGCGGAAGGCGGGCGCATCGCCGGGCCAGTGCTGCACGGAGGTCTGGCGGTAGCCGTTGCAGGCGAGCAGGGAGCGGACTCGAGGGAAGTCGCGGGGATGAACCAGCAGGTCGAGATCGGAGGAGGTACGGAGCGCAAGGTTGCCGTAGAGGGTGACGGCGAGGGCGGGGCCCTTGAGGGGGATGGCGGCGATTTCCTCGCGCTCAAACACCCAAAGCAGACGGACGAGCTCGGAGCTCAGGGCCAGATTGTAACGTCCGGCGGCCTCGAACTGTACGCGCAGGCGGGCGAGCCAGTCCGGTGGAACAGGAGAGTCTTTCACGGCCAAGTAGAGCTGCGGGACGACGGTGTGCGCGGAGGCCAGGGAGGCTAAGCGATCCCAGTCCAGATCCGGCGTGGCGGGCAGCGGGCACTGGGGGCGCAGAAAGCGGCGCACGGCGGCGAGCAGGAAGCGGGCTTCGCGGTTCATGCGATCCTCTGCGCGGCCCACCAACTTGCGTAGCGTCCGCCGCGGGCCACCAGCTCGCGGTGCGTGCCGGATTCGCAAATTCGGCCGGCTTCCATCACGTGGATGACGTCGGCGAGCTTTGCGGTCGTGAAGCGGTGAGTGATGATCAAAGCAGTGCGGCCTTGGGCCAGGCGGCGGAAACGCTCGAGCCAGTCGGCCTCGGCCCAGGGGTCCATGGAACTGGTGGGCTCATCGAGGATGATCAGCGGGGCGGGGCGGAGAAACGCCCGAGCCAAAGCCAGGCGTTGCCACTCGCCGGTGCTGAGTTCGGCGCCCTCTTCGAACCACTTGCCGAGCAAGGTGTCGTAGCCGTGGGGCAACCGCAAGATGGACTCTTCGGCGCCGGCGGCCTGCGCGGCCTGGCGGATCGATGGTTCCGAAGGGGCCGAAGCGCTGTCGCCCAGGACGATGTTCTCGCGGGCGGTGGCGCTGTAGCGAACCGGCTGCTGGAATAGCACCGTGAGATTGCGGCGCAGATCCTCGAGGGAAAAGCTGCGCAGATCGGTTCCGTCGATTCGGATGATGCCGGACTGCGGATCGTAGAAGCGGCACAGGAGCTTCAGTAGGGTTGTCTTACCCGCGCCATTGGGGCCGACGACGGCGGCGATGGTTCCGGCAGGCACGGTGAGGTTAAAGCCATCCAGGGCGGGGCGTTCGCTGCCGGGATAACAGAAGGAGACATCGCAGAAACGCACTCCGTCCCGCAAGGGCCTGGGGACCGGGAGAGCCTCCGGAGGCGAGACGACCTGGGGGCGGAGGGCCAGGAACTCGTACAGGTTGCCGAGGAAGAGGATGTTGGAATAGAGCTGGCCGACGTTTTCGAGCATGGCGCGCATCAAGCGCAGTCCCTGCTGGAAGGCCTGATAGAACAGGGCCAGATCGCCGAGGGAAACCAGGCCGCGGACGGCGCGCCAGGCCATCCAGATCAGGGCGCCGGCCGATAGCACGAGCGCCGCCGCGCCCGCGCCGAGCTCCGCGAGGCTCTGGCGGAGGGCCAGGTCCAGACGCTCGCGGCGCAGGCGGGCGCGCAGCGCCTGGTATAGGTTATGAAAGTGTTCGCCCAAGCCGAACAGGCGGAGCTCGGCGGCGGTGTCGGAGGAGGTGAGCAGCCAATCGTAATACCAGGTGCGGCGCTCGTGTGGGGTAACGCGGCGGCGCCATTGATGCTGCTCGACGGCATAGCGCAGCACAACCAGCAGAGCGGGCAGCGTACAGAGCAGCAGGAGGACGGGGATCCAGGGGCTGAAAGCGCTCAGCACGGCGGCCATGGCGATCAAGGTCAGGCCGTTCTGAAAGAGTCCGCCCAGCGTCTCGAGCAAGGCTACCGGGCGGTAAGCAGCCTCGGCGCGCGCCCGGTGCAAGTGGTCGTAGAATTCCGGCGATTCATAAAAAGCGAGGTCAGCCTGGACCGATTGACGGTGAATGAGCGCGGTGATGTGGTCTTGCACCAAGTCGGCCTGGGCGGTGCGAATGTAGCCTGCGACGGCGCGGAGGCCTTCGGAGAGCAGCCAGACCAGCGCCATGCCGAGGGCGGGCCAAGCCGCGGCGCGCAGAGCTTCCGGGTCGCCCTGGGTGCGGAAGACCACCACCATGCGGTCCACGACGGCGCGCGTAAGGTAGACAGTGGCGACAGGAAGCAGCCCTTGGATGACCAGCAGGCTGGCCCAGGCGGTAGTCCAGCCCCCGGAGGCTTGCCAGACCAAGGCGAGGGTGCGGTGTAAGTAGGGCAGTTGCGCGGCGGCCTTGCGGAGCCTGGGACAGAGAAGTTGTAGCGTCTGACGCAACGGGATCCAGTTCGAAAGGTTTAGTGTACCGCGGAGAGACGGGATTGTCGGCTGCGACGGGCGTGAGGCGGAAAAGTTTCATCCGGATGGAAGTTTCCGTGTCAGCCGGTCCAGGCCGGATGTATACTTCCAGGTGTCCGGCGCACCGGCACGGGAGGCATGGCTTTATGGACTTCATCGATGGGGGACCTTTGGTCATGAGTCTGAGTGAGAGGGCGATGGCATTCGCAGGCGCCGTATTGTGCGGTGCAGTGCTGTTTCTGGTGACGTTACTGGCCGCCGTGCGCGGGGCCGGCGAGCATTTGGGACATCTGGCGGTGGTGTACCCCGGCTACCAAGTGAGCTACCTGGGCAGCCTGATCGGGCTGGTGTACGGTTTGGTCACCGGCGCGGTGCTGGGCGGTCTGCTGGCCTGGCTGTATAACCGGATTGTTCCAGCGGCGAAGTGAGGAGAGGGGCTTGAGCCCCGCTCTTGATTCGCGCAGCGTGGAAGCGATCGACGTCCGGCTACGTTGCCAGGGCTGCGGCCGGAGGCATTAGTGTCTGCCATCGGTCGCACGGACGTGATAGATTGAGCTTCGGACCTAATTCTCCATGAATTCTGAACGAATGACGCGAAGAACCTTTGCGGGAGCCGCGCTGGCCGCCACGACCGCCGGCGGCGTTTTGGGAGCTGCCTCGAGCGATTGGATTCCACTGTTTGACGGCAAGAGCCTCAAAGGGTGGACGGCGGCGGAAAACGCCTCTTCATGGCGGGTCGAAGGAGGAGCGCTGACAGCCAGCGGGCCGCGCTCGCACCTGTTCTACACCGGTCCGGTGCGCAGCGCGCAGTTCAAGAACTTCGAACTGGAAGCGGAAGTGATGTTGTGGCCGGGGTCCAACTCCGGGATTTATTTCCACACCGCGCGGCAGGAGAGCGGGTGGCCGTCGAAGGGATTCGAGGTTCAGCTCAACAACACGCACAAGGGGGAGGGCGGCTACCGCGAGTACAAAAAGACGGGTTCGCTGTATGGCGTGCGCAACCAGTACAAGTCCTTGGTGAAAGACAACGAGTGGTTCCGGATCCGGATTCTGGTCCGGGGCAAGAACATCCAAGTCCGGGTCCAGGACACGCTGGTGGTAGACTACACCGAGCCGGACCCGCCTTTGGTGGCCTCGGGCGATGGCAAGGGGAGGGTCCTCAGCTCGGGAACTCTCGCTTTGCAGGGACACGATCCGGGTTCCCGGGTAGCCTTCCGCCAGATCCTCGTGCGGCCGCTGCCGGACGACATCACGGCTCCGGGGGCGGTCGCGGCCGCCAGCGACGAAGTTGCCCGACAGTTACTCGAACTCTCCGCGCAGAACTATCCGGTGGTCGACTATCATGCCCACCTGCGGCCCGGGATGGCACTGGAGCAAGTGCTGGAACGATCCCGCGCCACGGGCATCTTTTACGGGCTGGCGGTCAACTGCGGTTTGAACTTTCCGGCGAAAAGCGATGAGGCGTTGAAGGAATTTGCTGACAGCCTGAAGGGAGCGCCAGTTTACACGGCTTTGCAGGCGGAGGGCAGGGAATGGGTGACGTATGTCACCCCCGCGGCCGTGGGCCTCTTTGATTACGTCTTCACCGACGCGATGACCTGGACGGACAACCGCGGCAAGCGCATGCGGCTGTGGATCGCCGACGAAGTCGGGAAGATTTCCGACCCGCAGGAGTTCATGGACACGCTGGTGGACCGGATTGTGGGCATCCTGGAGAAGGAGCCCGTAGATATCTACGCGAACCCGACGTATCTTCCGTCGCAAATCGCGCCTCAATACGACGCCCTGTGGACCGAGGAACGGATGCGGCGGGTGATCCGCGCGGTTAAGGCGAACGACATTGCGCTCGAGATCAACAGCAAAGGGCTGCCATCGGAGAAGTTCATCCGCATGGCGAAGGAAGAAGGCGTACTGTTCACGTTTGGGACGAACAACACCGGCCCTAATGATTTGGGCCGGTGTGAGTACGGCCTGGAGATGGTGCGGGCCTGCAAGCTGCGCTGGCAAGACTTTTGGACGCCGCGGCCGGTGGGCGAACGCGCGGTCGACCGCCGGGGCGGGATTTTGCGGAAGGCGTAAACCAAGGGCGGGGAGGCCGCTTGGGCGGCGCCTTTGGCGGGAGCGGCGAGCAGTTAGGCGCCAGATGAGCGCCTGTCCCGACCACGGAGCTGAGGCGAGAGTCACGGTACGGTCCCGGTGGAGACCATGGAGGCGGTTTTCTCGGCCGCGGGGCGAGCGCCGGGGCCTCTTTGGGAAGCGTTTTCTGAACGAATGAGCCCACGGCTCGATGAAAAGAGCCTAATTGTGGGGTAACTTCCTACGTTCGGAACCAGTCTTATGAAAAGTAGAGGTTATAGAAGGCGCAGGACATGCTCGTTTCCGGGCTCCATCCATCTGAGCGGCAAACCGTTACGAAGCGCCGCCTCATAAGGCCAGCGGCTTGGGTAGCCGCTGTACTATGTTTTGCTGCCGTTGCGGGGTTCGCCGTGCTTTTTTTGGGGCAGAGGGGCTACCTCGGACAGAGACTGGCGCATCGGATCCAGTTGGAAATCACCCGGCGGCAATTTGACCGGCTATATTCTTTGCCCAACCCGCCGTTTTTGCAGCAGCCAAATGAGTTTTTGACGCGGACTGCGTCTTCGCTTCAGAAAGGCGCGGCCCTGGTGGTCGCTTGCGGGCAGGGGAGGAATGCTGTCTACCTCGCGCAGGAAGGCTGGGATGTAACGGCGTTTGACATCTCGGAGAAAGGTCTGGAGATCGCCCGCCGCACGGCGCAGAGGGACGGAGTGCCGCTGAATGCCATTGAGGCGGATGCCACCGAGTTTGATTACGGAACCGACCGCTGGGATCTGTTGCTGCTGGTCTATGCGCCGATTCCGTACGATGACGCTGGGTTGTTGCAACGGATCAAGGCTTCGGTCAAGCCCGGCGGGCATGTACTGGTGGAAATGCCGATAGAGATGCACCAGCCGCCGGAACGGCGTCCACGGATTCCTGGCGATCTGATGCCGGGAGAATTGCCGGAGCTGTTCCGGGATTTCGAGATTGTCAGCTATAGCGAGACGCTGGACGTCAGTGACTTTTACGGGGAGCGGAAGCTGATTGGGCGGCTGCTGGCGCGGAGGCGATGAGGGAGGCGGCAAGGGAGGCGGTTTAGGCGGTTGTCCGATAAAGCCTTTATATTCATTGAACTATCGGGGTTTTCCCAGGCGCCAGGGGACGGCTTTTGCCTTTTGTTCGAATCCCTTGTAACCTATGGGAGTATGGACTCGCCATTGAAGTTGAGGCCGCTGTTGGCGGCTGGAGGAAGGCGGTGGCGGCGTCGAGTGCGATCGCGCTGGTTGGGCGGGTCCATGGCAGGCAAACCGGCAGCTGGAGCGCCCAAGTGCCGGCCGGAATAAGGCGTGGCATGTTGGTGGATGCTAAGCTGATTGAACGCGCCCGAGAGGGAGACGACGCGGCGTTCAATCAGATCGTACTCGCGTATCGAAGGCGAGTATTGGGCGCGATCGCGCGGCTGATTGGGAGGCGCGAGGATGTGGAGGACGTCGGGCAACAGGTGTTTCTCCGGCTGTATCTTTCTTTGGATCAGTTGAGGACACCCGATGTCTTTGAGCCCTGGCTGTACCGCTTGACGGTGAATGCGGCTTATGATTATCTGCGAAAGCAGCGCAGGCGCGGGGAGTTGAGGATGGCCGACCTGTCGGAACAAGCGGTCCAGATGGCGGACGCGGCGGCGGGCGGACTGAAGCGCCGGGAAGAGGTGGAGAAGGATCGCACCAGGGAGTACGTGCAGAGTTTGTTAGCGACGGTGTCGGAAGCGGACCGGGTACTGTTGATTCTGAAGGAAGTGGAAGGACTGTCTTTGAAGGAGTTGGAGCAGATCTATCATGTGAACGAGAATGCCCTGAAGGTCCGCCTGTTCAGGGCGAGGCAGCGTGTGCTGAAGGCGTTGGCCAGCCAGCGGGGGCAGCCGCGAGCGGCGACCGGGAGTAAGTAAGATGTGGGACGATGAATTGCGCAATCATTCCGCGGAGGGGCTGGAGCGGGAGTTAGATCGGCTGTTTGCCGCATACCGCGAAGCGTGCGAGCCGCCGGAGCCCAGCCCGAATTTCATGCCGAGGTTGTGGGAGAAGATCGAGGCGCGGCGGTCGGTCTCTTATAGTTTCACCCGGCTGAGCCGGGCTTTGATCACAGCGGCAGCCGCGATCTGCCTGTTGCTCGTGGTGCTTCAGGCGACGAGCCGGACCACGCCTGTGTTCTACACGCAGAGTTATGTGGAAGCCTTGGCGGAGGCGTCCGCGGCAGACGCTACTTCTTCCTTCGAGATCAGCCTTTATGAGGTGGGTGGAGGGGATCACTATCAGTGAAGCGCGCTAAGTACTGGGTTATTCTTCAACTGTTGGGGGTATTTGCGAGTGGCCTGGTTGTAGGCGCGCTGGCCTATCGCTTTTATGACCTTCGGCAGACCCCGCCGGAGGCGCGGCTGAAGAAGGAAGGGCCTGCGGCTTTTCGCTCCCGCTTTATCCAGACGATGCGGGAACGGTTGAAGCTGGACGAGGAACAGGTGCGGCGGCTGGATCAGATCATGGATGCGTCTCGCAAGCGAGTGGATGAGGTGCGCCGGCGTGCGGATGCTGAAGTCCGGAGACTGATGGCCCCGGAGATGGAGGCGATCCTGAAGGATCAGCGGGCGGCGATCGAGGGGATCCTCAACGAAGAGCAGAGAGTGGAGTACGCCAGGATGCTAGAGGAGCGGCGCCTCGAGATGGAGAAGCGGCAGCGCAGGCGGGAAAAGAATGCGGGCGGCGCGCCTGCGGTCAAGCCGCCAAAGCCCTGACGGGCGCCGTCACTGTTTCTTGAGGTTGGCGTATTTGCGCTGGAAGCGGTCCACGCGCCCCGCTGTGTCGACCAACTTTTGCTTGCCCGTGAAGAACGGGTGGCATTTGGAGCAGATTTCCACGCGGATGTCGCCCTTATGAGTGGAGCGGGTGCGAAAGCTGTGCCCGCAGGCGCAAATGATGTTCACTTCCTGGTAGGCGGGATGAATCCCTTCCTTCATGCCTGGGAGAGTCCTTTCGTTAGGCGAATGAAAACTTCAGTATAACACGCCAATGCAAAGCCCCCGCAGGCCGTTGCGGCCGTGCGGGGGCTGGTAGCCAAAGGAGAGATCCTGAGGCTTTAGGAAACGCGCCGAGGCAGCCGGTTCACAGGAACCTTGGCTCCGCCACTGAAACGGCGCCGTGAACGTTCGGGCTGGTGCTCTAACCGCCAGCCACCTCGCGCTGGGTACTACTGCCGGATATCATGGTTGCTGGATCACCTCCTTTCTCAGTGTTGAAACCATAGTAAAGGTAGAGCGGGCGGTTGTCAACCGGGCGACGCAGGCTCAACTCGGAGGCGGAGGAGGGCGATCCAGGCTGGCGGCTGTTGCCGGCCGGCAGGGGACATGGGTGGGGGAAAGAGGGATGGACTACTGCGGCTTGGCGTCCAGGAACGCTTCCGGAAACAGGTTGTAGCTGGCGTTGGGCGGGTAGAAATAGCCCATAGAGACATGTGCGACGGCGTTGCGGTAGAGCGGATCCTGCATGAGCGTGATGTGTCGGCTAGTGGCGGGCACGGTTGTAGTAGCGATGCACAAGGCGCCATTCCGAGCGAGGATCAGCTCCTCGCGCCAGTCGCCGACAACATCCGCGATCGCGATCAAGCGGCCCTCAAAGCGCCCCAAAAGCTCTTTGTCCCTGTACCGCTGGAAGTCCGTATCCGGTTTGCGGTAGCTGAACACGTGGTACACCTTTTGCGGTCCGTCCAGCCAGTAGAAGGGACGCAAGCTGATCGAGCCCAGGTCCTCGGTGGAAAGCAGCTTTCCTTCACGGGCGGAGTAAAGCCATTGGCCGAGGGAGCGGTTCTGCTCGGCGGCGTAGAACTCAAAGCCCGGGTTGTGCGGATCGATGTCCGCCAGCATCCCCCAATCGTGGATGTGGGCAGTAGGTCCGGGGTGGCCCCAAATCATCCTCCCCGTTCTCGCTTCGGCTACCTGGATGCCGTTCGCTTTTTGGCGGGTTTCGTATCCGTAGGCGATCTCGAGACCGGGGCGCTCGGGCACGATGTCGGCCACGTAGAAGACGTCGGGGTGGCCGAGCCTGTTGGTCCACAGGGTCTTGCCGTTGTCGTCGACCATAACGGAACCCAGAAGGATTTCCTCTCTACCATCGCCGTCAAAATCGTAGACGTACATTCCGTGAGCTCCCTGGCCGCGGATGGGCGGTTGATCGTCGTCGCCGAACCAGCGCCAGAGTTTAACCAGCTTGCCGTCCACTAGATTGTAGGCGTCCAAATACATGAGCGTGTAGGTTCCCCGGGCGACCAGCAGGCTGGTGCGTTTGCCGTCGAGCCTGGCGATGCCGATTTGGTTGCGGTTGACGCGGTTGCCGCTGTCATCTCCCCAGCGGGTGGGGTCGCCGCGCTCGATCCAATCAGCACGTGCGATCTCCCTGCCCGTTGTGCCATCCAGCACCATCACATATTCAGGACCTTCCAGCACGAAGCCGTTCGGACTGATGAGCGCTTGCTGAGGCGTGGCGGCGTAAGGGGCCATTTTCAGGGCCACTTCGGCTTTTCCGTCGCCGTCCAGGTCGGCCGCGAGGTAGGGAGTGAACCAGACGCCCATGTTCATGTTCCAGCCGAGATCAAAGCGCCAGAGGAACTTGCCGGTGCGGCCGTTGTAGGCTTCGAGTTTGTAGGTGTCAGGGCTGGGGCGTGGCGAGCCCGGGTCGAGACTTGCGGCCGGCTGCTTGATCACATAATCGAACCAACCGTCGCCGTCCAAGTCCGCGATGGCGACTTTATTGGCGGCGTAATCGCCCTGGAGGCGGATGGTGAAGACTTGGTTGGGCGGCGGGTTGGCGGGCAGAGAGACCGCTTCGGAGGGGGGGAGTTCCCGTCCACCGGCGATGGCTCGGACGAACCAGCGGTTTTCGCGGTCCAGGGGTGCTTGGGCGTCGACGAAATTTGTTGAGTCGGTGATCGGCCGCGCGTTGACGCGCACCGGAGCGGAGCCGGCCGTTTGGCGGTAGAGATGGAAGGCGACCCCTGGCGGGTCTTCTCTCAAAAGGCGCCAGCCGAGGTAGGGCTTGCCCTCAGGGTTCACCGCCACGATGAGCCCGCGGCTGAGCTTCTCCCCGCCGCCGGGCGCCGCCGCCCAGAGAAGCACGGACAAAAAGATCAAGACGAGAGAGGCTATTGCGGCGATTCTCCTGCCACCGCCGGAGGTGCGGGCACCGGACGCATGAGTTGAACGTTCCGTGGGTTTCATCCGGCCTTTGGGCTATGTTTAAAATACATTCCCGCCGTCCGAGCGTCAAGTGCGGGCGCGGATTCAGGGGTTCAGTAAACCCAGATCTTTGCGGCGATGTCTTCCGCGTACTGCGGCGAGGAAAAGGCGCGAGGACCGCCCTTGTGCCGGAATGACTGTTGGACGAGCGGCCGGCCGGTCTTGGTGTCCCACCATTCGAGGCGGAACTCGCCCGGCGGCAGGTTGACTTCGAGGGTCACCGTTCGCGGGCGAGGGTCTATATGGTAGCGCCTGCCACGCTGATGTTTGCGCATTTCCGCCTGATGGACGTAGATGGCGTACTGCTTGCCGGGCTCGGCCAGGATCCGGACCGTTCCCTCGGCCGGCGTCTTTCGGCGCAGCAGCTCTGGGGCGGGCCGCATGCGCACGAAATCGAGCGAGTCCATGAAATCCCGGAGGATGCGGAGTTGCCACCGCAGAGTGGCGCTGCCGCCTCCCGGTTGCGTGGGCGGACTCACGAAACTGCCATCCTCATGACCGACGGTGAAAGAATAATCCAGGTTGTTGTAGAGAGCGCCGCCGGACAGGAGGAAGTCCCAGCCCTGGACGCGGTAGGTGGAGTCCGCCTGTCCGTCGAATCCGGTCTCATTGCAGCCGATCGGGCGGTTCAGGTCCCAGTTGAGAGCGACAGCTTCAGTCAGACGGACGTAGTGGAAGTTGAATACGGAGACGCGGGGATCGGGGTCGACGATTCTCTTGGCGCCGTTGGCGATGTTTTGAGTGATCAAGTGCCGTTGTTGAGGGGGCAGGTCCGCCTCCGCTTCGGCGATGACGCCCGCGATGTGGCGTTCCCAGGCGGGAGGGACCATGTTGTAGCTGTAAGGTTCGTTGCAGATCTCGAACATTACGTTGTCGAACTCGCGCAGTTCGGCGACGATCTTTCGCACAAGCGTGTCCATCACCCGCTGCATTTCCGGATCCCTGCCTTGGAAGACCTCGGTGCGGCCATAGTTACCGATCTTGTTGACGTTGTTGCGGGCGTTCAAGGGGCTGAGCTCCCACATCTCATCGCGGTAGTAAGGGCAGAAGAGGGTAAACTCGACCACTATGCCCCAACGGCCGGCTTCGCGGAGGAAATCCTTGAGCCGGTCGAAGTAGGCCTCGTTCCACTGCTCGAGGTCGAACTTGCCGAGGCCGTCCACTGCGCCCGGGGCATGGGTGCGGGGCCAGGGGGCGATAAAGCGGTCGTGGGCGGGGGCCAGGGTGTTGCCGGTGATGCCGAAGGCCGTGGGACCCTCGCGGTAGGCGCCGCTGAAAACACGGGTGAGGTTGAGCCGGTCCGCAGCGAGGGTTCGCAGGTAGCGCTTGTAGTCGAAGTCAAGGTTGATGACAGCGCCGTAGTGCTCGCCGGAGGTAATCAAGACCGTGGGTTGGCCTCGAAACAGGAAGTAGCCCGTGGCTTGCTGCGGAGCCAACTGCAGAATGCTCTTGACCAGCGCGCGGACCGGAGGCTGGAAGTGGGCCGGGTACAGCACGCGGCCCGTCGGCTCGTCCATCCAGAATTGCAGGGCATCGTCCTGCACGCTGCCGGGCCGGAAGCGGAGCGTCACCTTGCCCACGCCATAGGGT
>JAIMAR010000099.1 GCA_023511855.1 Bryobacteraceae bacterium
AACCCAGCGGCGGTGTTCGGGGTTCAGGCCAGTGTAGTTGGTGCCATCGCGGTAATCGAGCAGGCCCGCCAGTGCGCCGATCCGCTCCGGCCGGCGCGAAGTTCGCTCGGCGAAACCCTCATAGACTTGGTCAACCTGTTCCAGGGTGGTGAGATTGTGAATTTGAATCGAGTCCAAATACGCGCCTTCGGGGATGTTGCCCTTGCCGTCGCCGAAGATCTGCGTCATGGAGCGCTTCAGGTCGTCGATGGCGGTCGTTCCCGGCGCGGCGGCGGGATCGGCCGCATAGCGTCGGTTCGTCTTAGTGGCCACAAAGAGGCGGGAACGCAGCTCTGCGTCGTAGCCGGAGACGGCCGGAGTTAGTCGCAGCCGCCGGAAGGCCTCTCCGTAATTCATCTGGCTAGGCCCGTAAGCATTGGCGGTATCCAGGTAGTTCACCCCGAGCTGAATGGCCCGCACAATGAAGTCGGCGGGATCCAATCCAGGCTTGGTCCATTGCAGCGAAGCCTGCCCGCCCAGCGCCAACGGCAACACCATCCGGCCCGTGCGGCCGAGCAAGCGCTGAGGGTAGTTGGAAGCGGCCTGCGCGTAAAGTGCACCGGGGCCCCATACACTAGCGGCCGGCAGCGCACCTAAAACACTGAGAAGTTCCCTCCGTGAGATCATGCTCCCCTCCTGAGCCAGATCTTATCAGATCTCCGGCGCACCGGATCCGTCGTATTCCCTCTGTACGGCGGCAGGAAACGAGCCTTGCGTTTATCGGCGGAGTGGCGGGGGCAATCCGGTGGTGCGCCTGGAGTGATTCGAACACCCGACCTTCTGGTTCGTAGCCAGACGCTCTATCCAACTGAGCTACAGGCGCACAACCAGTATTTTATCAAATCAGACCGCTGTATCAGGGGGCGGCAGAACGCCGCAGGGCGGCCCAAGAATCCCTCTGCCAGCCGCGCTCACGGCAGGCGCCCGCCACCCCTACCCGGCTTCTACCCCCACCGCTTGGCCAGCCCCTCCAGCCCGGCGTTGCGCAGGTCCTCCGGAGACATGGCGATGCCAAAGCGGCAGTCGGCGTTGAAGCTCAGGAAAAACGGCTCCGCAATCGATGGGATTCGCGATGGTTCCTCGACATTCAGAACGATCACGGCCCCGCGCTTGCCGTCGCGCTCCGTGAAATAGACGGCTTCCGGTTTGAGGGTATCCAGGATCCCCGCGAGGGTCTTCGCCGCCGTTCCCTGCCGCAGCAGAGTATTGAACGGCTCGTGCGGCATCTGGACTTCCAGAATCATTCTCACAAGCATTCCTCCTTACGCCGCCGGCGGTGCGGGCGCCTTTCCGTCCAGAAACCCGATGCCGCAGCGTGTCCAGCCGATTCGATGAAAGAATGCTCGAAAAGTCGCAGAAACGCGGAGAGTTTACGTCATTAAGGCGCGATCTTCCCCTCCGGAGTCAGCCGCAGCCGGCGGCCTCGCCATTCCACGGTGTCCCCGAACAGACCCGCCGCCCACACCGCCGCGCTCCACAAGTCCCGCAGCGGAATTAGGTAGAAATGGCGGAACACGTCCCGGCTGGGCAGAATGACGCCACCGACCAGAACTCCCGCAGCCATGCGCAGGCCTAGAAGCGCGGCTGCGGGCCACGCGAGGCCCGCCAGCACCGCCGCCAGCGACCAAAAAGATCCGTTGGAAAGCAACAACCCCAAGTAGCCCCGGGGCTTGGAGACGCGAATCGTGCGCGCCCATCGGATCTGGTGCCGCCAGACCTCCCGCCAAGACTCTCCCGAGAACCAGGTTTCGACGGACGTTTTGGCGAGGACCACGTCCCGGCCCAGCGCGGCGATGCGGACCGCAAGCTGCAAATCATCGGCGATATAATCGGCCAGCGCTTCAAAGCCGCCCATGGCCTTGAGGTCTTCGGCGCGAACCAGCAGCGTCGCGCCCAGGCCGATGTCGCGCACGCCGAGCAGGCGGGCCGCCAAAACGCTTACGGCGAAATCGGTGGCCAAGCCCAGCGCCTCCCAGCGCCCCGGCCAATGGTCCGAGAGTCCCGCATAGAGACAGGTGACCAGACCCACATGAGGATCGGCCAGCGGCGGCACGATCCGGCGCAGGTAGCCGGGCGGGACGCGAACGTCGCTGTCGGTGACCAGGATGAGAGGATGATGGGCGTGTTTGGCGAGCTCGATGAGCACGCCCACCTTGCGGTTGGCCGCCGGCGCCGCGCCTGAGAAGACCCGCACGCGTCCGGGCGGCGCATCGGCCATCAGAGCCCGCGCCTCGGCCAGAGCGGGGTCCTCCGGATCTTCCGCGCCGAAAAGCACCTCGAAATCGGGATAGTCCTGGTCGATGTGGGTGAGAGCGGCTTGGCGGAAGTGCGGGTCAAGACCGCGCACGGGCTTCAAAATCGAGACCGGAGGCAGATTCCCGGCGGGCGGCTCCTTTTGAAGCAAATGGCGGATCGCTCCGGCCAGGGCCAACAGTTGATAGGCCGCTGCGGCCAGAACCGGGACGAGCAGCAGCCAGTTCACAGGGCAATCAAGACGACGCCGAACGCCACCAGCAGCGCTCCGGTCCAGCGCTTCCAACTGATGTGCTCTTTGAGCAACAGGCGCGCCAGAATGGTTTCGACCACGTAGGTGGCCGCGGTCGCCGGGACCGCAAAACTGAGATCCGTGATCGACAGCAGAGCCAGGAAGGCTGCGAACGACACTGCCATGAAAAGCACCGAGGCCAGCACGAAGGGATTTTGGACAATCCTGCCCAGAGCCCGGCCCAGAGCGCCCAACCGGAACTCGTGAATCTCACCGTGGCGCTTCATGCCCGCCGTTTGGAACAGATCGGCGCAGGTTGTGGCCACGACGATGGCGCCCACGAGCAGCCACTTCACGGGGCTTTCCTCCTGCGCCGCGTGGTGCGGATCGGCGTACCCCCGACCAGCGATGCGCCCGCTACGATCAAGAAGCTTCCGGCCCACCGCTGCCAGGAGACCTGCTCGGCCAGAAACACCCGGCCCGCAAGGACCGTGAGCACATAGCCGGAGGCGGTCAGCGGAAGAACATAAGAAAGGTCCGCCCAGCTCAGCAGCGTCATGCGGGAGAAGGCCCACAGGATCAGCAGGCTGATGCCGATCGTGACCCAGGGATTGAGGAGCAGCTCCACCCAGCCGATCGGGCCGGAGGAGAAGATTTCCGCGCGTCCCTTCAGCCCCCGGCTTAGCAGCGCATTGCCGGCCACATTGGAGACCACCACCACGGCGCCTACCAAGAAGGTCTTGAGGCCCAGCGGCCTGGTGTGCGCGCTCATCCGGCGGTCTGGCCCTCCGCTTCAGGACTCAAGCTTTCGCTCTTCACCTCGCGCACGAACTGCTTGCGCTTGGAGCGCAGATCCAGGTACTCGCGGGCGGCTTTGTAAAGCCGTTTGCGCTCCACCGGATCAAAGACGGCGTTCCGCACCAGGCGCCAGACGACGCGCGGACGGAAGTAGTATTCGCCGTAAAAGCGCTCCACCCAGTCAACCAGCTCGGCCCGGTCCAAGCCCGGGTAGGTGATGTTGGGAAGCTGGTGACCGGACTCGTCGGTCATGGCATCGATGGTGATGAGACCGTTCTCTTGCACGTAGCTGTAAAACTCGGTCCCGGGATAGGGGTGCGCAATGGAAACCTGAATGGTCTCGACATCTAGCCGCTTGGCGAACTCCAGCGTGCGCTGGAGAGACTCGCGGGTTTCCCCGGGCAACCCCACGATGAAGTCGCCGTGTATGGTCAGGCCGACCTTCTTAGCGTTCTCCGTAAAACGCAGGGCCATCTCGACCGTGGCGCCCTTCTTGATGTTCTTGAGGATCTGCGGATCGCCCGACTCGTAGCCGACGATCAGCAGGCGGCAACCCGCCTCCCGCATGGCCTTGAGCGTCTCGTAGTCGGTGGTGACGCGGGAGGTGCAGGACCAGGTGAAGTTGAGCGGCTTGAGTTCCTTGCACAGTTCCAGAGTGCGGGCTTTCTGGTAGTTGAAGGTGTCGTCGTCGAAGAAAATCTCCTGAAGCCCGGGAAAGGCCTCCAGAGCATAGCGGACTTCGTTCGCCACATCCCGCGCCGAGCGCTTGCGCCAGCGGTGCCCGCTGTGAGTCTGCGGCCAGAGGCAGAACGTGCACATGGCCGGGCAGCCGCGGGAGCTATAAAACGCTATGTAGGGATGGCGCAAGAAGGGCACGTTGTAGCGGGTGATATCGAGGTCCCGCTTGTAGACCTTGGTCACCCAAGGCAACTCATCGAGGTTTTCGATGGGAGGCGCCTCCGGGTTGTGCACGATCCTTCCGTTGCGGCGGAAGCTGGCCCCGGGCAGTTCCTCGAGCGGCTTGCCGCGGGCGAAGTCGGCCACCTGGTAGTCGAACTCGCGGCGGATGACGAAGTCGATGGCCCGGGAGGCGCGCAGGATCTTCTCCGGCTCCACCGTGACCGGAGGGCCGACGAAGGCGATCTTGAGCTTCGGATTCCGGTCCTTCATGCGCTCGGCGATTTGGATGTCGACCGGCAGCCCGGGCGTTGAAGTAAACAAGACCAGAAACTCGTAGTCATCCGCCATCGCCACGGTCTGATCAATGGAGATCTTGTGCGGAGGCGCATCCACCACTTTGCTGTCGGGCAGCATTCCGGCCGGGTAGCAGAGCCAGACCGGGTACCAGTAGGATTCGATTTCGCGGGTCGCCGGCCAACGCGAGCCGGCCCCGCCGTCGAAGCCTTCAAAGCTGGGTGGATTCAGCAGCAGAGTGCGCATCGCAATACCTTTGATTTTACGGTACTTGCGCGGGGATCACAACTGAAATCTGAAATTCTGTGATATTTTCACGCCCAGGAGCACCACGCCGATGGCAACGTACCCAGAAATCCAAATGGAGGTTAGAAGGCGATTCGGGTACACACCGAAGACCTGCTGGATCGCGCATGTGAAAGCGATTCACGGATTGACCCGCGGGATCTCGCCCAACCGCATCGACCCCCACCGCAGGAAACACCCATGTCCGCCGAACAAGCGGGCTGACATCGAAGAGGTCCTCCGTTACTTCAAAATGATTTAGATGGATTGACGCTGGACGGGCGTTCACGATACCGTTCTAAACGGAGGTTTCATGCCAAAGACGGTTCTGATGCTGCTGGCGGCGGCCGCAGCGGCCCTCGCCGCCAACTACTCGGCCCGCCAAACCATGCTGGAGGGCGTGGAGGTCGTCATCCTGACCGACGCCGCTCGCAAAACCGAGGTCACCATTGTCCCCTCCATCGGGAACATGGGCTATGACATGAAGGTGAACGGCAAGAATGTGCTCTGGGTTCCGGAAGGCGGCCTGGCGAAGTTCAAGGCCAAGCCCACCCTTTCCGGAATTCCGTTTCTGGCCCCCTGGGCCAACCGGCTGGAGCGCCAGGGGTTCTACGCCAACGGCAAGAACTACCTGTTCAACATGGGACTGGGCAACGTGCGCGGCAACATACCCATCCACGGCTTCCTGTCGGCCTCGCCCGCCTGGAAGGTGGTCGAGGCGAAGGCCGACGGCAACAGCGCCTGGGTGCGGAGCCGGCTCGAGTTCTGGAAGTATCCGGACATGATGGCGCAGTTCCCCTTCGCCCACACCATCGAGATGACCTACCGCCTCCAGCAGGGCGTGCTCCAGGTCGAGACCGTGCTTCAGAACCACTCCACCGAGCCGATGCCCGTGTCGATCGGCTTCCACCCGTACTTCCGGCTGGCCGAGTCGCCTCGGGACCGTTGGAAAATCCGCCTGCCGGTCCGCGAGCACTGGGTGCTGAACCAGAGCAACCTGCCGACCGGGGAAGTCAAGCAGGTGGACTTCCCGGATCCAATCCCGCTTGAGGGCCGCACGTTTGACGACGTGTTCAGCGGGCTGGTGCGCGGCGCAGACGGCCGCGCCGAGTTCTGGGTCCAGGGAGAAAAGGAAAAGATCTCGGTGTTCTACGGACCGAAGTACACCGTCTGCGTGCTGTGGGTTCCCAAGGGGCGTGACTTCCTCTGCTTCGAGCCGATGGCCGCGATCACCAACGCCATGAACCTGGCCCACGCGGGCGTATACAAGGAGCTCCAGAGCATTCCGCCGGGAGGCGAGTGGCGGGAGAGTTTCTGGATTCAGCCCTCGGGATTTTAGTCGCCGTCCGGGCGCCGCTGGGGTCTTCCCGCCGCGCGGATTCAGGTGTATATTCCAACTGGGAGGATTGGGCGATGGGAACCTCCGGAGCGCAACCTTTCGAAATGCCGGGCGGGGAACCCTCCCCGGCGAAACCAACGACCGAACCCATTAACCTGTCGGCGGACGAGAAGGCGGTCCTTTCGGAACTGCTCGAGGCCGAGCGGGCCAAGCTCCTGGTCGAGATCCGCCATACCGATAGCCGCGCATATAAGCAAGGACTGCGCCAGCGGCTGGAGATCGTCGAGAGACTGATCAGCCGCTGCTGTCAGGCCTGACCGCGTCAGGGCAGCGGCGAAGCCGGCGCACCGCCACTTCACCCGCGGCGGAGAGTAGAATCTCTGCCATGAGCATAACGCGCCGCAGTTTCCTCGCAGCCGCAGCTTGCGCGGCCGCCAATCCCGCTCTCGCTGCGGATGCTTTTGTTCGAGTGAGTCCGCGCAACCCGCGCTACCTGGAATTGAGCGACGGCTCCCCGTACGTCCCCATCGGCCTGAACCTCATCGCCCCGAGCCAGCGCGACGAGGCCGCCGGCCTCCGCCAGTACGAAGGTTGGCTTGATCAGCTCAGCGCCCAGGGCGGCAACTACGTCCGGGTCTGGTTGAGCAACGATTTCTGGGACGTCGAACACGCCAAAAGCGGCGAGTACGACGAGGCCAAAGCCCGCCGCATCGAGGCCATGCTCGAGATGGCCCGCCGTCGCGGCATCCGCGTCAAGATGACCCTCGAGCATTTCCGCAGCATCGGCGAGGGCCCGCAGAAGTGGGCCGACAAGCCGATCCACCACGTCTCCAACGGCGGCCCGGCCTCCTCCATCGCGGACTTCTTCGACGGCGAAAAGAGCCGCGAGCAGTTCAAACGGAAACTGGCCTGGTTCGCCAAGCGCTTCGGAGACCGCCCGGAGATCTTCGGCTGGGAGCTGTGGAACGAGATTAACGCCGTGCGCGGCGGCGACTACATGGCCTGGACCGAAATCATGCTGGCCGAGCTTCACAAGCTCTTCCCGCGCAACCTCTGCCTCCAAAGCCTGGGCAGCTTCGATACGGACCGCGTCCGTCCGGTCTACCGCCGCCATTCACTGCTGGCAACCAACGACATCGCCCAAGTCCACCGCTACCTGGACCTGGGCGCGGCGCTCGAAATCTGCCACGGCCCGGTGGACATGCTGGCGGCGGACGCCGTGCACGAGCTCCGCAGTTACGAAGTCAGCAAGCCGGTGATCCTGGCCGAGTCTGGCGCAGTCGAACCCCGCCACACGGGGCCCTTCAAGCTCTACGCCGCCGACAAAGAAGGCACGCTGCTGCACGACGTCCTGTTTGCGCCGTTCTTTGCGGGCAGCGCCGGCTGCGGCCAGATTTGGCACTGGGACGCCTATGTGGAGCGCAATAACCTGTGGTGGCATTTCGGCCGCTTCGCCGAGTTTGTCAAGGGCCTCGACCCCGCCGCGGAAGCCTTCCTGACCTCTTTCCAGCCCCACCCGCGGCTTCGTGTCTACCGCCTCGATGGAAGGCACACCACGCTCCTATGGTGCCGGGATACGCGCAACGACTGGCGCTCGGAGCTGGAACGGGCCGAGCCTCCCGAGAAGCTGGCGGGACTCACCCTGGAGGAGCCTTCTGGCCGGGAGCCCGTCCGCGTTTACAATCCTTGGAGCGGAACCTGGGAGCAGATCCGGCGCACCGGCGGACGGCTGACGCTGCCGGACTTCCAGCGCTCGATCGCCCTTCGCCTGGGCTGACAGCAGGGGCTGCACTCCCTCAGCGGGGAACGGCTCCCGCCGGGTACGCGCCGCGTCAGCTCGACAAGCCGGCGCGGCGCATCAGGAACGCTTTATAGCCTTCCGAATTTCTTCACGGCTTCCGCCAGCGACTTGGTCTGCTCGATGAAGGGATATGTGGAGTGCTCGGTGAAATCGAGCTGCTGCGCCCGCTTAAGAATCTCCCCCTCATGCTCGCGCGGGATAACGACCACCCCGTCCTCATCGGCGGCGATAATGTCGCCCGGCTTCACCTTCACGCCGCCGCAGGTGATCTCCACGTTGCGCGTCGCGCGGTAGTGCCCGATCGTGGTCCCCGGCGAAACGCCCCGGCTATAGACCGGGAACTGGAGCCGGTGCAGTTGCGGCAGGTCGCGCGCCGAGCCATCCACCACAGCGCCCACCACACCGCGGTATTTCAGCGTCGTGCCCATCAGCCCGCCGATGACGCCGTAATTCTGGCCATCCTCGACAGACATCACGTAGACCGATCCCGGCGGGGCCGTATCGATCGCCTCGATCATCGGCTGCGTAGGACCGCCCCCTTCTTTGTTTTCGTACTTGGTCAGCAATACCGTCACTGCGCGTCCCGCAAACTTGGTCTTAAAGATCGGGCGCATGTCGTGACTCATGTAGTTCTTGGTTCCATAGAGCTGTTCGATAGCGTCGGCGATGGAGGCGACCTCAACCAGCTTGAAGGCTTCAACCACCGGATCCGCCGTCGCCTGGGCGCGCAGCCAGAAAGACAAGCCGCCGAGCGCGACAACCAGCACCGCAAGGGCAAAGATCAAAACATTCTTCTTCATGGTGGATTCTCCGTTGAGTGAGTTCGGTTGAAGTCCGATTATACCGGCTCTTTGGTACGATGAAGTAATCCCCGTATGACCGATGCCGTGCCCGACATTTTGGCCCGTATTGTCGAAACCAAGCGCGCGGAACTGGAGCAGGCCGCCGTGCCGCTTGGCGAATGGGAACTGCGGGCGAAAGAACAAGTGCCGTACCGGCGAGATTTTTGCTCGGCGCTGAAAGCTCGCGTTCCGGCCATCATCGCGGAAATTAAAAAGGCCTCGCCCAGCAAGGGCGCCATCGCACCGGAGCTCTCGCCCGCCCTGGTCGCCCGCGAATATGAACAGGGCGGCGCGGCCGCTCTCAGCGTGCTTACGGACGAAAAGTTCTTCCAAGGATCGCTGGAGGATCTGGCCCAGGCGCGGCAAGCCACGCATCTGCCGGTGTTGAGAAAAGACTTCATCCTCGAGGAAATTCAGATTGCCGAAGCCGCCGCTTTCGGCGCCGACGCCGTGCTTCTGATCGCCGCGGCGCTGAGTCCGGAACGCCTGCGCCGGCTCCGCCGGTACGCAGAGCAATTCCGCATGGCCGCCCTGGTGGAAGTGCACGATGAAAGCGAGCTGGAGGCGGCCCTGGCCTCCGGCGCCACGCTCGTCGGCGTGAACAACCGCGACCTCCGCACCTTCGAGGTGAGCCTGGACACCTCGCTGCGCCTGGCGCCGCGGATGCCGGCGGACGTATTGAAGGTCAGCGAGAGCGGCATCGAATCGGCGCAAGATATCCGCAGACTGCGGGATGCCGGTTTCGACGCCTTCCTCATCGGCGAGCGCCTGGTGCGGTCTCCAAACCGCTCCGCAGCGTTGAAGGCGCTTTTGTCATGATCGTCAAGATCTGCGGAATCACCAATGAGGAGGACGCGCTGGCAGCGGCGGTGGCCGGAGCTGCCGCGGTCGGGTTCAACTTCTACCCGGCCAGCCCGCGCTACATCCGGCCGGCCCAGGCCGCGCGCATCGCCCGCGCTCTTCCCGCTTCCGTCTGGAAGGTGGGCGTGTTTGTGAACGCCGGCGCGGAGCAGATCCTGCGCGTGTGCAATGAAGCAGGGCTGGACGTCGCGCAGCTTCACGGGAACGAATCGCCGGACCAGCTTCCCAGCGGCATCCGGCTCTGGAAAGCCTTTCGGGCCGGCCATGGATGGAAGCAGGAAGAGATCGAACGTTTCAGCGTGGAAGCCGTTCTGCTCGACTCCGGCGGGCCGGACCTCTACGGCGGATCCGGCCAGACTCTGGCCTGGGAGCAATTGCCCCGCCTCAAGGCCCGCGTCATCCTCGCCGGCGGGTTGGACGCGGACAACGTGCGGGAAGCCATCCGTGCCGTGCGCCCCTGGGGCGTGGACGCCTGCTCGCGCCTGGAGATACGTCCCGGCAAAAAGGACTTGGACGAGATGATTCGTTTCATCAGAAATGCGCTTTCGGAGCAAGAGTCATGAATGCGGCGGCGCAGCAAACGGGCCGTTACGGCCCTTACGGCGGGCGTTTCGTCCCCGAAGTGCTCATGGCGCCCCTTGAGGAACTCGAACGCACCTACCTCGAAGCGCGCCAGGATCCGGCCTTCCAGCAGGAGCTGGACGAGCTGCTGCGAAACTACGCCGGCCGTCCCACGCCGCTGTACTTCGCCCGGCGGCTGACCCAGAGGCTGGGCGGAGCGCGCATCTACATCAAGCGCGAGGATCTTCTGCACACCGGCGCGCACAAGATCAACAACTGCCTGGGCCAGATTCTGCTGGCGCGCCGCATGGGCAAAACCCGCATCGTGGCCGAGACCGGCGCCGGCCAGCACGGCGTCGCCACCGCCACCGTCTGTGCGCTGTTCGGCATGCGCTGCGTCGTCTACATGGGCGAGGAGGACATGCGTCGCCAGCGCCTCAACGTGTTCCGCATGCGGCTGCTGGGCGCGCAGGTGAGCTGCGTCACCACCGGCAGCCGCACCCTAAAAGACGCCGTCAGCGAAGCCATGCGCGACTGGGTCACCAACGTCGCCGACACGCACTATCTGCTTGGGTCCGCGCTAGGCGCGCATCCCTACCCGATGATCGTCCGCGATTTCCAAAGCGTCATCGGCCGCGAGGCGCGCGCTCAGATTCTGGAAGCCGAGGGCCGTCTGCCCGACGCCGTGCTCGCCTGCGTCGGCGGGGGAAGCAACGCCATCGGAATCTTCCATAGCTTCCTGGCGGACTCCTCCGTGCGCCTAATTGGCGTGGAAGCCGGAGGCCGCGGCCCCGCGCTCGGAGAGCACGCCGCGCGCTTTCAAGGCGGAGCGCCGGGCGTTCTCCAGGGCGCCTACAGCTATCTCTTGCAGGACGAAGACGGGCAGGTGGCGCTCACGCATTCGGTCTCCGCCGGTCTGGACTACGCGCTGGTTGGCCCGGAGCACGCCTGGCTGCACGATCAGGGCCGGGCCGAGTACACCTCGGCAACCGACCAGGAAGCTCTCGAAGCCGCGCGCGTGCTCGCGCAGACCGAGGGACTGATCCCGGCGCTGGAATCGGCCCACGCCGTAGCGGAAGCGCTGCGCCGCGCGCCCCAGGCCAAAGGCGAGGTCTTCCTGGTGTGCCTGTCCGGACGCGGCGACAAGGACATGGACATCTACCGCCAGCATATGCCGGAGTTGGACCATGAGTAGCGCCAGGCCCGAAACCAGAATCACGCAATTGTTCCGGCGCCTGCGGGCGGAAGGCTCCAAGGGGCTGATCGCCTACCTCACCGCGGGCGATCCCTCGCCGGAGATGACGTCGGAACTGGTGTTGGCCCTCGAGCGCGGCGGCGCGGACTTGATCGAGTTGGGCGTGCCCTTCTCCGACCCGATCGCCGACGGGCCGGTGATCCTGGCCGCAGCCGAGCGCGCCCTGCGCGCGGGCACCACCCTGCGCCGGGTGCTGGAAATCGCGCGCCAGATCCGCCGGCGCTCCCAAATTCCACTGTTGCTGTTCAGCTATCTGAATCCTCTGCTGCGCTACGGTTTGGACTCCGCCGCGCGGGACGCCGCCCAAGCCGGCATCGACGGCTGCCTGATCACCGATCTGTGCGTGGAGGAGGCGGGCGAGTATGTGCAGGCCTTCCATTCGCACGGTCTCGACACCGTATTTCTGGCTGCCCCCACCAGCACCCCGCGCCGGCTGGAGCGGGTGGCGGAATACTCCACCGGCTTCGTATACTTGGTCTCACGAACCGGCGTGACCGGCGAGCGGGAAGCGCTGTCGGATGCCGTCGCGCCCCTGGCCTCGGCGATGCGGAGGGTCACGGACCTTCCTCTTGCGGTGGGCTTCGGCATCTCGCGCCCCGAGCATGTCCGGGAAGTGGGGCGCGTGGCGGACGCGGCGGTCGTGGGGAGCGCTTTCGTGCGCCTCATCGAACGCGGCGCCGGAAACAGCTCGGTGGGCTTGCAGTTGGAATCTTTGGCCCGTGAACTGAAACACGGCTTTGAGCAAGGGAAGCAATGAACAAGGACGATGCCTGGCAGATCCTGGAGGCGTGCCGCCGCCGCATTGACGAGCTGGACCTGCGCATCCTGGAGCTGCTCAACGAGCGGACGCGCGTCGTGGAGGAGATCGGCCGGGCCAAGCGCGTGCTGGACCTGCCGATCTACGAACCCCGCCGCGAGGACGAAGTCTATGCGAACGTAACCAGCCATAATGGCGGTCCGCTGCCCGCCGACGCCGTGAAGCGGGTCTTCGAGCGCATCATCGACGAGATGCGCACAGTGCAGAAACTCCGCATGCAAGAGCCGTTGAAAGAATCCAAAGGCCAAGGCGGAGTCGAGAGGTAGATCCCTATGTTGGTGGTCATGCAGGAAGGCGCCACCGAGGCGCAAATCCAAAAAGTCATCGACCGGATGGTCGCCATGGGCTTCACCGTCCACCGCTCCACCGGTGTGATTCACACTGTGCTGGGCGGCGTGGGGCCGGAGGACGATCTGGACCCCACCGAGCTGGAGTTGCTGGACGGGGTCAAGGAGGCCCGCCGCATCGCCTCGCCCTACAAGCTGGCCGGCCGGCACTTCCGCCCCAGCGGGACGGTGGTCCGTGTGGGAGGCCTGGAGATCGGCGGCAACGCGGTCGTGGTCATGGCCGGACCGTGCAGCGTGGAGAGCCGCGAACAAATCGAACGTTCCGCCGAGCTGGTCGCCGCAGCCGGCGCGCGCGTCCTCCGCGGCGGCGCATTCAAGCCGCGCACCTCGCCCTACAGCTTTCAGGGCCTCGGCGAAGACGGACTGCGCATGCTCCGCGAGGCTGCCGACCGGCACGGACTGCTGGTGATCAGCGAGGTCATGGACCAGACTCAGATCGATCTGGTGGCGCAGTACGCCGACATCCTCCAGGTGGGCGCTCGCAACATGCAGAACTTCAACCTCCTCAAGGAGCTTGGGCTGCGGCGCAAACCCGTCTTGCTCAAGCGCGGGATCTCCGCCACGATCGAGGAACTGCTGCTTTCCGCTGAGTACATCCTGTGCGGAGGCAACTATGACGTCATCCTTTGCGAGCGCGGCATCCGCACCTTTGAAAGCGCCACGCGAAACACCATGGACATCTCGGCCATCCCGGTCGTCAAGAAGGCCTCGCACTTGCCCATCCTGGCCGATCCATCGCACGGAACCGGACGCCGCGACCATGTGCTTCCTCTGGCGCGTGCGGCCGTGGCCGCCGGAGCGGACGGACTGCTGGTGGAGATGCATCCCGATCCGGACCGCGCCCTCAGCGACGGCGCGCAAAGCCTCTATCCCGAGCAACTTTCTGAGCTGATGGAGCAACTCCTCGCCATTGCCCCGGTGGTGGGTCGCTCAGTCCCATGAACGCCGCGCACGCACAGAT
>JAIMAR010000100.1 GCA_023511855.1 Bryobacteraceae bacterium
GGTCAGTGTGGTGGATCGTGATCGGTCCGGAACCGCTCGGGGGGTCGGGGCCGGGGCCCAGGAACACGCCCACCAGGAAGAACTGCCGCCCGTCAAAGCGCACTCCCGACAGCCCTGAGTTCGAATACGGATTGATGTTAGTTCCCTGCCAGCTCATAAAGCTGACGCCGTCACCGCTGCTGCCCGGGTAGGCAGGATCCGTGCCAAAATACACGGTGCCCGTGATGCTCGGGAATTGAACCGCCACCGCCAAGGGGTTGAGGTTGTAAAGAACGGGCAGAGTCCCATGCGGCGCACTTCCCTGACCTGAAGCGAAAATGTTTGCCGTAGCGGGCACGATGATTGCTGCCGGCGATGGCAGCGCAACCGCGAGCGCCAGGATCATTAACGAGACGAACAACCAACTCTTCGACATGAGCCGACCTCCCAGGTCTCGTCCAACAGAGACAACCCCATGCTAAGCGAATCCCTGAGGCGTGTCAAGGGGAAAATTGCTTCCTTACGCATGTGTGCCCCTTAGCGGCCAACGACTTAGGACTAGTACTAGTACTTTTTCTGGCCTGTTCTTCTTGCCGTAGTTTGTGGCACAATCGAACAATGAAGTGCAAGTTTGAGATTTTTGTGCTGGCCGGGCTAGCGGCTTTTCTGGTTTCTTGCTCGAAGCCCCCAGCCCCAAAAGAGGAACAGCCTTTGACTAAAGCAGACTTCGGACGCGACGCAAGCGGGCGCCCGCTTCACCTGTACACTCTGGCCAACCGCCAAGGACTGAAGGTTTCCATCACGAATTATGGCTGCGCAATCGTCTCCATCCTCGCCCCGGACCGCCAAGGGCGCACAGCGGATGTGGTGCTGGGCTTCGACTCGGCCCAAGGCTACCTCGGGGAACACCCTTTCTTCGGGGTGATCGTCGGACGCTACGCCAACCGCATCGCCAAGGCGCGATTCAAGCTGGACGGCGTCGAATACCGGCTGGCGGCCAACGAAGGTCAGAACCACCTTCATGGCGGACTGCGCGGATTCGACAAGGTCTTCTGGGAGGCCCGCGAGGTCTCTGGACCCGATGGTCCCGCCCTGGAATTGAGCTATCTCAGTAAGGACGGAGAGGAGGGCTATCCGGGCAACTTATCCGTGCGGGTGACGTACTCGCTTTCCGATGCCGGCGAGCTGCGCGTCGATTACTACGCCACCACCGACAAGGCCACGGTTCTCAACCTCACCAACCATTCCTATTTCAACCTGGCGGGCGAAGGCTCGGGCGATATTCTGAATCACGTCCTCACCTTGTACGCCAGCCGGTTCACGCCGGTCGCGAAAGATCTGATCCCCACGGGCGAGCTTCGCAGCGTGGAAGGAACGCCGTTCGATTTCCGGAAACCCACGCCCATCGGGGCCCGGATCAACGCGGACGACGAGCAGATCCGCTACGGCGGCGGTTACGACCACAACTTCGTGCTGGATAGCGGCGGCAGCCCGTCGCCGGCGCTCGCCGCGCGCGTCGTGGAGCCGAACTCAGGCCGGGTGCTGGAGATTCTCACTACGGAGCCCGGCATCCAGTTCTACACCGGGAATTTCCTGGACGGCACCGTCAAGGGTAAAGGCGGCAAAGCCTATCCGAAGCGTTCGGGCTTCTGTCTGGAGACCCAGCATTTTCCGGATTCGCCTAACCAGCCTTCGTTCCCCTCTACGGTGTTGAGACCCGGTCAGGAGTTTCGCTCAACGACCATCTATCGCTTCACGGTGGAAAAGTAGCCGAGGCGCTGCTGCATCCGGCAGCCGCTTACGTGCGCATCCGGCTCATCAGATAAACGGCGGTCAGTGAGAAAACTGCGTCCGGGGCCCAGGCTGCGGCGACAGGTGGGAGCTGGTTAAGATTTCCCACTTGCTCAAAGAGCTGATTGAGACTGTAGTAGCAAATGGCGATGCCCAGGCTCACCCCTACCCCGGCCAGGGCTCCGCGGTTGCCCGTCAGTAGCGAAAAGGGCGCCGAAAGCAACGCCAGAATCAGCACAAACAGGGGCGTTGAAAACTTCTTGTAATACTGGATGCGCAGACGGATCGTATCGAAGCCGCTCTGGCTCAGGTCGGCAATGTAGTCCCTGAGCTCGTGGAAGTTCATCTGCTTATCCTGCTTGACTTCCTTGACGAAGTATTCCGGCGGTTCGGTGAGCTGGCGAAACGTGGCCGCCTGGAATGGCTCAAAGCGTTGTTCTCCGGTTCCTTCCAGGTTCCGCGCCCACCCGTCTTCAAATACCCAGGTCTTTAACGACGTCGACCAGACCGCGCGGCTGGCCGAGATGTGTCGCTTGAGGCGGAACGTGGCAGGATCCAGTTCGTACACGCTCACGCCCCCCATCTCGCCCCGCGAAGGATCGAAGTATTTGTAGTAGTAAATCCGCGGCCCTTGTCCGAAGATCCACGGCCGGCCCGGCGTCCGATAGGTTTGCACGGGACGCCCTTTGATCTCGGCCCGTAACGCGTCTTGGCGCCGGTTGGCCTCCGGGACGTAGTAGTAATCGAAAGCGAACAGTCCGGCGCTCAACAAGAAACCCGCCACCGCCACGGGCGCCATCAGCCGGTACATGCTGATTCCGCAGCTCTTGAACCCAACCAGCTCGTTATGTTTGGCCAGCACCCCGAAGGTCACCAGCACGGCCACCATGGCGCTCACAGCGGCGGAGTTGTAGATGAGCATCGGCGCCAGGTAGAACAGATACGCCAGGACCTTCGACATCGGAATGCGGTTTCGAATGATGTCGCTCAACAATTCAAAGAAGGTGTAGACCTCGGTGAGCAGCACGAAGCTGACCAGGAAGACCGTGAAGTACAGAATCAGCGAACTCAATATGTAAGTGTCGACAATCTGCGGCAAAAGCGGCAGCCTGCGCGCGCCGCTCTTCCACCCCCAAGCCGGCCTGCCGGGCCATAAGCGCTTTGCCGTGCGGAAGTGGGCGCTGATCCAGCGCTCCAGCCTGCCGGCGGCGTCCAGGTCCCCGGGCTTTTCGATCCGGCCCAGCAGCACCGCTCCCAACAACGCGAGGATGGCATTCGGCAACCACACCGCCAACGCGGCCGGCAGGCTGCCCTGCCGGGCCAGGCCGATCAGGCTGATCAACGCCGTGTGGTACAGGAAGGCGAGAAATACGGTCATGACCACGGCTGCCGATTTGCCGGACTTCTTGGAGGACATGCCCAGCGGCACCCCCACCGCCGCGAGCAACAGGCAGGCCAGGGGCAGCGAGAATCTTTGATGCAACTCAATGCGCGCTTCCACCGACTGGCGGGCCAGAGTCATCAGCGGCCGTGTGTCCGTCTCCGGGATCGGGCGGCTCGCCGATACCCTGGGCGGTTCGGTCTCCAGGGCTTGCTGCATGACCGGGAAGTAGCTGCTGAAGTACTCCTTGGGATCCTGCCCTGGCTCGTGCGAGCTGCCGTCCACCAGTGCGATCTGGATGCGGTTCTGGGCCGGATCGGGAACCGCCACGGCCTCCCGGGCGACCGTGATGCGTGGATTGTCCGCGGTTTCGTGCAGGCGGCTGCCGCGTTGATGCGGAGGCCGCAAGTCGGCGAGAAAAACCTTCTCCCAACGAACCACCGTGCCGGGCTTGACGTCCTGCACGAACAAAATGGCGTTCGGAAACTGCTCCTGGAAGACGCGCGGTTGGATCTCGGCGGTCAGCTGCTCGGAGGCCAGCTTCTGCACAACGCGGTTGCTCTCCCGGTAGCTCCACGGCGTGAGCCACAACGAGCAGGCGCCGGTCACGGCCATCCCCAGCAACGCCAACGCGCTGACCGGAGCCATTAAGCTCCGCCCCGGAATCCCCGCCGCGCGCAGCGCCGTGATCTCCCCATCGGCCGACATCCGTCCTAAAGCGACCAGCAGCCCCGCCAAGACCCCGATCGGAACTGTGAACACTAGGCTGGGCGGCATGGCCAGCAGCAGCAGGTAGACGACCTCGCCCGGCTCAGCCGAGCTTCGCACCAGCAGCTCAAATAGCCGGCTCGCGCTGCGAAGGAAAAGCACAAAGGTGAACAGCAGCGTACCCAGCACCGCCGCTGCAAGGCTCTCCTTGAAGATGGACCGGGCGAGCAATCCCATGGCTACAGGTTAGCGTCCAGCGGCGGGCGGGGAACAATGGGCAGGCGTGGGAATTCCTCGGCCGGCCGCTCCAACTGGACTTCCTCGAACAGAAGCCCTGGCGCCACCACGGAACATTCGGCCACGAAAGCAGAGGTCCCCGTCAGCGCCATCGGCGCGCCATTCTCCAAATAGTGGAACGCCACCGGGTCGCCCCCCGCCGCCACAATGTCCCGTAAGGACCGGACTGTCAATTCCCGGAACTGAAGTCCCCGCACCAGCTCCTCCCGGCCGTCCGGGTACACCCGGTAGGCCAACAGCGGAGGGCTCACCACGCGCCTCGATCCGCCGCCTTGCGCCAGCCGCGCGGCCATGCGCTGAAATTCAGCTCCCGATGCCGTGGAGGGGAAATCCAGCTTCCGCACGACCAGCCCGTACGGCCGGTCCCTCTGCTCGCATAGCTCCAAAAGCCGTTTCCGGAGTTCCCCCATGGACGACCGCTGAGCTGCTTGTACAATCAGGTTGCCGAACGCCGCGGCATTGGCGCCATAGCTTCCGTAAAGCCGGGCCCGCCCGTTCGACTCCAGTTGGCCCTTGACGGGCTACCGGGTGCCCAGCATCGCCTTCAAGATCCCCTTTTCCACAATCACCAGCCGCTGGGGAACCACGCCCTCTAAATCCACCGGGTAGCTCCCGAACAGGCGCTCTCCCTCCCATTGCTCGGCCGAAGGGTCATCCACAATATCGATCCATTCGGGCAGAATGCGCGTCCCCAGCCGGCCTTCCAGCTCACTGTCGGCGAAAGGCACGGGCCGCCCGGGCTCGCCGACGGGTCTGCGCCGCCGACCGAGGTTCCGGCCCAACAGATCCGCCAGCAGTTGCGCCGCGGCCTGCGGTTCAAACAGAACCGGGCCGAGATAGTTGTCCGCCAGCGGCGCCCGCACCAAGGCCCGCAGATTTTCTCCGACGCTGCGGACCGCCCGCCGCAGCTCCGGCTCGCCCGGTAGATTCCGGAATTCATGCGCCAGATAAATCGCCGTGTCGCGAAGAGTCATTCCATCCGCCGCCAGAGCATTGGCCCGGACTTGGAACCTTGCGACGTTCTCAGGGATCCGGATCTGGGTCCCTTCCGTGTTGACCAGATAGAACATTCCGGTCGAAATCTGAAACTCCACCCCGGAAGCCGCCACCTCAGGATACTCTCGCAGTTCTGCCGAAAGGCTTCGGAGCATTGCCTCCCATTGCTTGGGCTGGAAGACCTGGCGGTGGGGGGCAAGAATCATCCGCACCGGCTCGGCTCGGGCGAAGTCCGGCAGGGTCTCGCTGAGCGTCAGATTCCGCACCGCCGCCCGCTTGCGGGCGAGGATCTGCAACGCCGAGCGGTAAACCAGATCCGTCGCCAGCCACAGATGACGCCGGATCGCCGCCGGATGGTCTTCCAGGGGAAAGTAGCTGAGGGCGTAAGGAGCGGCGGCCATCGAGTCGCTCAACACGTAGTTCGTGTTGTCGAAATCGTAGCTGCCCACCCGCACCCGGATCCGCGGCAGCCGCAGCCGCTCGATGCGGCTCTCAGCTAGGGCCCCCAGCGTGGCCCCCGCGTAAAACGCCTCCATGTCGTGAACCGCGTACTCCACAAAGTACGGGCGGTCCAGGTCCTCCAGGCGCAGTTCCCGCGCCCGCTCCAGCTCGGCCAGCATCGACTCCAGAAGCGCGTCCCGCTCCTCGCCCGTCTGTAGAGCCCCGACCGGCCTTGCCAGGGGCGCGGCAACGGCCGCCAAAAAGGTCCGGCGCGGAATCATGATCCTCCTCCCGGAGGCGGAGGCAGCAACGGCGGCCGGTCCGTCGAGGTCTCCTTGCGCTGCGTCTCGATTTCGCTCACCAGCAGCGCGGGGGAGACTGCCGCCACGGGAACATTGCCCGACTCGGCCCCGCAAAAACCGTTGAACACCTCCGGGCGGTCCGAGGTGGCCAGAATCTTCCCGAAACTCGCCAGCGGAGTGCCCACGATCTCCACGCCCCGCACCAGCTCATCCGGCCGCCCGTCCGCATACACCCGGTACACCACCAGCGGGATCACCGCGAACGCTTGCAGCCCGCCGCGCCGGGTCTGCGTAAAGCCTCCCGTAACGTTCTCGAAGTACAGGCCGTACGGCTTGCGCTGCCGCCGGATCTCCTGGCGAAGCATTTCCCGCAAGGCGGATTCGGAAACGGTCTTGCTCGATTCCACAATCAGATTCGACTGGCGGCTCACCACCTCGTAGCCGGACTGCCGTCGGCCGTGCCCGTTGGAGCGCGGAACCTCCGGCAGCGGAGAGCGCGACATCAGGAACGTTTTTAGTACGCCCATCTCCACCACCGGAACTCTCCGCGCGGCCACCCCCTCGTCATCGTATAGGTAATGGCCGTTTAGGTCTATTCCCGCGGCACGCCGGCGCGTGGGATCAAAAATCACGGACAGAAACGACGGCAGAA
Organism: Bryobacteraceae bacterium; assembly: GCA_023511855.1. Taxonomy (GTDB): domain Bacteria; phylum Acidobacteriota; class Terriglobia; order Bryobacterales; family Bryobacteraceae; genus JAIMAR01. The sequence continues at coordinate 6,548 of JAIMAR010000100.1, forward strand.
CCGGCTGTCCCAGACTCTTGGTGAACGTTTGCCCCTCCGACTCGTCCTTCTGCCGGTGGCCTTCCACCCGGTGCCCGAAGATCTCGTGGAAGAACACACCGGCCGCTTTGCCGGATAGAATTGCCGGCCCGACGAACGGCTCGGCCACGGGCGCCGTCCTAAGGGCCTCTAGTTGCCGCGCCACGCGCTCCACGGTGGCCAACACCACCTTGTCCCCCGGCAGCCCGGCAGGATCCTCCGAATCAAGGTTTTCGGTTAGGTTCAGGTCCATCCCGTCTGCGGAGCGCGTGCTCGCCGAGATCACGATCCGGCTGTAGTTCCGCCCGTGGACCAGGCGGGTCCCTTCCGTGTTCACCAGGTACTTCACCTCGCGCCGGCCGCCGATGCTGACCTGGGAAGTCAGAATCCCGCTGCTTGCGCCGAAAGCGGCGGACCACTTCTTAGCCCGCTCTTCCCATTGCTCTTTTGGAAAGGAAAAAGGCTCGGGGACCCCGGCAAAAACCGACGGCTTCTCCACGGTGAAGTCCGCCGCCTGTTCCTCGCCCGCTACCCGCACCTGCGTGCTGGTCTTGAGCCGGATAAGCCGCTCAGACGCGCTCCGGTAAACCCGGTCCGTCTCGAGCCATACGATCTGCCGGATGGCGCCCGGCACATCGTCCAAAGGCAAGCGCGCCGCAGAGGTGAAAACCGGCCGCTCGCCGGGCATCCGGTGATAGTTGTCCAATTGCAGGCTGCCCACGCGCACGGTCACGTCCAGAACCCGGTTGTGCTGGCACCGGCTCACCTGCAAAGCGCCCAGCGTCGCCGCCACCGTGCACCCCTGCTCTTCGGTGACTTCGTAGGCCATGAAGTAAGCAGCGGGGTCGCCCCGCTGTTGGAGTGAGGAAAAGTTCCGGGCCAGCTCGTCGCTCAAAACGGACAGCAGGTCCTGACTTTGCGCCCCACAAAGCGCCAGCACGGCCAGTGTAAGGGCGGTGACCCTGAGACCTCGCGCCACGGACCCAGCATAACACGAGCCGCCGCTGCCCCTTGCGGGCCCCACTGCCGCCACATGGTACCGACAAGGCCTCACTGCCGCCGGCCTTGCCTCTCAGCCTGCGTCTCAAGCCGTCATCTCAAGACTGTCCGGCTCCTGCACCCTGGCCATGGCCAGTTGGAAACGCCCCCGCAGCCCCGTCTTTTCATACAGATGTTTTAGGTGGATTTTCACGGTCCCCGGCCGAATCCCCAACTCCTCGGCAATCTCATTGTTCGATAATCCGATCCGCACCAGCCGGAAAACCTCAGTCTCCCTAGGGGTCAAGCCGTATCGCGACTCCCTAGGCAGGTTTCTTGGCCGTGGCCGGAAGACCGCCTCCTCGATCCAGACTTGACCCCGCGAGACGGCGCGGAAGCAACGGACCAGGCTCTCGGGCTCTATAGATTTTTGTAGTATTCCCTTGGCCCCAGCCTGGATCAACCGCACCGCATCCGTCTCGCTCATCGTGTTGCCCCACACCGCCGCCACCGGCCCCGTCCCCTCGCTCCAGAACCGGATGATTTCGGATATGTTATTGATTCCGAATGCCTTGTCCATTAATACTACAGATGGAGTTGACTGAGCGCACTTGTGCCGCATCTCCTCCAAATTCAAGGAAGACCAAGCCACTGCCAGGTCTGCCTGGCCTCTCACAACGGAATGAATGCCCAGAGCGGCGACCGGCTGTGGGTCACATATTCCTATAAGAATAGTTTGAAGCTCCCGATCACGGCAGGAAAGCCCTTGCGCCTCAATCGTGTACCGCATATCGACTCTATCCTAGAACTATTTAGTCGCGCCACGGGCCAAGAGTTCTCAAACTTTCTGGTCACGCGACCGATGTGGTGCTTGGAATCAAAACCTTGCGAGGTTCAGGCAGCTCCAGGTCTGTTTCGGCTTATAGGGCAGATGAGCCGCCGTGCGCATGGCACATCGGATCCGACAGGGTTTTGGGGACCGCTGTGGCGGCCTTGATGAAGGCGGAAGCGCCGGAATTGCGCCTGGTTCGCATCCCCTGGCAGCCGGAGCGCGAACTCGAGTTAGGGCCGCCTGGGGCCGTCGAGCCTCGGCTTTGCTTGATGGAAGTCGCCGGCCCCGCAGAAGAGTCGCTGGCCGTTCTTGAGCGGCTTTCCCGGCCACCCTGGCGGGTGCCTGTGGTCGCGGTGTTAACCCGTGAAGATCCGGAGCTTGCGTTGCGGTGCATGCGCCGGGGGGCCTGGGGCTGCCTCGTCCCTCCATTTACGGCGGAGCAACTCCGTCCGATCCTGTCCCGAGTCTTCCGAAGAGCCCCTGAGCACCCGCCCGGGCCCACCGGCAGCGCCCTCTGCATTGCGCCAGCTAAAGGTGCCTGCGGCGCGACGGTGCTGGCCGTCACCTTGGCCGATCAGCTACGCCGCGCGGCTGCACAACGGGTTCTGCTGGCCGACTTCGATGCCGTGGCCGGCGCGGTGGCCTTCAACTTAAAGCTGTCCTCGCCCCACAGCTTTGCGGACGCTTTGAGGCATGCCCCCCAACTGGACGCCGACCTCTGGCGCGGCTTGGTCGTTTCCAAACTGGAGTTCGACATCTTGCTGGCCCCGGATGCGCCGGTCGACAGCGAGGAAGATGCTTCCTCGCTCGCCTTGTTGCTCGCCTATGCCCGGCGCAACTATGACTGGATCGTGGCCGACGCTGGAACTCTGGGGAGCGGGTACTCGGTGGAGTTGGCGCGCCTCTGCGACCGGGTCCTCTTTCTTCTGACGCCGGAGCCGGCCTCGGTTTATGCGGCCAAGCGCTGGTTGCCCCACTTGCTGGCCGGCGGGTTGAGCCGTTCCAAGATCCTGCTTGTGATGAACCGCTGCAACCGGAGTCAAGGCGTCGACGCCGAACAGGCTGCCGCCGCCCTGGGCTGGCCGATACACTGGACACTCCCCGAAGACCCACCCGCCGTTCAGACCGCGCTCATCGAGGGCAAGCCGGTCGCTTCGGCGAGCCCTTATGCGAAACAAGTCAAACGGCTGGCGGAGAGCCTGCTGGAAGAGTCTCACCCCGCACCCCGTCCGCCTGCGCCTAAAGGGCTGCTCTCGCTTTTCTCGGGTGGTTTCTAAGCCGCCCCCTCCAGACAACGGACCGTATCGCGCGCAATCACCAGGGCCTCGTCGGTCGGGATGACCCAGAGCTCGACGCTGGCCCCTTCGGCGCCAATGCTCATTTCTTTTCCGGCGGCCTGTTCATTGCGGTCCGGATCGATTTGGATGCCGAGGGCATCCAGACCGCGGCAAATCTCGGCCCGCACGGCGGGCGCGTTCTCGCCGATCCCGCCTGTGAAGATCACCCCATCGCACCCGTTCAGAACTGCATAGTAAGCTCCGATGTACTTTTTCGCCCGGTAGCAGAACACCTCCACGGCTTGGGCTGCCGCGCTGTGTCCCCGCCGCCGCAGCTCCAGCAAAGTCCGCATGTCGTTGGAAGCCATGGAAAGACCGTACAGGCCGCTTTGCCGGTTCAACAAACGGTCCATCTGGTCCACCGTCAGGTTCTCTTTCGCCATCAGGTAGAGAACCGCCCCCGCGTCCAGGTCCCCGCATCGCGTTCCCATCAGCAGTCCCTCCAGCGGCGTGAATCCCATCGAGGTGTCCACCGACTTTCCGCCCTCCACCGCCGCCATCGAGCACCCGTTGCCCAGATGGCAAGTGATCAGCCGGTAGCGCTTGCTCGTATCTCCGTGCAGTTCAGCGAACCGCCACGCCACATACCGGTGCGATGAGCCGTGAAATCCGTAGCGGCGCACCCGCCAGCGCCGCCACAGCGGGTCCGGCAGCCCATACAGATAGGCCTTCGGCTCCATCGATTGATGGAAAGCCGTATCAAATACCGCCACGTGCCGGGCCTGAGGCAAGACTTCCCGAGCCGCCCGGTAGCCGCTTAAGTTGTGAGGGTTGTGCAGCGGGGCCAGCTCGTTCCACTCTTCAATCTCACGGGCCACGCGCTCATTCAGCTCCACCGGCGCCTGGAACCGGTCTCCGCCGTGCACCACCCTGTGGCCTACGGCCAATATCTCTTGACGGCTCCGCCTGTGGCTGTCCATCCGCTCCAGCAGCGCTTCCACCGCCAGCTCGATCGCTTCTTTGTGATCCGCCACCGGGCGCGTCCACTCCGCTGTGTCCCCTTCCGCTTCGCACCTCAGGGAAGCATCGTGTTCGCCCACCCGGTCCACCAGCACCCCGCCGAGTTTTCTCTCCTGCCCGGCTTCCATCGCCTTCGCGCTGGTTTCATACAGGTTGCACCGCACCGAAGAGCTGCCGCAATTCAAAGCAAGAACCTTCATCAGTAGCAGTCTGGCACAGCGTGTACGGGAATTTGGAGGCGGTAGCGTGCGCCTCCCGGCCTGCGCCCTTCCTTTCTTCTCGCCTTCCTCGATCTCCGTTATCTCTCTCGAAGGCCCGCCCCGCCTTCGCCGTGGAGCGAACCGCCAGGCTTGCCAAGCCGGCGCTCGCGCCGGCGGATGGCTACTCTCGTTTCCACCCTAGTTGTGCCCCGCTCATGAGCCGCACTGCGGCGCCTCTTTCTCCGCTCCCGCCGCCCGCGATCCGGCAACCCTTTCCCGGCGCATGCCTTTCTGTACAATGAGAGGTTCCTATGCCCCTGCCAGAGTCCGCCGTCGAGTTCATGTCCCGGCAGATCGAACGGGTCCGTCAGATCCGCGGGCGCAAGCGGATCGTCTTTCCAGAGGGCGGCGACCCGCGCGTTCAAGAAGCTGCCGCTCGTCTGGCGCGTGAAGGACTCGCCGACCCGGTGCTGATCGGCAAACCCCCTGCTTCGGCGCCCGCCGGCGTCACCTTCATCCAACCCGAGGCCTCCCCAAATCTCTCCAAATACGCCGCCATTTACCATGAACGGCGGCGCTCCCGGGGCATCACCCAGGTCGAAGCCCTGGAGATCGCTCGCCGCCCCGAGTACTTCGGCCAGCTCATGGTCGCGGCCGGCGACGCCGATGGCAGCGTCTGCGGCGCGGTCTACACCAGCAAGGACACCTTGCGCGCCATGATCCACTGCATTGGAGTCGCGCCGGGCACAAGACTGGTGACCAGCCTTTTTATCCTCGCCGTCCGCAACCGCTCTTATGGCCATAAGGGGCTGCTTGGGATTTGCGACGCTTCTACGGTGATCGACCCCAGCTCCGTGGAGCTGGCCGACATGGCTATTACGGCCGCCAACGCCGTGCGGCTTCTTTTCGAAACCGAGCCCATTGTGGCCCTGCTGAGCTACTCGACCAAAGGCAGCGGCGGCAAGCATAAGCTGGTCGACAAGGTCGTCGAAGCTCTACGCATCGTCAAAGCCAGAGCTCCTGAACTCAACGTCGATGGAGAGCTGCAAGCCGACACCGCGCTGGTCCCTTCCGTTGCCGCCTCCAAGGCTCCCGGTTCCACTGTCGCCGGCCGCGCCAACACCCTGATCTTTCCCGACCTCAACTCCGCCAACATCGCCGTCAAAATGGTCCAGCGGCTGGGCGACGCCGAGGCCATCGGCCCCTTCATCCAGGGCCTGGCCAAGCCCGCCAACGACCTCAGCCGCGGCTGCTCGGTCGACGACATCTACCACGTAGCCATCATTACCTGCCTCCAGGCGGAACGCGCTAGACTGGGCGGATAGAAATCCGTTCGGGATGCTGCCCTTCCGCCTCGTTTACGACGACGACTACGACCTCGACCTGGGAGACCACGTCTTCCCCTCCCGCAAGTACCGTCTCATTCGCGAGAGGCTGCTGGAGTCGGGCATCGCCACCCCGGCGGACTTCGTCTCCCCGCTGCCGCCCTCTGAGGACACGCTCCGCCTTGTCCACGATGAAGGCTGGCTGCGGCGGTTATTCAGCGGCACGCTGAGTTACCAGGAAGTGGTCCGCCTGGAAATTCCATATTCCCGCCGCATGGTCCAGGCCGCCCGCTTGGCCTCCGGCGGCACGATCCTGGCCTCCCGGCTGGCCCTGGCCGACGGTATCGGCTTCAACATCGGCGGCGGCTTCCACCACGCCTTCGCCGATCACGGCGAGGGTTTTTGCGCCCTCAACGACGTGGCGATCGCCCTACGGCTGCTTCTCAAAGAAGGAGCCATCGAGCGCGCTATGGTGGTGGACTGCGACGTTCATCACGGAAACGGAACTGCGGCTCTGTTTGCCGCAGACCCCCGAGTCTTCACCTTCTCCATTCACCAGCTCAACAACTACCCCGCCGTGAAACCCCCCTCTGACGTCGACGTCAACCTCGAAGACGGCGTGGGCGACGAAGAATACCTCGATCAATTGCTCGCCCACTACGTGCCCGCGTTAGGCGAGCACCAGCCTCAACTTGTCATCTACTTGGCCGGCGCCGACCCCTACTATCAGGACGAACTTGGCGGCCTGGCGCTCACCATGAACGGCCTGCGCAACCGCGACCGCCTGGTGATCGAAACCGCCCTGCGCCGCGGCGCCAGCGTCGCCGTGACCCTGGCCGGCGGCTACGCCTTCCTGGTGCAGGACACCGTTACCATCCACGTCAACACGGTCAAGGCCGCCGCCGAAGCCCTGCACGCAGTCCGCACCAGTCCAGGCCGCGACTGACCTTGTGCGCCGGAACGCGCATCAACCTACGGACAAACGGGAGGCCCCTTTCCAGAATCCCGCGGGCCGGACTGGCAATCGCCGGACGGCACGGCTGCTTCACCGGCGCATGAATTGCGATTTACTGGTGGCCTTTGCAACCGCCACCGCACGGCTTCCCGAGGCACCGGGCCTGGCCCTAAGCCGCAGCTTGCCGCGGATGGACCCTCAACCCAGTCCGTACGCACGTGCGGGGATGGCCCCGCAGCCTGGTCCGTAAGCCGGACAGTTTCATGAAACAGCCTCCATCATTTCCCGGCCTGCGCCGACAAGTGCCCGCTGTAACGCATGTCCGTGTCCAGGATGTGCTTCTGAAGCCAGTCTCGGAGGAAGGTCATCAATTTCAATTGAACGCTCACGCCCCCACTGGCGAGTTGCTGCCGGAATGCTTG
>JAIMAR010000101.1 GCA_023511855.1 Bryobacteraceae bacterium
GGGTTAGGGTTGGCGGTGTGCGCCGGGAGGGCAGTGGGTAAAGGGAACCAAGGCCGACAGGAATGTCGGCCGCAGGCTAGAAAGCCTGCCCCACAAACACAGCATGCCCCGCAATAGGAAGCACGCGGCACTTGGGGCGGACACGCTGGTCCGCCGCTACATCAACTGGAGCTGGCGTGGGGCGGAGACGCTGGGACGCCCCTGCATATGCCGCGATTTTGTTGAGATGAGGGCGGCGTGTGGAGATGGTGCGGTCGCAAGACGACAGGCTGCGGCGCGGGTGACGAGGAGAGGAACTCACCAGGAAAGGCGGAGTTCGGCCTGGAGTTGCCGGGCCGGGGAGGTGGTGTGAGAGATGGCGCCGCTTGAGGGCAAGCCGAGGATGCGCTCGGGCAAGGCAAAATGGGGGCGGTTGAGGAGGTTGAAGAGCTCCAGGCGCAGGGTGGAGGAGAGAGGGGCGGTGAGGCGGAAGGAGCGGAACAAAGCCGCATCTAGGTTGAAGAGCCGAGGGCCGCGCAAGATGTTGTAGCCCGAGTTTCCATACTGGTACAGGGGCGGAGTCTCGAAGGCGTGAGTGGGATCCGAGGGGTCAAGGGAGGGATTGAACCAGCGGGCGACGGAGCGCTGCGAGGAGGGGAGCGTACCCTTGCCAACCCGGTTGGGCAGCCAGAAGCCGCCGTTGTTCAGGCCGTTGACGGCGAGCTCCGGGGTGAAGGGAAGACCGGATTGGGCGACAAAAGATGCCGCGGCGCGCCAACCGGACAGCAGCGCCCGCAGCGCGAAGCCGGAACGGTTCGGGGAAGGCAAGTCGCAAACGGCGGCGAGCGTCAGGCGGTGAGTGACGTCGAAGGACGAGGCAGCGCGCATGCTGCGCGGGTGGTAGATGTACTGAGCGCCGGGGGAACGGCTGCGCTGGTTGGACATGGGAGGAGGCGCGTCGTCGATGGCCTTGGCGTAGCGGTAAGAGGCGAAGGCGTGAAGGCGGGCGGCGGGAGAGCCGGATAGGCGGATCTGGCCGCCGTAGTAGGTGGAGCCTCCGCCGAGGCCGAGGTGATCGATGCGTCCAAGGAATGGGTCGTAGGGGTGGCGGCGCCAGGCGTAGGGAGTGGGCGCCGGATAGGGCTGGTTGGCGTTGAGCATGGAATAGAGGTGCACGCCCATCGAAGCCATCCCGGCGATTTCCAGGGCCAGGCTGCGGGGAAGGCGGGTTTCCAGGCGGAGATCCCACTGGAGGGAGTAGGGCGTGTAAGTGGAAGGCTCGAAGGCGTAGACGGCGTTTTGGGCGCGGTTCATGGCGGAGACGTCCAGTAAGGCCAAGGGCTCGGGGGTAGGGATTCCGGCGGCGAGGCTGGGTCCAAGCTGGAGAGAGCCGGCAAAGAGATCCAGGCGGGAGGCGAAGGGCGGGTTGCGGGCCAGCAGGCCGCGGAACAGATATGGGCCCGTATCAAACATCTGGCTGAAGGATCCGCGCAGCACGGTGGCCGAGCGGCGGGGCAGGGGGAGAGCAAAGCCAAGCCGCGGGGCGAAGGCGCGGCGGTTGTAGCCGGCCCCGGCGTAGCGGTTAACGCCGTTGTGCGCGGCGAACCAGTCGACGGCGAGGGCTTCACGGTCGTGATTGAAGTTGACCAGACGATCGGCGGCCTCCGTGAGAGGCGGGAGGAGGGAGTAGCGCAGCCCGGCGTCGATCGTTACGGGTCCGAGGCGGAAGTGGTCCTGAACGAAGGCAGACCATTCCCAACCTCGCAGGCGGTAGGGTTCGAACTGCACGTCGCGGCGGATTTCCGCAGGATAGCCGGTGAGCAAGGAGGCGAAGGCGTCACCGGTTCCGTCCACTCCCGGTTGACTGGTGTAGTCGGGGGTGAACAGAAAGACTCCGCGGGCGGGCCACTCGACGGCGTTGCCGCGGGCCGCATGACGGAGGATCTGTGCGCCGAAGGACCAGGAGTGTCTGGGGGTGTTCCTGGAGGCGGAGTATTCCAAATGCCAGGTTGAGGTCCGCAGATGGAAGGGAGCGGGAGCAGCCGCGCCGAGCTGAGCATAACCGGTGAGCCGGAAGACGGGGATGCCGTCGAAGCCAAGGCCGGGAATGGCGAGGGCCGCCGACGAGTCGAGTCCTGAGTCCAAGGCGGAAGAGCGGAGGCTGGTGAAGGAGTGGGATGCGCGCAGGAAATGGACCAGCATGGGAGAGTTGCGCCAGCTTGCGGCGAGCAGGGCGCTGAAAGCGGAAGAGCGGGTGAGGGCGGCGCTGGCGTGCTGGGCTGGGTTGCTAGCGGCGGTGTTGGGCAGAGAGGAAGGGGAGTTCAACGAGCGGCGCATATAGTTGGCGCGGGTGGTGAGGTTCAGGGCAGCGCTGGTGTGGTCGGCGCGAAGGTCGAGGCGGTCCGAGTTGGCGAGCCGGCTGGGGGTATGGCGGAAATTGTGGAAGTCAGCCGGAAGGTTTGGGGCAGGGAAAAGCGCCGCCAGGCGGCGGGCTGGTTCTGGAATGCGGGAACGAGGGATGCGGTTGGCGGGGAATGGCTGGCGGAGGAATTCGACGGGGCGGATTTCCTGGATGGTGAGCGGGTCGTAGATGGGCCGGGGGGCGAATTCCCCAAGTTTCTGGAGCGTGGAGGGAACGGTCGAGATTACCGTGAGGCCCTGGCGAGAGCGATCGAGTTCGGCCGAAGTAAAGAGATGCCAGGAGTGGGAGCGAAGCGGACCGCCGGCGCTGAATCCAGATTGATGCGAAGACGAAGGGGGCTTGTCGGCTCCATCGAAGAAGTTGCGCGCGTTGAGGGCGGAGTTGCCGTGGCGGTAGAAGGCCGCGCCATGCCAGCGGTCGCTGCCGCTCCGGGTTCGGAGGGCGACGGCGGCGCCGGTGGCGGGACCGAAGGAGGCGGGGACGTGGCCGGAGGCGAGGCAGAGGCACTCGGTGGCTTCCGGAGAGGGAGGGATGACAGGACCGCGGAGCCAGGGCTCGTTGTTGGGAGCGCCATCGAGTTGGAACGTGTTGGCCTGGCTGCGCTGGCCGTAGCTGTTGAGGGCGAGCCGGAGGCCAGTGGAGTAAGGACCGTAGCCTTCCAACTCGCCGCCTTCGGCGCCGCGGGTGACCTCGGAGAAGAGGCCGAGAGCGGTAAAGGGATCGTTGGAAGACGAAGGGATGGCGCAGAGAGCGCCGGCGGGTGTCTGGTCCGAAGCGGCGTGCAAGAGGCCGCAAGGCTTAACGCAGACGCTCATTCCAGGGCGAGAGGCGAAAGCAGGCGGGCGGCCGGGGCTGTCCGGCTGCTGCGGGGTCTGGCTGAGAGCGACTGCCGATGAGAGCACGGCGGCGAACAGCGCCGTGCGGAGTCCTGCTCTGGGGAGAACCACGGTCATGCCGGATCAGAAGACAACTTCCATGTTAAGCCGGAGGGAGCGGGGAGGCTGGATGGCGACGGGCAGCCTTTCGTAGAAGCGCGGGCCAGTGAGGTCCAGCTCGCGGAGCTTGTAGGCGCGGTTGAGAACATTCATGAGGTCGAGGGATGGGCGCACGGTCGAGCGCCGGTGAGGGATCGTGCGGGCGATGCGAAGGTTCCAGTGGAAGACGTATTGGGTGCGGTGGCCGCCTTCTGGGCTGCCGCGGACCGTGGCGGAGGCGAGAAAGGGGCCTTGGGGAAGGCTGGTCACGAGCAGGCGGCGGCCGAAGGCGAGGCCATCGAGATAGACGGTGCTGGAGGCGAACTCGAGGCCGGAGCGGCGGGGAGGGAGGCGGAGGAGCAGAAGAGTTTTGCCGGCGTAGGCGCGGTCGAAGAAGGTGCGGCCGGAGGCGTGGACGGTGGTGTTGGGATCCATGAGCAATGAGCCGAGCACGCCGGGGTCGTTTTCGAAGGCGGAGTTGCCGGGGTTGGTTGGGCCGAGGGCCTTGACGGCGAGAAAGGAGGCGCGCCAGGAGAGGAGCGGGCGGTCGAAGCGCAGCTCGGCCAGCAGGCCCTGGGAAGTCATGTTCAAGCCGGGCGGATTGGTGAGCCGGTAGCGGTCCTGGTTGAAGGTGGCCGGAAGCTGGGCGTAGAGAGGGAGGGCGAGGTCGTCGGGCGTGCCGGGGAGGCCGTCGGGGCCGGGGTCGTTCACCGCAACCGGCTGGAAAGATTGGGGCGGGAGGCCCACATTCACGGCGGCGATGCGGCGGGCGAGGGTCTGGCGGAAGAGGGTGAGAGAGGCGTGGAGGTTCAAGGGGAGGGCGGCTTGGGCGGCCAAGTGGATCTCACGGGCGAGCGGGCTGCGGAGGGTGGGATCGAGGGCGGAATAGAGGCTGCCGAAGCGCAGGACGGTGGGCCCGGTTTCCGAGGGCTGCCATTGAGCATTCGCGTCGTTGTCCTGCCAGAAGGACACAGCGCCGTGGAGGCCTGGTCCACCGGCGTAATCGAGGTAACGGCCGGCCACGGGTAGGGGCGAGAGGGCGTAGGCTGCGCGCAGAGTGAGGCGGAGGATCGGGTTGACAACGGCGGCGAGCCGGGGGGAGAGCTGAGGCCAGGCGAGGCGGGAGCGGGGAGGCGCGGCGAGGCGGGCGCTCTGAAATTCGGCGCGGAGGGTGAGCTCTAGTTGAAGCCGGGGGGCGAGCTGGATGGAGTCGAGTGCGGAGGCGGTCCACGTTTGGAGAACGTAGCGGGCGGCATCCGTGGGATGGAATTGGACGACGAAGGCGGGCGTGGAGGCGGTGAACAGAAGATGGCGGTTGGCGGGGATTTGCAACTGGTTGCCGATGGAGGAGCGATCCCAGGCGGCGCTGACTCTGAGACGGTGGCGGGGTGTGGGACGGGGATCGAAGACGGCGGAGCATTCGGTGCGGGCGCGGGTGGCGTAGCCGGCGAGGGGAGCTGGACCGGGGAGGACGCCGGCGGCGTAATCGATCCGCGCCGGGGAACTGGCGGCGACGGCGGGCAAAGTGTCCGAGACGAAGCGGGAATGGGCGCAAGCGATTTCGAAGGAGAGTCCGGCGGATGAGCGCAGCCAGGCGGCGCGCGCGGAGCCGAAGCGATCGAATTCGGGTAAGCCGGAGAAGCCCCAAGTGGGGAGGAAGTAGTCGGGGCTCATGCGGCGGGCCAGGAGGACCTCGATGCCCGCCGGAAGGCCGAAATCGGAAAGACGGTAGCGCGAGGCGCCGGCGTGAAGCGAGATGCGGTCCTGTGGGTTGAGCCGGAGACCGAGGCGGGCGGACAGCGGGAGGACTCTGGTGTGGAGGTCATTGCCTGGCGCGGCTTGGGGCACGGTTTGGGACGCCCATCGTAGGGCAGCGGAGAGGGTGAGATCGGCGGAGCGGGAGAGGGGGCCGGAGGCGGAGATCCCGCTGTAGGCGAGCCTGTGGAAACGCTCCGGCTGCTGAAGCAAGCCGCGGGCGCGGGGCGGGGGGAGGTTGGAGGCGGAAAGGGCGCCGGAGGTGCCGGTGAGGTTGAGGCGGGTGCGCCAGGCGGGAGAAGATTCCGACAGGGAGTAGCGGATTTCGGCGGTGGGGGCGGCGAGAGAGGGGGCGTCCAGGACTTCGAACTCCGAAGTAGAGGGCAGAGGCAGGGTCCAGGCGCGCCCGGGCTGGTAGGGATCGGTGAGGTTGGCGCCATAGGCGGAAAAGCGCAGGCCGGTCCAGGAGAGTCCGCGGATGGAGAGGAGGGGAAGGCGGGCGGCGTGGAATCCGGCCAGGTCCAGGGGTTCGGAGACGAGGGCGGGGGTGCAGGAGAGCAGGAGCAAGGAAGGAGAGGCGGAGGTTGGGGTGTCCGGAGTGCAGACGGCGGCCGGTGGTGCGGTCTTGATGGTGGGAGGCGTTGCGGGGCCGGGCTGGGCGAAGAGTTGGGCGAAGCCGGCGGCAATCAAGAGGCAGAAGGGGAGATGTGGGGAAGCCAGCCTCACCGCAGTACAGTGTAGCGGCTGATCGAGTAGCCGAGGGCGGCGCCCATAAACACGTCGGAGGGGAAGTGGGAGGAGAGAGAGACGCGGGAGAATCCGACGGCGGCAGCCGCGCCGTAAGCGACATAGGGGAGCCAGCGGTGGCGCGGATAGCGGCGGGAAATGACGGTGGCTACGGAGAAGGCGGCGGTGGCATGTCCGGAAGGGAAGCTGCCCCGGCCGCGGAGCCAGTTGTTGCCTCGGGCCTGGAACCAAGTGTCGGAGAAGCTACCGTCCGGAGCGACGTCGCGGGGGCGGAGGCGGCTGGTAGCGCCTTTGAGCACGATCGTCACGATGGCGGAGTCGGCAACGGCGACGCCGGCCAGCAAGGCGGTTTGCTGCTGGTAGGGATCGCGGCGGGCGAGGCCGAAGGCGTAGAGGGAAGCGGGGACGGTCAATGTAGCCCAATGAGTGTTGCGGCCACTGAAGGCGCGGTTGAAGCCGTCGAAGGAAGAGGTGTTACGGAAGTAGGGGGTGTTGTGAGGGTCGGCGGCGATGAGGGCGGCGGTGAAGCCGGCGGTTGCGGCGAGGGCCTTCCAGCGGTTCTCACGGGGGACGCGCAGTGGATAAGTCCAGATGTGTTTCTGATCGCTGAGGACGGCGGGCACGGTTTTGGGCCAGCTTAGGGAGCGGGCGGCGGCAGGGTCTTGGGAGGAGGCGGCCGGGGGAAACAGGAGGAGCAGGAAGAGGAGGGGCCAGGGCTTCCAGATGTGCGTGGGGCGGCGGGCAGGCACAAGTCTGCCAGTATATCGCAGGGGTTGGGGGAGAGAGGGTGGAATCACAAGGCACGGCACAAGAATGTCTGCCCCTGGAGTTTTTACATTTCTCACAAGAGGAGCCTGCTCCACAAAGAGAGTCTGGTCCACGGAGGGGGAGGAAAGAAGGTGAGAAGCCAACCGCCGGCAGGACTGTCGGCGTGGCACGCACGACTGCGTGCACCACGGCGAGCGCCGGTGTGGCGAGCTCCACGAGGGGCGGAGACGGCGGCCCGAACTTACTCGCCGAGTAGGTGCAGGACGACGGTGCGGCGGTGTGGGACGGAGCGGTGTTCGAAGAGGTAGATTCCTTGCCAGGTGCCGAGGGCCGGCTCGCCTTGGACGACGGGGATGGAGAGCTGGGTTTGGGTCAGGGCGGCGCGGATGTGCGCGGGCATATCGTCAGCGCCCTCGATGGTGTGGCGATAAAGGCGCAGGTCTTCGGGGGCGAGACGTTCAAAGAAGGCTTCCAGATCGTAGCGAACGTCGGGATCGGCGTTTTCCTGGACGGTGAGAGAGGCAGAGGTGTGTTGGACGAACAAGGTCAACAGGCCGGTGCGGAGTCCTTGCTGGCGGACCCAGGCGGTGACTTTGGCGGTGATCTCGTAGAGTCCCTTGCCGGAGGTGGGAACGGTGATGGTGCCGGTGGCTTGGGTCATTCGACGGTCACGCTCTTGGCGAGGTTGCGCGGCTGGTCGACGTCGCAGCCGCGGCGCACGGCGATGTGATAGGCGAGCAGTTGAAGAGGGACGATCTCGAGGATTGGCAAGAGGAGTTCGCCGGCCGGGGGGACTTCGATGATGTGATCGGCGAGCGCGGCGGTGGCGCCATCGCCCTGGACGACGACGGCGATGACGGTTCCCTGGCGGGCTTTGACCTCCTGGATGTTGGAGAGGGTCTTTTCGTAGAGGACGTGGCTGGCTTCGTCGGAGGGATCGCGGGCGGCGACGACCACGACGGGCATCTCCTCATCGATGAGGGCGATGGGGCCGTGTTTCATTTCGCCGGCGGGGTAGCCCTCGGCGTGGATGTAGGAGATCTCTTTGAGCTTGAGTGCGCCTTCGAGGGCGATGGGAAAGTTGATGCCGCGGCCCAGATAGAGGAAGTCTGAGGCTTTGAAATAGCGTTTGGCAAGGTCCTCGTAGAGGGCCTCCTGCGAAAGAACTGCTTCAAGCTTGGCCGGGATGCCGAGCAGGTCCTGGGCGTGCCTCTGGCAGGCGGCTTCGTCAAGCGCGCCGCGCACTCGGGCCAAGTGCAAGGCCAGCAGGAACAGGGCGGCCAGTTGGGTGGTGAAGGCCTTGGTGGAGGCGACGCCGATCTCGGGTCCGGCGTGGGTGTAGATGGTGCCGGAGGCTTCGCGGGTGACCATGGAGCCGGGGACATTGCAGATGGCCAGGGTCTTGGAGCCTTTCAATTTGGCCTCGCGCTGGGCGGCCAACGTGTCGGCGGTTTCTCCGGACTGGGAGATGACGACGGTGAGGACGTCCGGGCCGAGGATGGGGTCGCGGTAGCGGAACTCGCTGCCGTAGTCGACCTCGACGGGAAGGCGGGCGAGCTTTTCGATCATGAATTTGCCCGTGAGGGCGGCGTGCCAGCTTGTGCCGCAGGCGACGATCTTGATCTGGCGGAAGGCGCGGAACTCGTCGGGCGAGATGTCCATTTCGTCGAGGAAGACGCGGCCGGTTTCCAGCTCGACCCGTCCGACAATAGTGTCCCGCACGGCGCGCGGCTGCTCAAAGATTTCCTTGAGCATGAAGTGCTTGTAGCCGCCTTTCTCGGCCATGATGGGGTCCCAGAGGATGTGGGTGACCTGGCGCTTGACCGGCCGGCCGTCGAAGTTGCTGAGGCGGACGCCTTCGCTGGTGATGACGGCCAAATCGCCGTCGGCCAGGAAGAAGACGTCGCGGGTGTGGTTGAGGATGGCGGGGACGTCGGAGGCGACGAAATACTCGCCGTCGCCCAGACCTACAACGGCGGGCGGGCCCATGCGCGCGGCTACGATTTTCCCTGGATCTTTGCGGCTCAGAACAGCAATGGCGAAGACTCCGCGCAAGTGGCGCACAGCCTGGCGGACGGCTTCCTCCAGGCTGCCGGCGAAGTGCTTCTCGATGAGGTGGGCGATGACTTCGGTGTCGGTTTCGGTTTGGAAACGGTGGCCCTCCTGCTGCAATTGGGCTTTGAGCTCGAGGTAGTTCTCGATGATCCCGTTGTGCACGACGACAAGGTCGCCGTAGCAGTCGCGGTGGGGGTGGGCGTTTTCTTCGGTGGGCCGTCCGTGCGTGGCCCAGCGGGTGTGGCCGACACCGAAGGAACCTTCGAGAGGATCGACACGGATGACGTCTTCGAGGTTGCGGAGCTTGCCGGAAGCGCGGCGGACGAGGAGGCGGTTGGCGGGGTCGAGCACAGCGATGCCGGCGGAGTCATAACCCCGGTATTCCAGACGGCGGAGGCCGTCCAGGATGATGGGGACGGCAGGACGGCCACCCACATAGCCGACGATTCCACACATACGAAGACTCCAGTTAGTCGAGAAACTCCACTTGGTACTCTTCGATGACGGGGTTAGCGAGCACCTCGTGGGCGATTTTTTCCACCTCCTGGCGGACGAGGGCAGGGTCGGCGGGGCTGTCGATGATCATGTCGAAGAACTTGCCCTGGCGGACGTCGGAGATAGACTGATAGCCGAGTCCGTGCAGGGCGGAGAGGATGGTCTTCCCCTGGGGGTCGAGCACCGTGGGTTTCAGCGACACGTGGACGCGCAGTTTCATGAGTCTTTTATTGTAGACAATTCACGCGGCAGCCAAGGCGGTGAAGCGGCAGAGGGTGCAGGGAAGGGTCATTCCAGAGCAGCGCGGGGCGGACACATCGGTCCGCCGCTACGGGGGACGCGATTGGGCGGCAGAGAGGCTGCGGGTAAATGGCGCCCAGGCCGGCAGGAATGCCGGCCAGCAGACAAGAATGTCTGCCCCACAAAACAGCCTGGCCCACAAAGAGAGCCTGGACCACAAAGGCCGCTGGGCGCGGGCTTGGAGGCTTGCTCGCCAGCGGGGGAGGAAAGAACGTGAGGAGCCGACCGCCGGCACGACTGCCGGCGTGGCACGCAAGACTGCGTGCTCCAGGGAAACGGCCGGTGCGGCAGATCCCACCGCGGGTGGGGGCGAGCCACGAGGGCCGCGTTACTGGGGCGAGATCGGTTGTCTGGACGAATGGCATGGGGGCATGCTACAAGGGGAGGGTTGGGAGGCCGCCATCGTCAAGATCTGTGTGCTCGCCAGTGGAAGTTCGGGCAACGCCACCTTTGTGGCGGCCGGGCGGACGCGCATCCTCGTGGATGCCGGACTGAGCCTGAAGGAGTTGGCGCGGAGGCTGGCGGCCATCGGTGAGGATCCGGCAAAGCTCGACGCTGTGCTGGTGAGTCACGAGCATAGCGACCATGTGTCAGGACTGCGCGTGCTGGTCTCCAGACATGCCGTGCCGGTGTTTCTGACGCACAAGACGGCGCCGCTGATCGAGTGGGGCGAGGCGAAGCCGGCGGTGGAGACGTTTCAGGCGGGGTCGCGCTTTTGCATCGGCGATATTGATGTAGCCAGCTTCACGGTGCCGCACGACGCGGTTGATCCGGTGGCCTTCGCGTTCCGCGCCGAGGGCGTGCGGATCGGGCTGGTGACGGATCTGGGCTATCTGCCCGAATCGGTGAAGTACCAGATGCAAGGGACGGATTTCCTGATCCTGGAATCGAACCACGATCTGGAGATGCTGAAAGTTGGGCCGTATCCCTGGGCGGTGAAGCAGCGCGTGATGAGCCGCAACGGACACCTGTCCAACGAGGTGGTCTCGGAGTTTATCCGCGAGGAGATGGATTCCTGCACGGCCACGCTGGTGCTGGGGCATATCAGCGAGAACAATAATCACCCGGAGTTGGTGCGGCTGGCGGCGTCGCAGGCGCTGGCCGCGCGTTCGCTATCGACGCGACTGGTGATTGCCGAGCCCCGGCTTTCGACGGAGGTTTTTGAACTATGATTGCCCGTTACACGCGGCCGGAGATGGGCCGCATTTGGAGCGACGAGAACAAGTTCCGCGCCTGGCTGGAGGTGGAGCTGGCGGCGTCGGAGACGCTGGCCGAGCGCGGCGAGATCCCGGCGGAGGCGGCGCGGCTGCTGCGGCAGCACGCGCGCTTCGACGTGGCGCGGATTCTGGAGATCGAGCGCGAGGTGAAGCACGACGTCATCGCGTTCACCACGGCCATCTCCGAGAGCATGGCGGCGGCGGGCTACGCGGAGGCGTCGCGGTGGTTTCATTACGGGCTGACGTCGAACGACGTGGTCGACACGGCGCAAGGAGTCCTGGTGGCGCAGGCTTCGGAACTGCTGTTAAAAGGCGTGGACCAGCTCCTGGAGGTTCTCAAGCGGCGGGCGTTCGAGTTCAAGGATGCGGTGCAGGTGGGGCGGACGCACGGGGTCCATGCCGAGCCGATCACCTTCGGGCTGAAGCTGGCGCTGTGGTACGACGACATGCGGGCCAACCGGCGGAGGCTGGCGGCGGCGGCCGAGGACATGAAGGTGGGGAAGATGTCCGGCGCGGTGGGCACGTTCGGGCATCTGAGTCCGGAGGCGGAGGAAGCGATTTGCGCGCGGCTGGGGCTGAAGGCGGCGCCGATCTCTTCGCAAGTGATCTCCCGGGAGAGGCACGCGCACTACTTGTCGGCCATTGCGCTCATGGGGGCGACGCTGGAGAAGATCGCGCTCGAGGTGCGGCACTTGCAGCGCACCGAGGTCCGCGAGGCGCAGGAGCCGTTCACCGCCGGGCAGAAGGGCAGCTCGGCAATGCCGCACAAGATGAACCCGGTGACCTCGGAGCAAATCTGCGGCCTGGCGCGGGTGCTGCGGGCCAACGTGCAGGCGGCCTTCGAGAACATCGCGCTGTGGCACGAGCGGGACATCTCGCATTCGTCGGTGGAGCGGGTCATCCTGCCGGACTCGACGATTCTGCTGGACTACCTGCTGGCTAAGACGATCTGGCTGGTGGACAAGATGCCGGTCTATGTGGAGCGCATGCGGCGCAACGTCGAGCTGACCAAGGGATTGATCTTTTCGGGACAGCTTCTGCTGGACCTGGCGGCGGCGGGCATGCTGCGGGAGAAGGCGTACAAGATTGTGCAGGCGCACGCGCTCAAGGCGTGGCAAGAAGAGGGGGACTTCCGGGCGGCGATTGAGAACGATCCGGACGTGCAGGCGGTGCTGACGCCGGAGCAGATTGCGCACAGCTTCTCGCTGGAGCGGCAGCTCAAGAACGTGGACCGCATTTTCCAGCGGGTGTTCGGCCCGGAGTAGAGCGGCGCGGCGGCCGCAGGCGCACTCAGATGGGGTGCGAGCCGGTGTAGGTGTAGATCACTTCGAAACGTAAGAAGTAAGCTGGCGAACCCTTCGAATAGAATGAACCAGGATTGAAATACTCGTATAGTATGTGTCCTCTCCAGTTCTGGTTATAAGTGTAATCTACTCGAACCTGCGGCATATCGCCGCGGACCGTGCCGGAGCCGAAGGTGGCAGGGTTGCCGGCAAACGGATGGGCGGCGAGCATGCGGTAATAAGTGAAGCGGATACTGGCCGGCTTGGCCGGCGAATAGACAAACTCGCCCTGCCAGAAGCCGAGGTTAGACCAGTAACCGGCGCCCTTTTCCCGCGTTAAGCTGAGTAGATACATTTCGCTATATTTGGGCCAGCGGCCGAACAGCGGGCTCCAGCCTTCGATGCGGCCGGGCGTGGAAGGGTCGTCGCCGGAAAAGCCGGTGTAGCCTGCGAACAGGTAGTGCTGGTTGCGGCTGCCGAAGGTCTTCTTAAGGTAGGCGTAGCCGGCGCGGGCGCGGATCTCGGCGCCGCCGGACTGTTTGCCGGTTTGAAAAGCCAGCTCGGCGACGGCGGCGAAGCCGCGGGGCAGCTTGCGGGTCAGACGGGCGCCGGCGGTAGTGAAGCGGCGGTCCGGCTGGTATTGGAGGCTGGCGGCGGGGCGGATATCGCCCAGCTCGTTGTTGCGGAAGACGTAGGCCTCCAGCGTTGTGGCGCGCAGGCCGGTTTCGGTGAAGTACAGGCCGGCGGCTTGGCCGTTCCATTCGAGCAGGCTGCGGGCGGGTCTGGCGTGGAGGCGCGGGAGGTAGCGGTCGGTGCGGGGATTGCTGAAGGCGAGGGCTTCGAGCTTGGTGTGCTTACGCTCATAGCCGAGGACGGCGGCGTTGAAGAAGAAAGCGCGGGAGCCGTCGCCGGGCGAGCCGTCCATAAGGATGAAACCTTCGCCCTTGTTGATATTCTGGCGACCGATTTTCAGGGACAGGCCGGGGACGAACAGGCGCTTGAGATCGAGGTAGGCCGTTTCAAACATCAGCTCGTCGAAGCGGTACGGCTTGCGGGTGACGATGGTCTGATTGGTTTCCTGGTTCAGTCCCACGTGGAAGTCCACGTTGCGGCCGAGCGGAGCCTTCATCCAGAGGCGGGTGCGGTAGCGGACCTGCACGCGCTGGTCGTCGAGGCCGCTGTTGAAGTCGAACAGATTGTTCCAGTTCTCATTGCGGACCCGGAGTTCGAAGCCGTAGGTAAAGGCCGGGGGCTCCTGATGGTTGGTTTGGCCGGCGGCGGGGCCGGCACACATAAGCACAACGAAGAAGGTTACAAGGCAAGCAGTTCTCATGAGCGGGATGAGCGGGCCCTTTCTACCGGGATTTCCATTTTCGGCTCCCGGACAAATTGATCATATACCTTTGGGGGGGGGGGGGGGGGGGGGGGGGGGGGGGGGGGGGGGGGGGGGGGGGGGGGGGGGGGGGGGGGGGGGGGGGG
>JAIMAR010000102.1 GCA_023511855.1 Bryobacteraceae bacterium
TCTGCTCTCTCAGGTAATCCGGATCCTGGTGGCGTTATGCTGAACGAATTTGGTATTGACCGGGTTTATCTCGCCTGTGGCGCCACCGATTTGCGTAAGTCCGTCGACGGGCTGGCCGTGCTGGTCAATAACACAAGGGGACGATACTTGTGTGTCGCAAAAAAGACAATTTGAAGGGGTCGTGCTCAAGTCGGAAAAGGCCTCCAGGGAAAACCCCGGGGTCGCCTTCCCCTCCCGAAGGTCGCTGCCAACGGGCTTTCCCAGCACGTCTTGCTGCGCGGTGAAATCCAGAACGTCATCGACGAGTTGAAAGGCCATGCCGAGGTTCCAAGCGTAGTCGCTGAGCTGGGCCTCCACGGAAGCCGTTGCGCCGGCCACCAGCGCTCCCAGCCTGGCGCAGGCCGAGAAAAGCGCGGCCGTCTTGCGGTGGACCAAGTCCATGTAGTCCGCTTCGGTAACCGCTGCCGAGCCCAAGCGCTCCAGTTGGAGCAGTTCCCCTTCGACCATGGTCTGCGTGAGGCTGATCAGGATGTCGAGAATGCGGAAATCGCGCTGCTCGAGAGCGACCTGGAAGGCTTGCATGTAAAGCCAGTCGCCGGCCAGCACCGAGGTGTGGTTGCCCCACAACACGTTGGGCGAGGGCCGGCCCCGCCGCGTCTCGGCCACATCGATGACGTCATCGTGCACCAGCGTGGCGGCGTGGATCATCTCCACCACGGCCGCCAACTGGATGGCCTCGTCACTGGCGCTGCCGCCCACCAGTTTCGAACACAGCAACAGCAGCGCGGGCCGCAAGCGCTTGCCGCCGCTGGAGTGCAAGTAGTGGCCGATCGAGGTAATGGCCTCCACCGATGCCACCGACCTTTGCTGAATCTCCCGGTCGACCCTCTGAAGGTCCTCGCGGACAAGTTCCAGGAACTCCATGCCGCTCGGAACCTGAGTGATTTTGCCGCCCTGCATCGACTGACACCAGTTTAACCGTTGCCGCTGCGGCGGAGCAAACGTAGTTTGGATCGAGGGATCGGAGGCAGCTTTGCCCGCGGGCTTGCCCGGTGAGGCGGGCGGGCCGCGCTAACGCGGTGTGATCAAGCCGCCGAGTTTGTCCTGCTCGCCGGCGGCGGAGCGAGGGAACCGGGTCGAAAAGACTTCCGGATAAAGGAACCCCGAAGCGGGATTCACGAGCACCGCGGAGTCCGTCTCCGCGAGGGCCCCGTCTTCGCGCAGGCGGCGCAAGGCCGCCAGAGAAGCTCCGCCTTCGGGCGAAGCAAAGATGCCTTCCGATTGCGCCAGTTCGATGGCGGCATCGAGCATTTCCTCATCGGAAACGGCGAGTGCACCTCCGCCGGAGAAACGCAGGATCCGCAAGACCAGATCATCCGCATCCGGCAATGGCGTTCGAAGGGAGGCGGCGATGGTGCGCGGGTCAGGCCAGGCGGCGCAACGGTCCAGCCCGTGGTGAAAAGCGTCCACAAGCGGCGCGCAACCTTCCGCTTGGACGGCGAACAGGCGGGGCGGTCCCGTGGTAAGCCAGCCGATGGCGGCCAGCTCTTCGAAGGCTTTCCAGATGCCCACCAAGCCGGCGCCGTCGCCTGCGGGGCAAAGAATGGCGGAAGGCGGATTCCAGCGCATCTGCTCGGCGATTTCCAGGCCGAGGGTTTTGAGCCCTTCCACCCGGTAAGGCCAGGGCCAGGCTCCGGACCCTGCAACCGCCTCCGCAGACGGTCCTAGCGCCGCCCCATCGGCGAGCGCCCCGGCAGCAGCCACTGCGAGCCACGAGGCCCGCGACGCCGAGGCGGGAAGCGCCAGCCGGACCGGGAGACCCGCGGCGGCCCCGTAAAGCGCCAGCGCGGGAGCCGCAACGGCATCTGCGGCAGCCTGCCATTCGCTGAGCCCCATCTGGAGCGCCATCGTGAACCAGCAGGAGGCGGCGCGGGATTCGGCGGATCCGGCCGGGTTCACCCCGTCGTCCTTGATCCAGAGATTGGGCACGCCGGCCCTTTCGCCGATACGCGGCAGCCGGACCAGAGGCGTCATGCCTTCGCCCAAGGAGATGGACGTACCGAAGCCGGAAGCAGGCAAAAGCGGAGCGTAGCGCCACATGGTGGGCGGGGCGTGCTCGAGCCATTCGCGGCTCCAGCCCTGGCGGACCGCCTCGAGGTTATAGCGCACAAGCAGCGGGCCGCCGCAAGGACAGCGTGCGGCAAGCTGTCCTGGCTCAAAGCGCCGGCCGCACCGGCTGCATTCAAAATGGGTGACTGTAGTCATCAGGCCGCAACTGCCTTATGATAGCGGCAATCCGGACAGGCGTGCGGCGCAGAGCGGACGGGCGGAATCCACGGCCCGCCACGGATTCCACTATCATACGGGGATACACCATGAAACACAGCCGCTTTCCCCAAGTTTTTTGGATTGGTCTGCTGCCGGGGTTGATATTGGCAGCGGCCGCTCAGAGTTCCCAGCCGCTGGACGCAGGCTACTCGGCCAAGATCAAGGAGTACACCACCGAGCCTTTCTTCCTAACGGAGTTGGTGGATCATCTGCCTGCCTCCGCCACGGTTCCCACGCCGGAAAAGGCGCTCGGCTATGTGGTCGGAGCGCCGGGCAAGCTGACCTATTCGGCGGACATCTACCGTTACTTGCGACTAATCGAGAAGACCAGTCCGCGGGTTCGCACGTTTTCGATGGGGCGAACGGAAGAAGGGCGGGAGATGCTGCTGGCGGCGGTGTCCGATGAGGCGAACCTCAAGCGCCTGGAGAGGCTACGTGAAATCACCGCACGGCTGGCGGATCCGCGCCGGACGCCGCCCGAGGAGGCCCAAAAACTGTTGGACGAAGGCGTGCCAATGTACTGGATTACCGGCAGCATTCATTCAACGGAAGCCGGGGCCCCGGAGATGCTCATGGAGTTGGTCTACCGCCTGGCGGTGTCGGAAACGCCGCTCGTCCAAAACATCCGCAAGAACTGCATCGTGCTGGTGACGCCGTTGCTGGAGGTAGACGGCCACGACCGCTACGTGGACGTGTACCGCTACAAGCTGGCCAATCCGGGCAAGCGCGCCCCCAACCTGGTCTACTGGGGCAAGTATGTGGCGCACGACAACAACCGGGACGCCATGGCGCTGTCGCTGGCTTTGAGCCGGAACATGATCCGGACGTTTCTCGACTGGCATCCCCAGGTGCTGCACGATCTGCATGAATCCATTCCGTTCCTGTATGTGTCCACCGGCATGGGACCCTACAATCCGTGGCTGGATCCGATCGTGATCAACGAGTGGCAGATTCTGGCCTATCAAGAGGTGGAAGGGATGACCAAGCGGGGCGTACCCGGCGTCTGGACACATGGATTTTACGATGGCTGGGCGGCCAACTACATGATGTACGTGGCACAGGGCCGGAATGCCATCGGAAGGTTCTACGAAACCTACGGGGGCATCGGCGCCGACACGCTGGAGCGCACGGTCAACGAAGAGATGACCCGGAGAACCTGGTTCCGGCCGAACCCACCGTTGCCGAAAGTGAAGTGGTCGCACAGGAACAACATCAACCTGCAACAGAGCGCGCTGTTGATCGCTCTGGACTTTTTTGCCTCCAACCGGCGGATGTTTCTCGAAAACTTCTATGTCAAGAGCCGGCGCTCGGTAGCCAAGGCGGTGACCGAAGGCCCGGCGGCGTGGGTGATTCCGGCCGACGATCCGCGGCCACTGGAGTGCGCCGAGCTGGTGAATCTGCTGCGGCTGCACGGCGTGGAGGTGCATCGGGCGGAGAAAGAGACCGAGGTGTCGCGCAAGGACGGCAAAGAGGAGAAGAAGGAGAAGTTCCCTGCTGGAAGCTACGTCATCCGGATGGATCAGCCTTACAGCCGGCAGGCGGACATGCTGCTCGACACGCAATACTACGACGCGAGGGACACCCGCCCCTATGATGACACGGGCTGGTCCTTCGGGCCTCTGCGCAACGTGAAGACCGTGCGGGTGACCGATACCTCGATCCTGAAGGCGCCGATGAAGCTAGTAGAGGCGCCGGTGCGGCCGACGGGAAGCATTCGCGGAGAGGGCGCGGCGGCGTATCTGATCCCGCACAACGCTGAGAACGCGCTGGCGGCGTTCCGGTTTCGGCTGAAGGATGTGGAGATGCTGGCCGCCGAGGAGCCGTTCAAGGCTTTGAACCGGGAGTTTGGAGCAGGGACGTTCCTTATTCCCGCGCAAGGGAACCCGCCCGATCTGCGCGCCAGAATCGAACGGGCCGCCCAGGAATTGGGGCTTACGGTGCACGCAGCGAGCGAAATCCCCAAAGTGGCCGCCCACCGGCTGGCTGCGCCGAGGATCGCCCTGGTGCACACCTGGATCAGCACCCAGAACGAGGGGTGGTTCCGCCTGGCGCTGGACTCGCTTCAAATCCCTTACGACTACATCTCCGGCCAAGTGCTGGCCGCGACGCCCAATCTGCGGGCCAAATACGATGTGATCCTTTTGGGTCCGGTTCCTGGCAGCTCCCAGCGAATTGTCATGGGCCTGCCCTTATACGGGGAACCGGTGCCTTGGAAAGGCTCGGAGTTGACGCCCAACATCGGCACATCTCCGGATCAAACGGACGACATCCGCGGCGGCATGGGACTGGAAGGCCTGATGAACTTGAGGCGCTTTATCGAAGAGGGCGGGCTGTTCATCACGATCGCCTCCAACGCCTCGGTGCCCATCGATTTCGGCCTTGTGGAGGGAGTCCACATCACCCCCGCGCGGGAACTGCAAGCGAGGGGAAGCGTTCTGAACGCGGTGGTGGCGGACAGGACCAGTCCGATCGCTTACGGCTACGGCGAGAAACTGGCCGTGTATTTCAACCAAGCGCCAATCTTCCGAGTCAGCACAACGGGGGCCACGAGCGGAGGGGCCGAATCCGATGCCACGGCGGGAAGGCCCAGCGGCCGGGGGTCGCCGAGCGATCCGGATGTGGTGCAGGGCCGGCCTTACATGCCGCCGGAGCCCAAGCCGGAACTGAAGCCGTGGGAGGAAAGACCGCTTACGGAAGAGGAGAAAGAGTCTCAACGGTTCTATCTCTTCCCGGAGCCGTTGCGCCCCCGGGTAGTTCTCCGGTTCGCCGAGGAAAAGGAGCTTCTGGTCTCGGGAATGCTGGCGGGAGGCCGGGAGCTGGCCCACCGGCCGGCCGTGGTGGATGTGCCGCGGGGAAAGGGGCACATCGTAATGTTCGCCAACAATCCCATGTGGCGGCAGCAGACGCAGGGGAGTTTCTTCCTTCTTTTCAATGCGATGCTAAACTTCGAGCACCTCGATGCCGGGCGCAAGGCCCCTGCCGCCCGTTAAGATGGCCGGACGGCGGGCAAACGGAAGACTAGCCCGGTGCGTCAGAATATTGTTAAGCGCATGTTCCGCAAATCGAGCTGCCTGCTTGGATGGATGGCCGCGATGGCTGCGGCGTATCCAGCATTGGCGGGCGAGTACGCGGTGCTGTTCAACGGTTTTCGCATTTACGCCGACCGTCATGAACAGCTCGGCCATGTGATTCGGTTGCACCACCGCGATGCGTTCGTGGAGGTGCCGGCTGCGCAGGTTTTGAGAATTGAGACCGAAGAGCCGATCCCAGAGCCGGCTTGGGAAGTCTCCCCTGCCCCGGCAACGCCGCCGGCAGCGGATCCTAAGGAACTGGTGCGCCAAGCAGCGGCAAGACACGGGTTGCCGGAAGCGTTCCTGCTGAGCGTGGCGGCGGCCGAGTCCGGCTACCGGCAAGAGGCCGTGTCTCCCAAGGGCTCCGTGGGGATCATGCAGTTGATGCCCGCCACAGCCCGTGAATTGCAGGCCGATCCACGCGACCCCAACCAGAACGTGGACGCCGGAGCCCGGTATCTGCGCTGGTTGCTGCTGAAGTATTTGGATGACCCGTACCAGGTGCGCAAGGCTCTGGCGGCCTACAACGCAGGCCCAGGGACGGTGGACCGCTACGGAGGCGTGCCGCCTTACACGGAGACCTTGCGTTTCATCGAGCGCGTGTTGAGCCAGCAGCGCCGCGCGCACCAACCGTAAAAGAGGGAGTTTGCCGCGGCGTGTTTGCTATACTTTAAAAGACGGGGGCTGCCCGGTGACCCACGGCGCGCATGGCGGGCGAACCACTTATATGAACTCTCGAGTCAAGCTTTGGATTGTAACCACTTCGGCATGCCTCCTGTTGCTGCTGCTGGCGGGCGCACATTTGGGCAAGAGCGCCGCCACGCCGGACGAAGGCGCCTACCGCCAGTTCAAAGTCTTCACGGACGTTCTGAGCCGCATCAAGAGCGACTACGTGGAAGAACCGGACATGAAGAGCGTCACGCTCGGCGCGGTCAACGGGCTGCTGGAGGCGGTGGACCCGTTCGCCAGTTATTTGAACGCCGATCAGTATAAACAGTACCTGAAAGAAAAGGACACACTGCGCGGCGACGTGGGCTTGGTTCTGGCCAAGCGTTACGGCTATATCGCGGTGGTATCGGTACTGCCTGGTTCTCCGGCGGAGAAAGAACGGATCGCCCCAGGGGATTTGATTGAAAGCATTCGCGGGATCGCCACCCGCGACATGCCCCTGGCTTACGCCGAGTTGTTGTTGCGCGGGCAGCCCGGGACCGACGTGGAGATCACGCTTCTGCGCGTGCCGGATCCGGAGCCGCAGAAGGTGGCCTTGAAGCGCGAGCTGATCGCGGTCCCCGCTTTGAAAACCCAGATGCTCCCCGACGGAGTCGGCTACATCCGTCCGGAAGCCCTGGTGGCGGGGCGCTCCGCGGAGGTCGCGGCAGCCATCCGGCAACTGGAAAAAGAAGGCGCGAAGGGCTTGATTCTGGACCTGCGCAACTGTGCGTTGGGGAACCCGGAGGAGGGCGCTGAGCTAGCCAATCTGTTCGTCGACGGCGGCTTGCTGACCTATGTCCAAGGCCAGCAGTATCCCCGCAAGGACTACCGGGCCCAGGCCTCCAAGCAGGTGACGCGGCTGCCGTTGGTGGTGACGACGAACCGCGGCACGGCCGACGGAGCCGAAATCGCCGCTATGGCGCTCATGGAAAACAAGCGGGCCGAGGTGGTCGGGGAGCGGTCTTTTGGGGATGCTGCGGTGCGCCGCACGATTACATTGGACGATGGCGGGGCCTTGATCCTTTCAGTGGCCAAGTACTATTCGCCAGCAGGCAAGGCGATTCAGGATACCGGCGTTGTGCCTACGGTGAGCTACGTGGAATCGGAGCCGGTGATGGATCTGGAGGACGAAGAGCTGCCAAGCCCGCCGCGTCCCCGTTCCGCCGCTCCCAGTTTGGAAGAGGACAAGCTGCTGAAGAAAGCCATAGAAGTTTTGTTCAAGGGCGCCCCGGCGGCTACCGCTTCCTCGTCTCCAGCCGGCGTGGACCGGCGCGGGGCAGGCAGGGCCGGCGAGGTCCTGACGCCGCTGGGTACGCCTCAGCCTGTGAAGTGATCGAGCCATGCCGATATTTGAATATCAGTGTAGGAAGTGTGGAGCTGTTTTTGAGGTTTTAGAAAAGAATGCGGATTCTCCGCGCACCGTGCATGATGGCGGCTGCGGCGGTCCGCTGGAACGGCTGTTGTCGCCGCCCGCGCTGCAATTCAAAGGCAGCGGTTGGTATATCACGGATTATGCTCGGGGTTCGAGCGGAAATGGATCCGCGCGGAAGGGCGAAAGCCCGAAAGCCGAATCCAAGACCGATACTTCCTCCGAATCCAAGAGGTCTGAGACCTCCAAGTCCGCCCCGGCCAAATAGACCTAGGGCGCGCAAAACTGCCTGTTTGCCGAAGGGGACAACTGTGTACCCCAAGTGGGCCGTCCTGATTTATCTTTCCGGCGGGATGGCACTGCGCCGCGCCAGCCATAATCCCACCAGGGCGATGGCCAAACCGGAGAGCGCGTCCACCAGATAGTGATAACGCCCATACACCGTAGCCAGG
Organism: Bryobacteraceae bacterium; assembly: GCA_023511855.1. Taxonomy (GTDB): domain Bacteria; phylum Acidobacteriota; class Terriglobia; order Bryobacterales; family Bryobacteraceae; genus JAIMAR01. Next base: position 7,932 of record JAIMAR010000102.1, read on the forward strand.
GCGATTGAGACCGCCAGGACCAGCAAGAGGCGCCAGACCCAAGGTTTCTCCGGCAGGACGTAGCGCATGGCGAAGGCGCCCGCGAAGGCTCCGGAACAATGGGCGCTGGGAAAGACGCTGATGTGAATGCCGTAGGAGCCGACGAGCCAGAGGTTGAAGCGGCGGAAGACGGTCATCGCCGCGGGCAGGTCCTCACCGGGGAAGACGGTGCGGGGTGGCTCCGAAGGGAAGTAGGGGAACAGGGCGTAAGCAGCCAGCACCGAGAAGGCAAAGGGGAACAGGAACCGGTCGGCGCGGTGGCGCAGGCCGTACGCATAGAGCACGGCCAGCGAGAAATAGGGAATCGTGTAGACCAGCGAGTAGGAGCTCTCCAGCACGGACGGCAGCCAGACGCCCAAGCTCTCGATGGCGCGTTTTGCGCCAAGCTCGTATAGGAAGAACCGGTCCCAGAGAATCCAGCCGCGCTCGAGCTCGTAGGTATGCACGGCCGGAGCATACCATCCCATTTCGCGGTAAGCCATGAGCAGCAGCGGCGCAGGATACCAGTCGCGCAGAATGCTGAAAAACGGCCGATTCCGGAGAGCGGCGGCATGCGCCAGCAAGAAGTAGCCGGCGATAATCGTGGCGTTCACCCCCACGGTGAGGCACTTGAGTTCCAGGCGGGCGGAAGTGAACAGTGCAAAGACCGAAGCGTAGAGGAAGTAAACGATCAGGGCCCACTCCGTTCGCCGTAAATGGGGGGGCCGCACCGGGATTCCTAGCTTTTCTTCAGTCTTTCATTGAAAGAACCCTGACGATACCCTTGCAGGTCCAGAGTGACGTAAAGGAAGCCCAGGGACTTGAAAATCTCCGTGAATTTCCTGGCCATCTCCGCATTGAGCGCCTTGGGCAACTCCTCCGGAGCAATCTCCAGCCGCACCAAGTCGCCGTGATAGCGCACGCGGAACTGGCGGAAGCCAAGAGCTTTGACAGCCTCTTCTCCCTTCTCGACGGTCTTGACATTCTCGATCGTGACCGGGGTGCCGTAGGGGATGCGCGAACTCAGGCACGCGGCGGCGGGGCGGTCCCAGGTGGGCAGACCTGCCTGTCGTGAGAGCTCGCGGATCTCGGCTTTGCTGAGGCCGGCCTCCACAAGAGGCGCCCGCACCTGGTGCTTGGAGGCGGCGTTTTGGCCCGGACGGTAGTCGCCTAAATCATCGGTGTTGACCCCGTAGACGATGTGGGCATAGCCCCGCTCGCGGCCGACTTCTTCAAGCCGGGTGAACAGTTCGTCCTTGCAATGGAAGCAGCGGTCGGGGTTATTGGCGGCGTAAGCCGGATTCTCGAACTCGCGGGTGGCGACGTATTCATGGCGGAGGCCGTAGCGCTGGGCGAACTCCTCGGCATCCCGCTTGTGCGACTCGGGCATGGAGGCCGAATCGGCTGTGATGAGCAATGCCCTATCGCCAAGGACTTGGCCTGCCGCCCAAGCCAGGTAGGCCGAATCCGTGCCTCCGGAGAAGGCCACGATCACGCGGTCCAGCCCACGCAGGATTTCAAACAGACGCTGCTGCTTTTGTTGCAAAGCGGCGGCGTCGAATGCAGTCGTAGTTTTGCCCAGCTCAGCCAGTGCGCCCATAACTCGGATTATACCGAAGCCGTTCTCTCATTGAAGCCCGGGGATTTCGGGCTGGTTCACAGCGCCTTCTTCGGCGCTGCCGTTTCCGTTGGAAAGCACCGAGGCGGCGGCCACCTGGTCGCCGGCGTCCAGCTTCACCAGCCGCACGCCCTGCGTGGATCGCCCGGCTTGCCGGATCTCGGACGCCTCCAGCCGGATGATCTTGCCTTCTTTGGTAATGATCATCACATCGGATTCGTCTTCCACCGCCAGCACGCTGACCACCTTGCCGTTGCGCGCGGTGGTCTTCATGTTGATGACGCCTTTGCCGCCACGGCGCGTGATGCGGTAGTCCTTGAGCGGCGTTCGCTTGCCGTAGCCGTTTTCGGAGATCGACAGGATGAGGTCTCCTTCGCGCACGACTTCCGCGGCCACCAGATAGTCGCCCTCCTCCAGGTCCATCCCGCGCACGCCGCGGGCCTGCCGCCCCATCGAGCGGACCTCGCTTTCCGGAAACCGGATGGCCTTGCCGTTGCGGGAAGCCAGCAGAAGGAAAGCGTCGCCGGTGGAGAGGCAGGCAGCGATCAGCTCGTCGCCTTCGTCCAGGCTAATGGCGTGGATGCCCCGCGAGATCGGATTGTCGAACTCGGTCAGTTCTGATTTTTTGATGACGCCGTTGCGGGTCACCATGACGATGTAACGGCCCGGCACAAAATCCTGAACCGGCAGGAAGGCCTTGACCGTCTCATCCGGTTGCAGATTGATCAGGCCGGAGATGTTCTTGCCTTTGCCGGAGGTGGACGAATCGGGGACTTCGTACACTTTGAGCCAGTAGACGCGGCCGCGGTTCGTGAAGATCAACAGGTAGCTGTGAGTACTGGAGATGATGAGATGCTCGACCACGTCCTCGGCGCGTGTGCTCATGCCGATGCGGCCTTTGCCGCCGCGGGACTGGCGGCGGTAGGTGTCGACCGGCGTGCGCTTCAGGTAACCGCCGCGGGTGACGGTGACGGCCACGTCTTCCTTCTGGATAAGGTCCTCGAGGCGGATCTCGCCGGCGTCCTCGACGATCTGGGTGCGCCGCTCGTCGCCGAACTCTTTCTGGACTTCCCTGAGTTCTTTCACGATGACGCCGCGCAGGACCTTGTCCGAACCCAGGATCTCGTTATACTCGGCGATCTTGCGCTGGATCTCCGCCAGCTCCTCGAGGATCTTCAACTGCTCCATGTTGGTGAGCCGCTGGAGCTGGAGTTCGATGATCGCCTGGGCTTGTTTTTCACTCAATTCGAAGCGCTCGATCAGTCCGTCGCGCGCGTCGCGCGGGGTCTTGGAAGCACGGATCAGCTTGATGACCGCGTCGAGATTCTCCAGCGCCTTCTTGAAGCCAAGCAGGATGTGTTCCCGCTCGCGGGCCTTGCGGAGCAGGTATTCGGTGCGGCGGCGCACTACATCGACGCGGTGATCGATGAACCGCTTCAGAATCTCGATGAGCCCCATCTCGCGCGGCTGACCGTTGACGATAGCCAGCATGATGACGCCGAAGCCGGTCTGGAGCTGAGTGTGCTTGTAGAGGTTGTTCAGGATGACTTCCGCCTGCTCGCCGCGCTTGAGCTCAAAGACGATGCGCATGCCGTCGCGGTCGCTTTCGTCGCGGATTTCGGAGACGCCGTCGAGCTTCTTCTCGTTGACCAGCGCCGCGGCCTGCTCGATGAGCCGTGATTTGTTCACCTGGAAGGGAATCTCAGTGACGACGATGCATTCCCGGTCCTTGCCGATGCGTTCGACGGCGGCCTTGGCGCGGAGCTTGAGCTGTCCGCGGCCGCGCGTATAGGCGTCGATGATGCCCTGGCGCCCGCAGATGAAACCTCCTGTCGGGAAGTCGGGACCAGGAACCAGTTCGAGAATCTTGGAAAGCGGAGTATTCGGGTTCTGGACCAGTGCGATGGCCGCCTCGATGATTTCAGAGAGATTGTGGGGCGGGATGTTGGTGGCCATGCCCACGGCGATCCCGGAGCTGCCGTTCACCAGCAGGTTCGGGATGCGCGCCGGCAGCACTTCCGGCTCCTGCTCGCTTTCGTCGTAGTTGGGACGGAAGTCAACGGTCTCTTTGTCGATGTCTTCCAGAAGCGTGTGAGCAATGCGCGCCAGGCGGGCTTCGGTGTACCGCATGGCCGCGGGCGGGTCGCCGTCGATGGAGCCGAAGTTGCCCTGCCCGTCGATGAGCGGGTAGCGCATCGAGAAGTCCTGGCCCATGCACACCAGGGCGTCGTAGACGGCGGCGTCGCCGTGCGGGTGGTACTTGCCGAGCACCTCGCCGACGATCTTGGCGCACTTGCGGGTGGGGCGGTTCCAGTGAAGCCCCATTTCGTGCATGCCGTAGAGGATGCGCCTGTGGACGGGCTTCAATCCGTCGCGGATGTCCGGCAACGCCCGGCCGATGATTACGCTCATGGCGTAATCGAGATACGACCGGCGCATCTCGTCTTCGATGTTGACCGGGATCAGGTTCTTGCCGCTCTCGCCGCCCAGGGGCAACTGAGTGGGAGTGGGTGGCGGCGGGGGAGTCTGGTTGGAATCGGGACGTTCGGAGTCAGCCAATTTCGCACCTTCAGAGCCGCCTTCGTTTTCGCCGGATCTTCGCCATCCGGAAGAGGCTGGCGTCTGAACTCTTATTCTAGCATAAGCCCTTGAAAGATTTATCAGTTAAGAGCTATGAGGCGAACCATCTGGCGGCCCGGCCTCAGGCCGTCAATTTCGGCTCTTGACGTGACCGCTCTACCGCCCCGAGTTCAGGAAGGCGAGAAACTCGAAGGGGTTGCGTGTCAGCCCGGCGAAGGTGGCGACTACCTTTTCGTCAGCATCGACGATCGCGTAGTAGGGAATCGCGACCGTTGCGAATTTCTCTTGCAGCAGTTTCTGGTTGCTCTCGGAAGCGGGGTCGACGCCGTCGGTGTAAAGGTCGACCAGCACGAAGCGGCTCAGCGCCTCCCGGATCTCAGGGCGCGTGAACATGTTGGCCTTCATCCAGTGGCAGTTGGTGCAAGCGTAGCCGGTGAAGTTGATGAAGACCAGCTTGTTTTCGGCGCGGGCGCGGGCCAGCGCTTCTTGATATTGGTCTTTCATCCAGACCAGACCCGTGGACTGCGCGGCCGGACCCGAAGACGAAGGCGGCGGGACATAGGCGTCGATCTCGCCCAGGCGGCCGCCGGTCATACCGGGCGCAAGGCTGAGCGCGAACACCAGGAAGAAAGCCCCAATCAGGAGCCGCGCGACGCCCAACTTCTCATCGGGCCGCACACCTTCCAGCCGCACCAGCCCGAGCAGGTAGAGTCCCGCCAGTCCGAACAGCACCATCCAGGCCGCCAGGAAGCGCTCCCGTGTCAGGATGTTCCACTGCATCACGGAGTCGACATTGCTGGCGTACTTGAGCGCGGCCGCCAGAATGATGAACCCCAGCACCACCTTGACCCGGGCCATCCAACCGCCGCTTTTGGGCAAGCGGGAAAGATAGGCAGGGAACAGCGCCAGGAAGAAAAACGGCAGCGCCAAGCCCGTGGCGAAGGCCAGCATGCCCGCCAGAGGCCGAATCCCGCCACCGGAGACGGACCCCGCTAGCAACGTGCCCACAAAGGGCCCCACGCAGGCGAACGCCGTGAGCGAAAAGGCCAGCCCCATCAAGAGCGATCCGGCGATGCCGCCGCGCTGGCTGACGCGGTCGGCGCGCGTCAGCAAACCGCTCGGCAGAGTGATCTCGAATGCCCCGAGAAGGCTTAGGCCGAACAGGACAAAAAGCAGGGCCAGGAACGTATTCACCCACACATTGGCACCGAGTTGAACCGTCCCGAA
>JAIMAR010000103.1 GCA_023511855.1 Bryobacteraceae bacterium
CCATCTCCCAGAAAGGCCCAGACCTTGCGCGGCGTCGGGGGAATGATCCCGCGGTTCTCGAGATAGCGCATAAAGCGGGCTTGATAAATGGCGTTAATAGGGCCGAGTCCCATCGAAACGGTTGGGAACTGCCAGAAATCCGGCATCAGCCAGGGATGAGGATAGCTGGACAGGCCGGGGTGGCTGCGGAGTTCGTGGCGGAAATTCTCGAGGTGCCGCTCGCTGAGTCGGCCTTCCAGGAATGCCCTGGCGTAGATTCCGGGGGAGGCGTGGCCCTGGAAATAGACCAGGTCGCCGGGCTGATCGCCGTAAGATGCGCGGAAGAAATGGTTGAAGCCGATTTCGACCAAAGTGGCCAGCGAAGCGTAGGTGGAGATGTGTCCGCCGATGCCGGGATCGTACTTATTGGCCCGGACGACCATGGCCATGGCGTTCCAGCGAATAAAGCTCTTGATGCGGCGTTCCAGCTCCCGGTCGCCGGGAAAAGGAAGCTCTTCTTCGGCGGGGATGGTGTTGACGTAAGGAGTGTTTAAGCTGTGCGGCACGACCACGCCACTGCGGCGGGCGCGCTCAATCAGACGGTCCAACAGAAATGAAGCGCGCTCCAGGCCGGCGTCTTCAACGACTTCGTCGAGAGCCTCCAGCCACTCGGCGGTTTCCTGCGGATTTAAGTCCTCCCCTATCGGCGTCTTCATTCTCAGCATGAATGCCCCGCTAAACCTGTCTGAATTTAAAATAACATCCCGAGGCTGCGGCAGGCGAGCGGCCGTCTTCAACCCATTGTGAACCGGCCACTTAGCCTCCCATTATTGGATGCCGCAGGGAGCCCGGGCGGATCAAAGCGGCAACGGATCCCGAACCATCCGCGCCCGCCGTGCGTCATACAAAGTATGGCGCACTGGGAAGAGACGGCTGAAAGTAGTTATGCTCGATTGCGCGCCGACTACGACGCCGCTTTCGCGCGCATGAAATCTGCCGCCGGCCGGCTGTGCCGGGCGCTGGAGTACTCCTACGGCGCGGCCGCCGAGCAGGAGGTCCGCCGCCTCATGGAAGAAGCCATTCTGGAGTACCGCCGCTGCCGGGACCGTCTGGCCCGCTTTCTGGCGGGGCCGTCGATCGCACAGCGCCCTCTGTCGGCCCACAGGAGGCCGTCGCCGGAGGAAGTCCGGGAGCTGGCCTACCAACTGTGGGAGCAAGCCGGACGGCCCGGCGGCACAGCAGAGCAAGACTGGCGCCGCGCCGAGGAACTACTGGAACAGGCTTCTTAGCAGCCCTGCGCTTGTACGTACCGATTCTCCCTGAGCCAAGGCACACTCACTCGGTGCTGCGGCGCGTCCTCGCATCTGCGGCTGCGCCGTGGCCGAGGGCGAAAGTTACTTGCGGGGCTTGGGAGGCGGACCTACGCGGAACACCTCGACCCTCTCCAAGACGACTTTCTCCTTGGGTCGGTCCTCGGAATCGCGGGGCACGCCGGAGATGGCGCTCACCACCCGGCTGCCATCCACCACTTGGCCGAAGATGGTGTAGCGCTCGTCCAGCTCAAAGGAAGCCCGTTCGGTGATGAAGAACTGGCTGGCTGCGGTGTTGGGCCCGAAGTTCGCCATCGCGACACGGCCAGGGATGTTGAACAGCATCGAGGAGCGGTTCCACTCATCGGGAATCGTGAAACCCACGTCGCCGACTCCCGTTCCCGAGGGATCACCGCCTTGAATCACGAAGCCCGGGATGACTCGGTGGAAAATCGTGCCGTTGTAAAGAGGGGTCTGTTTGAGCTGTTTTGTGACCGGATCCCGCCACTGCTTCTGGCCCGTAGCCAAGGCTACAAAGTTCTCGACGGTGAGGGGGGACTCACGCTCAAAGAGCTGGATCGTGATGGGGCCTTTGGAAGTATGGAGAACGGCATAAAGCCCGTTGCGCCGCTTTTTGGCCTGCTCGGGCGTCGCCTCGGGCACGTTAAGGATAGATTGCGCAAAGAGCGCGGAGGTAAACAAAAACAAGACGATGCTTCTTTTGGTCATTCGGCAACCTCAAAATTGCGGAAACACTTTGGAGTTTGAGGGACGCCGGGGCGGCTTGTCAAGTCCAAGGCTCATTCCGCGTCAAAAGGCCGCGGCCCAGCCGGCTTCGGAGGTTAAAGAATCTCCCGGATGGCGGCGCGCAGCTTTTCCGGCTCGAAGATCTCACGCCAGTTGGGCGAGATGTAATGCCGCGTGCCCCATTCAATGGCGCGTTTCGCGGCGTCCGAAAAGGGCGATTTCTCCGCCCCGAAGACGATGGCCATGGCAATTTGAGCGTGACCCGCCATGAACGCCTCCGCCGCCTCGCGCGGAACGCCCCGCTGCACCGCTTCCTCTAGCGAGTCTTTCATCCAGGCCGCAGCCGAAGCGACGATGATTTCCGACATGGCCGGCTCGAGCATGGCGAACTGCTCGGGGGTCACACGGTGCACCGCACGGACCGGGGAGAAGACCTCCCGGCACAGCGCCACGCCCTGCTGAAACCTTTCCTCCTCGCCTTCGATGAGGCTCACTAACAGATCCTGCTTGGCGACGCCGCCGAAATAATCCCTTCGCGCCTCCGGCGTGGCTTGTTCGGTGAAGAACGGCGGATGGCAGGGATGGACAATCATGGCGGTGATATCGGCGCGCGAGGGGATTTCCCCCAGATAGGCCGCCGCCGCATCCAGCATGATCAGGACGCCGCCGGGCTTGAGCAACGGGATCAGAGTCCGTGCGATCTGGCCGATCAGAGCATCGGGCACGGCCATCAACACCAAGTCCGCTTCGCCCGCGGCCTGTTCGGCGGGAGTCACTTCAAAACCACGGTCCCGAAGCAGGCCGGCCTTGTGCGCATCGGCTTCGCACAGAAGCAGGTTGTGGCCGCTGGGGGCCAATTTTTCGAGGGCGCGGGCGCCCATCTTGCCCCCCGCCCCCAGGATTGCAACGCAAGCTTGCATGGGATTCACTCCTTAATCAGCGTCCGCAAATACAGAATGCTTTGCCGCGCCCATTGATCTTCCAAGGCAACGGTCTCGGCCAGGGTGGCCTGCTGCGGCGTCCACAGCTCGAGGATCGCGTTACAGCGTGCGCCGGCTCGATGCAGGGCATGCAGCAGATGCGGGATATCGAGCTGCCCCTGGCCTGCGGGCCGTCCCTCGACTCGAAAACCCATTCGGTGCCACTCCCTGCGTACGTGATAGTCCTTTACATGCAGGCAAAACGTGAAGGGCGCCAGCTCGGCCAGCACGTGCCGCCAGCCTTCGCTAATGGCGAGGGAATTGGCGGTGTCCAACGTGACGCCAAGCGCCGGATGCCCGATGCTTTCCAGAAGCGCGCGCATTTGACGGGCCGGGATGATCGAGTTTTCCAGCGCCAGGCGGATCTGGTGCTCTTCAAGAACGGGCAGCAACGAACGCAGCTTCTTTTCGATCTGCTCCAACGGAATCTCGAGCGGGCCCTCTTCCTGCAACACCGTCCGCAACAGCGATGCGCCGGCAGCGCGGGCCTGAGCGATTTTTTCACCCAGATCCAGCGACACTGCGCCGATTTCGAGCTCCAAACCCTGCTCGCGTGCGAACTCACAGTCGTCGGAGCTGAATCGTAGATTCGGTCCGAATTGCACCACCCCAACGCCGAGCTCGCGCGCTTTGGTGACCAGGCCACGTGCGTTGAGCGGCTTGTCGGGCTCGGCCCCCGCAAATCCGATCGCCCACATGTAGGTGTAAGAACCGATTCCGAGTTTCACTGGGTCTGCCCGCCACTCGCGATGATGACGATTGCAACGATCAGCACTGCGATCCCCGCCACAGAAAGACGCAAGGCCTTGGCCGGCGCGCCCCTCCACTCTCCGGTAAGCGCGCCCAGGCTGTTGGAAGTTATCAGGCTCATGCTCATGAACAAGGGCCAGCCTACGATGCCCCCCAGCCGCCCCAGGTAGGAGGCCCCGGAACCGTACGTCAGAAAACTCCCATAGCACAGCAGGCCCATCAAGCCGGCCCAAAGCAGATTACTTAGGAGGTGCTCCGGCCAAAGCCGGCCGCTTCGGTTCCGCCACATGAGGTACAGGGCATATCCAGCGTTGGGCACAAAGCCGGCGGCGAGCGTCAGGGCCCAAAGCCCGTCAGCCGCGCGGCCGACAGAGGCCCCGGCCCGAAGAGCCGCCTCCCGCAGCGGCTCCCCAAAGACGAACGCAAAGTTCAACATGGGCGAGAAGATCCCCGAGAGAACGCACACCAGTAGACCTGCCAGAAAAGACTTCTGCGGCAAGGCCACGCGAGCGGCCAGTTGTGGGCAAGCACGCTCGCGCAGGCGCCCGGCAACGGCTAGCAGCACGATCCCCACCAACACCACGCCCACGCCCACCAGCAGGTGGATCCCTTGACGGGCGAACAACCGCTCCGGATAGAGCACCACGAGCGGCAGGAAAGTGCCGATGGGTGCGATCAAGCCGAGGATCAGTCCGTAGCCCACCGCCAGGCCCATCCGGTCCACGCCCAAGCCGAACAACACGCTGCCGATGCCCCAGCCGAAGCCGAACAGCAGGACGCGCGCCAGGGCCCCGCTTGTGGATTCACTCAACCACTGGCCCGCTGCGGGCATCGTGGCGGCGGCCATCAGCCAGGGGATTGCCAAGAGGCCCGTCACGGAATAAACGAGCCAGCCGTGCTCCCACCGCCAGCCGCGCAGTTTCTTGATGGGGGCTACAAAGCTCCCATTCAGCACGCCGCCGGCCAGAACGCCGGCCATACCTAGCAGCAAAGTCTGGTCCATGGGCTACCCCCCTCGCGGATTAAGACTGCCCAGGGCGGCTTCGCACCGCGGCGGGCGCTGCTGCGTTCGGACGCCGCGCCCGGGCAACGAGACACGACCATGCTCGCCGGCGATCGCCGGTATCGGGACCTCCGAAAGCCGCCTCCGTCGCCCGAGAGCAGCATCCATGGCGCGGCGCGGAGGGATGTCACGGCAATCTCCTTAGAACCGGATCACCTCGCCCGCGGAGGCGGACTCGTAGGCGGCGAAGACCAGCCGCATTGTGCGCAGGTTATCCTCGCCCGTGGTTTCCGCCTCCTGCGCCTCACCGCGGAGGGCGGCGAGCAGGTTGGCCTGGCAGGGCACGATGGAGGAGTGCACGACCTCGTAGGCGGGATCCGCCCAGGCGTAACGCGGCGGCGGGACTCTCCGGGCGTGAGTGCCCGAGGCGGTGGTGACGCGCAGCCAGTATTCGGGCGCCAGCTCCACCGAGCCTTTCGTCCCCTCAACGAAGATAACCGTCTGAGGGAAGCACTCCCTTTCGAGGTGATTTTCGGCGTAACCCATTTCCACCAACACCGACGCGCCGCCTTGCATCCGCAGCAATACGGTGGCCACATCTTCGCCGCGTATGTCGGAATGCACCTGCTGCGTTTGGCAATACAACGAGGCTGCCTCTCCGAACAGGAAGCGCGCCGTGTCGAGCACGTGTGAACCCATGTCCATCAGAATGAACTGGTCCAACTCGCGCAGGAAGGGCTGATTGACGAACACCGGAAACCCGGACACCATGCTGATGCGGGCCCGGAAGACCTCGCCGATGGCGCCTTCCTCCAAAACCTTTTTCAGAGCGCGAATCGGCGTCTGCCACCGCCAGTTTTCATTCACCAGGAAGAGCACGCCCGCCTCGCGGCAGGCTTGAACCATGCGCTCGGCTTCGGCCCAACTGCGCGCCATAGGTTTCTGGCACACCACGGGGAGCCTGCGGCGGGCGGACAGCAGAACCAGATCGGCATGTGACTCCAAGGCGGCGCAAATGTCGACGAAGTCTACCGGCGTCTCGTCGAGGAGGCGTTCGGGGTCATTGTAGGCCGCGGGGATTCCGAAGCGCCGCGCCAACTGGTCCGCCTTGGATTTGGTGAGGTCGCAAACAGCGGCGCAGCTCACCGCGGGCAACTCGAGCCAGCCGGCCAGTTGATAGCCGGCCCAAAAGCCCGCGCCGAACAGAGCAAAGCGTGTGGACGGCACTCTGATATAGTGATCATACCAGTGGGAGCCTTGTCAAGCCCTGTATGATGGAAAGGTTATGGATGCGAACTCGGATGGCAGCGAAAAGCTGGTGCGCCAGAAGCTGGCGCACCAAGTCCTCGATCGTTTGTTGGCCCTAATCGAACGCGGGGAGCTGCCTCCCGGCAGCCGGTTGCCGGCGGAACGCTCGTTGATGGCGCGTTTCGGAGTGGGGCGCCCGGCTGTGCGGGAAGCTTTGCAGGCGCTTGAGAAAATGGGCCTGATCGAGATTCAACATGGCGAGCGAGCACGGGTGGTGGCCCTCACGCCCAGCCGCGTTCTGCGCCAGTTGGACGCGGCTGCGCGCCACCTGCTCACCTCCTCGCCGGACATGCGCGAGGCCTTGCGCCAGGCCCGACTGGCCTTTGAGCAATTCCTGGTGCGAGAGGCCGCCCGGCGGGCGACAGCCGGCGGCTTGGAAGCCGTCCGGCTGGCGCTGGCCGATCAGCAGGCCGCCCGGGGGGATCCCGCGCGCTTCGTGCGCGCCGACATCCGCTTCCACGTCGCCATCGCCTCGATGGCCGGCAACCCGCTCTATCCCGCTGTGAGCGAGGCCATGCTGAGCTGGATCTTTGGATTCTTCCCTCGTCTTCTGCGCGCTCCCAACGTGGAGGATCTCACCCTGAAAGAGCACGGCGCGATTCTGAGAGCCCTCCAAAAGAGAGACCCCGAAGCGGCCGCCCAAGCGATGAGACGCCATCTGACCCGCGCTCACCCGCGCTATCAACGGGCCCTCGCGGCGGCAGAACCCGCGGCCGTGCTGGAGAACTCGGAGGTTTTTCCGGGGCGGTCCCCGTCCTGGGCGCGCCAAGCCCGTGGTTGAGAGCATAGCCCGCATCCCGACCTACCTGGATTGCAAGCGGGCCAGCTTCGGTCCGGTGCACGGGCTTGCTCCGCCCCGCCGTGCCCCCTATACTACATGTTCTGGTGTAGTCATGCCGAAGGGAGTTGCTCAGGGACGCAACGGCGAGCCCGACCTAATCGCGCCGCAGAAGGAAGCCGCCATGTTCTATGGCCTGTTTCTCCGGGGCCATCCCGTGGAGGCGCTGCGCCGCGACATCGACGTCCCCAAGCCCATCGTGGAGCGCTGGCTGAAGCGCCGCCAGTACGAGCCTGAGTTCCGCGACACGCTTCAGCGGGTCTACCACTACCGCAAGCTGGTTCTGGCGATCTTCGACGAGCTGGTGCAAAACAGCCGCAACTCCGGGCGCGCTAACTGACCCCGCTTTCTCCCGTCAAGGCACGGAGCCAGCCAGTCTGCCAGGCCCAAACCGCTTCTCACGGATTCGTGGCTTCCGCCGGAATGACCCGCAGCGCCACCGTCTCGGTTTCCCCTTCCGTGAGCCGGACCGAGGCAGCGTGGGCCTCAAGCGCCTTCACGCGCTCCAGGTCTGAGCTGGTCTCCGGCTGCGCTTCGGCGAACGCGTAGAGCTTGTAGGCGCCGGGCGCCAGGCCGCGGATGGCGAATTTCCCCTCCTGATCGGCCCACGCCGAGCGGTTCAAGTAAGGTTGAGACGGCCGGATGGGATCCGACACCAGAAGCACCCAACTGCCCGGGGCAGCTTCGCCGCCTCGAACGACCGTGCCCTCCACGGCGGCTCCTTTCAGACTCACCGTCACGTCCAACATGACGTTGCCGCGCGCGCCGGTCAGATCGATCCCTTTCTCGATGACCTCCTGGTTGTTCAAACGGACGGATTTCAAATATGCGCCTTCGGGGAGTCCGCCTACGGAGAGGTAGTACACGTCCGGGGTGACGCCAGTCATCTTGAAGGCGCCCTGAGCCACCCGGGCGGCGGCCGTCCCAACGGGGAGGCCCGGAATTCGCTCCAGCGGGACGAGCGACAGCATCTGCGCTTGGGCGGGGGCCGTTTGCTGGCCTTCCACCCTCAGCATCCCGTTCACCGTCAGGGGCTCGACGAGCGTCACTACGACGTCGCGCACGTCGCCGTTCGCCACGTCCACTGTGGCGCGCCCGACCGCTCCGCCGCCTTCGCCCTGCGGTCCACCGCGCCCGCCTCCGCCGCGGCCCAGGCTCTGGGCAATCAGATAATAGCTGCCGGGCGCGACCCTGACGAGCTCAAAGGTCCCGTCCTGGCGCACCTGCGCGGTTCTGGCCGCGCCGAGCAGGTACTGCCCCATATCTCCGCGCGGGGTGAGCATCACCCGTATGCCCGCCGCCTGATCCGGGGCCGCGCCCGCCACTCGGCCTTGCACGCGGAACAGATTCCCGCGCCGGAGGACGATCGTCACGCCGCCGGTCTCCTGGCCCGGACTCACCGCGACGGGCACGGCCGCGTTGGCGTCCAGCGTCGAGGGGTAGTACGTCGGCAAGATGTCCTCTTCGGCTGGGGTGGAGATCGCCGCCATTCCCCGGCCGGGCCCGGCGAAGGCAGGGCCGAAATCACCGCGGCCGCCCCGCGCCGCCTGAGCGGTAGCGACCACCAGGTACTGCCCGGGAGTGAGCCCAGCCAGCCGGTACTCGCCGATGTCGTTCGTGATGGCGCTCGCGCCCGTCTGTCCGACGGCGCCTCCTCCCCGCCCTGCCCCGAGCGAGACTCGCAGCCCGGCCCGGTAGGCGGTAACCGTGGCTCTGGGCACGGGGTCCCCGTATTCGTCCAGCACGCTGCCGAGGATCACCCCCTGAGGAGTCAGGCGGATGTCTAAATTCCGGACGGTCTGCCCCGGCGAGAGGTTGATGGGCGCGCCCGCTCCACCAGGCGATTGGGCGCCGTAGAACTGCCTCAGAAAGCCCACGCGCTCCGCCACCAGACGGTAAGAGCCGGGCGGAACTCTCTCGATCACGAAGCGGCCCTCTGCGTCGGTGCGCGCCACCCGCATTCCGCCGCCGCCCCCGCCGCGGCCGCCGGCGACGCCGGTAAGCGTGACCGTAACGCGGGGCACCGGCTCGCCCGTTTGGGCGTGAAAGACCCGGCCCTCCAAGGTGCAGAGTTGCTTGGGGTCTGTGATCTGCTGGCTTGTCGCCGCCTGGCCCCCAGGCGCCTGCTCCCCAACCCCTCCCCGCTGGGGGGCGGCCAGCGAGGCTGACAGCAATCCCGCCAGAATGGTCCTGACAATCACCGCGCGCCTCCCCTTCACATTACTAGAAGGCGTTGCACGGCAGCTTCAGGTTCCAGCTCCTTCACGCCGGGGGCGTCCAGCTTCGACGGCCGCAGCCGTGCGCCGCCGCTCGGCAAACCAGGCGCCGCCCGCAATTGCGGGAGCGGCCTCAATCCGCAGGGCCGTTTAGCGGTACTGCTGCGAGCGGCGGGTATAATCAAGGTTCATGCCTGCTGAACTGGTTTGTTTTGAGAGTCGTTGCCGGTCGCGATACCCGATCACTGAAATCATCTACAACTGCCCGCGCTGCGGGGGCCTGCTGGAGTGTGAGTATCCGGGTCGGAAAGCGGATCCGGCCGAGTGGAAGCGGCTCTGGCGCCAGCGCCGGATGAACAACGGGAAACTGGATCAGAGCGGCGTCTGGCGCTACCGGGAGATGATTCCGTTTTTGGACGACTGGGCAGCGGTGGTCTCGCTGCGCGAAGGCAACACTCCGTTACTGGAAGCGCCGCGGGCGGCGGCTTACGCGGACATCGAGCGGCTGGCCTTTAAACACCAGGGCTTTAACCCCACCGGCTCGTTTAAGGACAACGGCATGACCTGCGGCACGGCGCAGGCGATCCGCCTGGGGATGAAGCGCGTGGCTTGCGTCTCGACCGGCAACACCTCGGCCTCCATGGCGGCCTACGCCAGCGCGGCGGGCCTTCAGTCCATCGTGTTTCTGCCGCACGGCAACATTTCCTACGGCAAGCTGGCGCAGGCGCTGGAGTATGGGGCCCGGACGTTGCAGGTGGAGGCCAACTTTGATCAGATCCTGGCCCTGGTCCGGGTGCTGGCTGAAAGGCTGGGCATCTATCTGCTGAACTCGATCAACCCCTTCCGGATCGAAGGGCAGAAGACCATCATGGTCGAGTTGATGGATCAGAGGGACTGGGAGGCGCCTGATTGGGTGGTGCTGCCCGGCGGCAATCTGGGAAACGTGTCGGCGTTCGGAAAGGGATTGCGGGAGATGCTCGAGCTCGGCCTGATCCGGCGGAGCCCGCGGCTGGCGGTGATCCAGGCGGCCGGATCGGCGCCGTTCTACGAGCTGATGCGGTCGACGGACCGCTCCGTTTTGCCGAAGGTGGAGCGCCCGGAGACGCTGGCGACGGCGATTCGCATCGGGGATCCCGTTTCGTGGCCCAAGGCCAAACACGAGATCGAAGCCTCCAACGGCGTGGTGGAAAAGGTCACCGAGCAGGAGATCGCCGACGCCAAGGCGCAGATCGGGCTGTGCGGCATCGGGTGCGAGCCGGCCTCGGCGGCCACGCTGGCCGGCATCCGCAAACTCCGGGCCGCCGGCGTCATCGCCAGGAACGCGGATGTCGTGGCGGTACTTACTGGAAACTTACTAAAAGACCCGGACTACATATATAAGTATCACACCAAGCAGTTACAAGCTCCGGGCGGGGAGAAGATCGAATCCACCTTTGCCAACCAGCCGGCCGTCGTGCCCAACGACCCGGACCGGATCGCCGAACTTTTAAGCTGAAGGCCGCGGGCGGCCGGATCACGGCTGCTTTTTGGGCGCGGCTTTGGGCTTGGGCATGGGCTTGCGGGGAAGCAGCTCGGGCCGGTTGGCGGCGTGATAGGCGAATGTGGCGACGATGGCCGAGGCCTGCATGAGGTCGGCCATCTGCACCCGCTCATAGGTGTCCAGGTTCGCATGGTGAGTGCGGGTGCCGTACTCAAGCGGGTCCTGGATGAACTGGAAGCCGGGCAGTCCGACGGCGTCAAAGGAAAGGTGGTCGGTGCCGCTGGTGTTGCGGATCTGGAGAGTGGTTGCGCCCATTTCCTTAAAGGGCGCCAGCCAGGCTTCAAAGATGGGCCGGACCATCTCGTTGCCTTGCAAATACACGCCGCGGATCTTGCCACTGCCGTTGTCGAGATTGAAGTAGGCGGAGAGCTTGGCGTGCTCGGGCTTGGGCTTCATGTCCTCGGGGTCGGCGAAGTGCTCCTTGACGTAGGCGCGGGAGCCGAGCAGGCCTTGCTCCTCGGCGCTCCACAGGGCGATGCGCACGGTGCGGTCCAGCGGCAGGTTGAGAGCCTTGAGAATGCGCATGGCTTCCATCATGACGGCGCAGCCCGCAGCGTTGTCGGCGGCGCCGGTACCACCGGTCCAGCTATCGAGATGCGCGCCGAGCATAACCACCTCGTCGCGTTTGCGGCCGCCGGGGATTTCGGCGATCACGTTAACGCTATCGAGATCGTCGTCGTAGAACTTCGTTTCAATTTCAAATTCAAGCCGGACGGGGATCTTCTGGGCGATCAGGCGCGCGATGCGGTTGTACTGCTCGGCGAAGATGGCGACGGTGGGCAGCGGAATCGGCTCTTTGACGTCCCGTGAGCCGCCCGGCCCGCTGACGATGACGCCCCACTCGGGCCGCCCGCCTGGGATGAGCACCATCAGCGCGCCCTCGTCTTTCAAGAATTGAGTGGCTCTGGCCTGGAGAGAACGACCGGCAGCGGGTGGGCCCGCGGGCGGCGGACCGCCGGCGCCGCCACGGCCGGGACGTGGCAGTAAGTCGTCCAACGGCGAGCGGCGCACGGGGGGTTCGAAGGGCCGGTTCAGCTCTTCCTCGGTGAGACGCCGCGCCGCCGGCGAGGTCTGCATGGCGATGGTGGGCGGCGCCTGCATGAGGACGATCTTGTCCCGGAGTTTGCCCTTGTATTCCTGAATCCCCCTCTCGAATTCCTGCACATTGGTCATCGAGATGGGAGCGTAGACGGCCTCGGCGGTGATGCGCCCGTTGGTCCCGGGAGTCCAGGGCAGAACCACGCCGGTGATGGGCGCAGGCTGCGGCTCGACAAAGTTTCCGGAGTAGCGGACCAGGGACCAGCTCCGCCCAAATGGGCCCCACTTTTCGAGCTTGACGTTGACGCAACCCCATTCCTGGAGCTGCTTGGCGGCCCACTCGGCGGCGGCTTTGAATCCCGGGGAGCCGGTCAGGCGGGGACCGTAGACGTCGGCCAAGCGGAAGACGTGGTCCATGACTCGGGAGTTGTCGAAGGCTTCCGACTTGATCCGCTGGACAACCGAAAGGTCGACGGCCTCTTGGGCGACAAGGACCGCGCACAGGAGGGCGGCGGCCAGGATGGGGAGTGTAACACGTAGGCGGCGCATAGACGAGTGAGGATAGCACGAAATGGAGCGCAGCGAAACCGCAGACCGGAGCATGAGCCTGGCGGCGTGTAAAGCCGGACCAGCCACCGGTGTGCCCGGCGCGCAGATCAGGAGGTCAGCGCACGGGTCCGTCGTTGTTGGAAGGCGGACTCCTGTCAGAGACGGGGCCTCACTGCCGGCCCCTGAGAGGAAGGGCAGGAAAGCGGACAGCATTGTACGATCGAGGATTAGGGGGTAACTCAACCGGGATGAGCAGCCGCAGTGCACGGAAGCCCTGGCTGTACCGTTTTCTCGATTTTGTGGAGCGTGCAGGCAACCGGCTGCCGCATCCGGCGACGCTGTTCGCCTTATTCGCGCTCTCGGTCGTGATCGCATCGGCGATCTTTGCGCGGTTCGACTACACGGCGGTGCATCCGAGCACGGGCGAGGTGGTTCATCCGGTAAGCCTGCTGAGCGGAGCAGGACTGCGGCGCATCGTGACAAGCCTGGTGAGCAATTTCACCAGCTTTGTGCCGCTCGGTACGGTGCTGGTGGCGATGCTGGGAGTGGCGGTGGCGGAGCGCTCGGGCCTCCTCGGAGCAGCCTTGCGGGCGCTGGTCGTGGCAGCGCCGCGAAGGCTGGTGACGCTGGTCGTAGTCTTCAGCGGCGTGCTGTCGAACGCAGCCTCCGAGGCGGGCTACGTCATCTTGATCCCGCTGGCGGCGATTGTCTTTCAGGCCTTCGGGCGGCATCCGCTGGCCGGCATGGCGGCCGCCTTCGCCGGGGTGTCCGGAGGCTACAGCGCGAATTTGGTGCTGGGAACGGTGGATCCGCTGCTGGCCGGCATCAGCACGGAGATGGCGCGGATTGTCGATCCGCGCTACGAAGTCAACCCGGCGGCCAATTATTACTTCATGGCTGCCTCCACACTGCTGGTCACCGCCGTCTGCACGCTGGTCACCGAGAAGGTGGTGGAGCCGAGGCTGGGCGGCTACAGCGGGGAGGTCATCAACGTAGAGCATCCGTCGGCGGTTGAAAAGCGGGGCTTGTGGGCGGCGGCGGCGGCGTTCGCGGTATTCGCGCTGCTGGTGATCCTCTCGGTGGCGCTGCCGGGCGGAGTGCTGCGCAATCC
>JAIMAR010000104.1 GCA_023511855.1 Bryobacteraceae bacterium
GCCTTGAGGTGGAGCCCGCAGTCCTGCGGGCTACGCCGCCAGTCCTGGCGGCGGATGGCCTTTCGAAACCCCGTACAGCTCTTCCAGCGCAACCCGCCTCCTGCTGTAAAGCAGGCCGCTTTTGTGAGGCAACTCCTTATGGAGCCCGCAGGTATTGGGGGGCAGACCTCCAGGCCTGCGGCCAAGCCTTGTTAATGTCTGCCCCACCTCAGAGATTTACCCCGCCGGTGGTCCTGACCGCAACAGCAAGCCCCCTACCTCGTTCTCCCTCCGGCTTCCCCGCTTTGCCGTGAGATCGGCGCGCTGTCCGCCCCGGCCGCGCTGGTCGACGCTGGGCTGCCTGCGGCGATCGTCCCCGAGGTTCCGGCGGGCGTAGGAGCGTTCGTTGGGTAGTTTGGCGCGCCTGAGTAACCTCCCCCGCCCATAGGGAAACTCGGCGCCCTGGGCTGAGGAGGATACAATAGCTCCATTGCGCTCTGGTAACTGTAAAAACGATAACCGTAAAAACTGTTGTAAGCGCCGCTCAGCGGAATATAAGTCATCATCCCGAGATACGGATTCAGCAGCCAGTAACCTCCCAAGCCCATCTCCAGGCCGCGGCTCCGCCATCCGCTTGTGACAGCGGCCTCGAGATTGGCTTGCGCCAGATAGGCCGCCCGCCGTCCGCTCCACCGGTCCAGCGCGTCGTCTTCTTCCCGGTTGAAGCGAACCGCGGCCCATGCGCCGTCGAGCGCCAGCCTCCGGCCTTTGCTCAGGCGCAGCGTTCCCGCGCCGCCCTCGACCAACGCTTCCCCATCGAATACCCGGACCGAAGGCGGGTTCAGATCAATTCGATACACACCGCGCTTGAGCGGAGTGAAACGGAAGTCTCTCCAACGAATGGCCGCGCCTTCGCGGCGCGGCTGGCTTGCGACTTCCAGCACGAAGGAGCCCGCCTCCGGTTCCAACTGCCAGTTGGTCAATGAGGCCGAGACCAGCCGGAACGAACTCCCTTCGCCTACCCGCAGAAATGTTCCGGGGTCAAGCAGGACCTCGGCGCGTCCTTCCTCCGTTGCGAGCACGTCGCCTGGCTTCATCTGTGGAAACCGAGCGCCGCCCGCCTCCACAGCAACACCGTTGAGCAGAACCCGGCCCAGTGTGTGGTTGATGAGCCCCGCCCGAGCGGAAATTACCTGCTGCCCGAACGCCGCCGCCGCCAGGCTACAGAGGACCGCCAACCCAACCGCCAGCCTTGCAGGTTTCATGGGAGGAACCTCCACCTCCATCTTGCTCCCCGCCCGGGGACCCTGTCAATACGAAAGGTTTTCACGGATTGCTTGGTGCGGGAAAGAGAATGAAACTTCATGAACCCTTGCGTAGTTTGGTTTAGCTACGGTTCTGATTGAGAACAACGATAGTCGGCCACCGCCGCCCGCCTACCTCGCGCGCCTCGCCGCGCCCCCAAGACCCTTTCCCCCTGCGCCTCCTACCGCAAGCTGCTCCGGCGTGCACGCCTTGACGGCAGCCTCTGTGCTCTTGCGGCGCACTCGCTCGCCTGCGGCTGCCGGTGATCGGCCCATTGTCTCCGCACTGCCTACAAGCCTCCGTCGCGCCAAACCCTGCATGTGTGATGCGGCTTCTTGGATATACTGTCCCTAATGGCTGGGTTCGCCTGTGCCAGACTCCAACAAGGGAGTGGATAACCATGAAGCGTCGAGAGTTTTTGACAGCGGGCGCCGCTGGACTGGCCATGGCCGCGTCACGCAACTATGCCGCTGAATTCGCCGACCGCCCGCCGCTGCGAGTGGGCCTGATTGGCTGCGGGTGGTATGGGAAGGTCGATCTGTTCCGGCTCATCCAGATAGCTCCGGTCGAGGTTGTCTCCGTTTGCGACGTGGACCGCAAGCTGCTCGAGGAGTGCGCCAATCTCTGCGCCCAGCGTCAGGTTTCAAAAAAGAAACCCCAAATGTTTACGGACTACCGCAAGATGCTCGCGCCCAAAGAGCTGGATCTGGTGTTAATCGGCACGCCGGACCACTGGCACGCCCTGCCCATGATCGAGGCGGCGCGCGCCGGTTGCGACATTTACGTGCAGAAACCCATCAGCGTAGATGTGGTGGAAGGACAGGCGATGGTGGCAGCCGCCCGCAAGTATAAACGCGTGGTTCAGGTCGGCACGCAACGCCGCAGCACGCCTCATCTTGTGGAGGCCCGCGACATCGTTCAGCAAGGAAAATTGGGAACCATCGGACACGTTGAGGTCTTTTCTTACGGCGGCGGACGTCCTTTGATTCTCAAACCCTCGCCGGTTCCCGAGACCCTGGACTGGGATTTCTGGGTCGGTCCCGCGCCTTACATGGACTACGCGCCGGAGATCCAGCGAAGCTGGCGCTCGTTTATGGCCTACGGCAATGGAACCATTGGCGATATGGGCATCCATATGCTCGACATGGTCCGGTGGTTCATGAACCTGGGTTGGCCAAAGCGCATCTCCTCGTTCGGCGGAATCCGCGCCCTGAAGGGCGGAGCCAACGACATCGCCGACGACCAGACCGCCATGTTTGAATACGACGATCTCACCGTGGTCTGGAAGCACCGCCGCTTCGGCTCGCGCCCCGATCCCGATTACGACTGGGGCGCCATCCTGTACGGCACGCAAGGCACCCTCAAGGCCGGCGTCTTCGCCTATGATTTCATCCCCGCCGGCAAGAATGAGCCGAAGATCCACCGCGACGTCACCTACGAGCTCGAGCAGTATCCCGAAGACAAGACCGAGCCGAGACTGGAGCGGCACACTGCTCCAGCCGTCCGTTACCAACTTAAGGATCTGCTGAACAACATGCAGACCCGGGGCCGGCCGGTGGCCGACATTGAAGAAGGGCACATCTCGTCCGCTTGCTGCATTCTGGCCAACATCTCCATGAAACTGGGCCGCACGCTCACTTGGGACGCGCAGAAACAAATGGTCGTGGCCGACGAGGAAGCCAACCGCCTGCTCCGCCGTCCTTACCGCAAACCTTGGATCCACCCCGAGGTCAACAACGTCTGACCAATTCGGCCTACGGCAGGGCATGCAATCATCATGCCCTGCCAGGCTTGTCATTCCTCACGGGGCCGGGATCCCGCACCCGGCTAGTTACAGTCCAGGCGCCACCGGGATTGAGTCTCGCTTATCCCCAGCTGCGACGGAACTAACCTGCATTTGTACGCAATGGCGTTCTAGTCTACGAAATACAGGCCGCTCTCTCCAAGAGACCCCTGGCGCGCCTGTGTGGGTCCAATCGGCCGCCTGGGAACGGTCTACCGCAGCCCGTAATTGCGGACCGCCGTGGCGCCGACGGCGCTCGCCGCAGCTGCGTTGACGATGGTGAAAGCCTTGTCCAGACTGCCGTCGCCCGTTCGCCGCCGCAGGATGGTCTGCACCAAAAGCAGTCCGCCCGTTGCTCCAGCTTTGATCAGCGCCCCTTTGCGGGCGTCGAATAAGCCTTGGCTGTTTCTCAACAGCGGGTTCTGCTCGGCCAGATTCCTGGACGAGGCCATGTCAGCCGCGTTCGCTGCGACCAGTGCAGCCACCGAAACCACCCATGCGTTGCGCCAGCGCTGGCTGCCTTTCGGTGCTGAGGGGGCATGCCAGGGCACTGCCGTCATGATTACCGCGTTGCTCGCTTCCGTCGAAAAAGAAAGATTCGCCGTCCGGGCCTCAGACTCGGCTGCTGTTGCTCGGTTCGGAAACGCCTCCTCAATCGGCCGCTCCCCGGCCAGTAAAACAGGCGTAATCAAAAGTGAAGCAGTTGCAACGGACAACAAAAACCTCTTTGGTAGGGACACAGAATCTCCAATCGAGGGAGACCGTCAACCGTCCCGTGGCAACGGGCGCAGAATCTGCCCTCTTTGATTTCACTTACGGAGGTGGTGCCCCCGGATGTCTTTCGAAGCCCCTCCGAGAGTTCTGCTCCGGTCCAGCAGGTTTGGCAGAGCACCACCTATTTGTGGGATGATCGCTCTTGCCTTACGGATGCAAGCAAGAGAGCGATTTTATCCCAGTACTCTGGTTCCGGCTTGCATTGCCTGGGGAAGCCTTGCATAATCAGCGAGGTGGGCCGGAGATGGGTGCTCCTGCTTGGGACGACGCTGGCGGCGGTGTCCACCGCCGCATTGGCGCTCAACCTGTGGGTCCCATCCTGGGCCTGCCGCCTTTGGCTTTGTCCGGAGTCCGTGCAGCTTTCCGAAGCCCGGCGTCTCATGCTGGCTGGGACGCCCGAAGGCGTCCGGCAGGCCGTGGTGCTGTACCGTAGTCTCGTGCGTCGAAACCCGTCTTCACCCTACCGTTGGTGTGATCTGGCAGAAGCGCATCTGGCGGCTCGCGATCCTGACCAAGCCCGCGCCGCCTTCGCTCAGGCCGAGCGGGCGGGTCCAGGTATCCCCCAAACGCTGCTTCGCGCCGCCAGTTTCTATTTGCGCCAGGGAGCTTACCAAGATGCCCTCCCCCGCATGTCCCGCATTCTGGCCTTGACCCCTGCCTACGACGGGCTCATTTTCAGTTACTACGACAAAATGGGGATTGACTTTTCCGACGTGCTGAGAGTAGGGATTCCTGCCGAAGCCAGGCCGGCACAATCCTATTTTCAATACTTACTTTCCAACGCCTCCGCCCAACAGTCCACCCAGGCCTGGGAGTGGCTTGGCTCCCTGGGCTTTCAATCGGGAGAACTCGCCGGCGCTTTCGCCTCACGGCTGATTCGCGACGGGCAAGCGTCCCGGGCCCTCACGGTTTGGGCTGCGTATGTTGGCCCTGGGGAAGAAGGTTATCCACTCCGCAACTTGATTTACAACGGCGATTTCGAACGCCCCGTGCTTTCCTCACCGTTCGACTGGCGCATCACTCCGGCCGGCGGGGCCGCCGCTTCGCTGGAGCAATACGGCGGCAATTGCGGACGGCAGTGTTTGCACATCGAGTTCCGCGGAACCGATAACCTGACTTACGAGCACGTTTCCCAGCTTGTGTTCGTGAAGCCCGGCCGCTACCGCTTTCAGGCCAACCTCCGGGCGGAGTCGATCACCACCGATCAAGGCGTCGGCTTCCGGATTCGGGACTACGAGAATCCGTCCCGGCTCGATTGGACGACGGAGCGGCTCTTGGGTAGCACCGGCTGGCGCAGGGTTGAAGTCGAGTTTCCGGTGAGCCCTCCGGCCCGGTTGCTTGCGGTGCAGGTTTTCCGCGAGCCGTCATGGAAGTTCGACAATCAAATCTCTGGCTCGGTGTGGATCGATTGCGTCCGACTTGAACCAGTTACACCATAGCCCGAACTTAGCTATACTGTTCTTCGTTTGCCTGTTTGCGCGGCCACTCGTCCGAGCAACAACCATGCCAGATTCCTTGGAAGACCGGCGTCTTCAACTGCTTCTCGAGCAATGCCGGGAATCCGTGGCCTTGGTCGATTCGGAGGGGCGGCTGATTCAGGAGTGGGCGCCAGTCTCGAAGCGGGGACTGGGCTACTTGCCGAACGAACTACAGGGCGCACGCCTGCTGGATTTGGTCCATCCCGATGACTTGCTCCATACGCGGAACGCCCTGGCGGCAGCGCTCGCTTCGCCGGGTGTCCCAGTGCACTTCGCCTGCCGCGTGCAAGGCAAGAACGGCTACTGGCGGCACATGGAGGGTACCCTCACCAACCGGACGGCCGATCCGCTCCTCGGCGCCATCGTTATTAATTGGCGGGACGTCACCGGGCAGCGGGAGGCCGAACGGCGCGCTTCCGACGCGGAAGCCGTGCTCGGGCGCCTGTTCGAAGAAGCCCCAATCGGTCTCGTGATTGCCACCATGGACCGCGCGATCCGGCGCGTGAATCCCGAGTTTTGCCGCATTCTCGGCTATACGCAAGAAGAACTTCTTGGCTATGACTCGCACACCTTGATCTGGCCGGAGGATTACGAAAAGGCGCTTCAAGAGTTGCAGCCGGTCCGCGAAGGCCGCTTACCGGTGCTGCGTATGGAGACGCGCTTTGTCCGCAAGGACCAGCGGCCGGTTTGGGTGGACGTGGCCGCCTTCTACATGCGCGACGAGAAGGGCGAGCCCCAGTCTGTCGTTGGGCTTGTGCGCGATCTTACGCCTTGGAAGCTGGCTCAGGCCGAAATCGAAGCCTCGCACGAGCGGATCCGGCAACTGGCGACCTTCGTGGTTCAGGCCCGTGAGGAAGAGCGGGCCAACGTCGCCCGTGAGATCCACGACGAGCTTGGTCAACTGCTCACCGGGCTCATGCTCGCGGTGGAAAGCCTTGCCCGCGGGCACCTGCCGCACTGTCCATTGCAGGCGGACATGGAGCAGCGGCTGCAACGCGTCCGGGAACACGTCCGCGAAAGCTTGGTTTGGGCCAAGCGGATGGCCGTCGAAGTTCGGCCCGGCATTCTGGAGCACCTGGGTTTGGCCGAAGCCATCCGGTGGCAGGCTGAGCGGTTTGAGAAGGAGACAGGCATCCAGTGCGTTCTGGAACTACCCCTGGTCGAAATTGAGCTGCCGATCGAGCAAGCCACCACCGTTTTCCGAATCTATCAGGAAGCGCTGGTGAACGTGGCCCGGCATTCGCAAGCGTCTCAAGTCACTGTGCGGCTGTATCTTGTCCACGATCAGGTGGTGCTTACAGTCAAAGACAACGGAAAAGGCCTGCCGCCGGAGCGCGAAGCCGGCCCCTTGGCGGTCGGTTTGATCGGCATGAAGGAGCGCGCCGCTCAACACGGCGGGCGGCTTCGCTTTTTTAGTAAACCTGGTCTTGGGACAGCGGCAACGTTGCGGTTGCCCAAAAAACTGCCGAAACATCTGGCTATCTAAGCGAACCTGTGGTAACCTGCTAAAGTAAGCATGCAGTTGCCTTCGTGCCCAGCCGAACCCAAAGCCATTTTACTCACAGACGATCATCCAGTCATCCGCAAAGGCCTCCGTGTTGTCGTTGAACGCGAACTCCCCGGCTGCGCCGTCGCGGAAGCCGACAGCGGCGCCCAGACGCGCCTGTGGATGCGCCGCCGCAAGTGGGACCTGGTGGTGCTCGACCTCAACCTCCCCGACTGCAACGGCTTCGATCTGCTCTGGGAGATGAAACAGAACTGGGACGTCAAGGTGCTCGTCTTCAGCATGTATCCCGAGACGCCTTTCGGAATCCGCGCGCTGCGCGCCGGCGCCGATGGATACGTATCGAAAGGCAGCCCGGAACAGGAGCTCTGCGCCGCCTTGCACGCCGTGATCGGCGGGCATCGCCACGTCAGCCCGTCTCTGGCGGAAACGCTCGCGGACTGGATGTCGAGCGGCAAAGGGCGGTTCGCCCATGATGAGCTCACCGACCGCGAATTCGAAGTGCTCGTGGCGCTGGCCGGCGGACAAGGGCCCACCGAAATCGCCGCCAAAATGAACGTCAGCCCTAAGACCATCAGCACGCTGCGGCGGCGGGTCTTGAGAAAACTGGGGCTGACGACCAATGCGGAGCTTGTGCGCTACGCCCTCGAGCACAAGTTGATCGTTTAAGCCGCGCTTGTCAGATTTATCTGACAGCGGCGTCAGACTCATCTGACGAAATGCTATGAAAAGGTGTACAGCTTGCGTCGACTTGTCTCACAAATGGGCCAAAAATCCGTGAAATACGCTTTTTTTGTACGTGGAGCCGCACTTTTCTGTTGACAAAAGGCGGCATTTGTCTTATAAGTGTTCTTGTACCGGCAGTCCTACGCAGGAAACAGCCCGCTGGGACTTTTACGGCGGTAGCTTGTCCTTGCGCCGGCCGCCGGGCAGGCCGCGGGGCCTCCACATGGAGCAGCTCGGTCCAAGCCGCTGGTACGCGGTCGAAACCAAGACCCGCCTCGAACCAACCGTCGAGTCGCTGCTCCGCAACAAGGGCTACGAGACTTTCCTCCCCCTGTACAAAGTGCGGCGGCAGTGGTCGGACCGCATCAAGCTCCTGGACGCGGCCCTGTTCCCGGGCTATCTGTTCAGCCGCCTGGGCGGCGGCCAGCGCACGCTGCCTCTTCTTACGACGCCGTTTGTGCGTGGCATCGTGAGCAGCGGCGGACGGCCCTTGCCCGTGCCCGAGGAGGAAGTCGAGGCGGTGCGGGCGATTGTGGCCTCCGGCCTGCCCGCCACCCCCTGGCCGTATCTCCAGGAGGGGGACAGGGTGCGCATCCGGCACGGCTCGCTGGCCGTGCGTCGAAGGATTGCTGCTCTCCTTACGGAAGCAGCACCGCCTGGTGGTGTCGGTGGAACTGCTGCGGCGCTCGGTCGCCGTGGAAATCGATATTGCGTGGGTCGAACCCGCGGGCCCTCCCATGCGCCGTCCGTCCTGAGCAGCAGAGACTCGGCCTGCCGGTGAGCGCCCGCCTCGCGGCGCGGGCATCCACCCACGGAACCAACCCAGCCGGAAGAGACCATATGCCGGTGTTCAAAGTGCGCAACCGCATGCTGAACGTGCGGCTCAGCGATGACGAATACGAGGAGCTGGTGCGGCTGGCCGAGGCCAGGGGCGCGCACAGCACCTCGGATCTGGCCCGCCAGGCGCTGGCCGAATTCATGGCGCGCGAGACGAGCGGAAGCACGAGCCACGAAATGAGCAACCGAATCGCTCAGTTGGAGGCCGAGGTCAGGCGGCTGTCGCGGATTCTGGGCACGCTGGCGACCGTAGCACGGGAGGATACGTGAGGAGCGGTATGCAGAGAGCCTTGACGGGCGCATTGTGTCTGGCGGCGGTGGCGAGCCTGGCCGTAGGTCAGGCTCCGCCGGCCCCGGAGTCCAGCTACGTGCTGGGACCGGGCGATGAACTGGTGATCCGGGCGCTCGACGCCGAGGAGATCGCCGAGAAGCCCGTCCGCATCGACCTTGCGGGCTACATACGCCTGCCTTTGGTGGGCCGCGTGAAGGCGGGCGGATTGACCGTAGAGCAGCTCACCGCCGAGCTCACCACCCGGCTCAAGCAGTACATCCTGGAGCCGGACGTGGCCGTTTCGGTGACGCAGTTCCGCAGCCAGCCGGTCTCAGTCATCGGGGCGGTGAAGCAGCCCGGCGTGGTCCAACTCGAAGGGCGCAAGACCCTGGTGGAGATCCTCTCGCAGGCCGGCGGCCTTGCCCCGGACGCGGGCTACACGGTGACCATCACCCGCCGCCTCGAATACGGCCGCATCCCCCTGCCCGGGGCCCGGGACGACGAATCCGGGCGCTACAGCATCGCCGAAATCGAGCTGAACCCGGTCATGGAGGCGCGCAACCCCCAGGGCAACATCGAGATCCGGCCCTATGACGTCATCTCCGTGCCCCGCGCCGAGCTGGTCTACGTCATCGGGCAGGTCAAGCGCTCGGGCGGCTTCGCGCTCAAAGAGAAGGAATCGATCACCGTGCTCCAGGCGCTGGCGCTCGCCGAGGGGCTGGAACGGGTTTCGGCGCCCCAGGCCGCGCGGATCCTGCGCCAGCCGCCCGGCGGCGGGCAGCGCGTGGAGATCGCCGTCAACGTCAAACACATTCTCGAAGGCAAAGCGCCGGACGTGCCCCTTCAGGCCCAGGACATTCTGTTCATCCCCATCAGCGCCGCCAAGGCGGCGACCCTGCGGGCCGTGGAGGCGGCGATCCAGATCGGCACGGGAGTCGTCATCTGGAGGCGCTGAGTACAAAGAGAGCCGATTTCGGGCCCGAGGTGATTCCCCATGAAACAACTCCCTGAACCCGGCCAGCCCGGCGAAGCCCGGCTCCCGGTGCGCTATGAGTACGTCGAGGTTCCGGCCCCCGAGACCGGCGCCGAGCCGGAAGGCCCCACGCTGCTCGACTACTGGCGCACCCTGAAGCGGAACAAGGGCACGCTAGCGCTGTTCGCGCTGGGCGGGATCGCCGCGGCCTTGCTGTTCTCCCTGCCGCAGACGCCCGTCTACCAGGCCAAAATGACCCTGGAGATCCTCAACCTCAACGAAAACGTGCTCAACCGGCGCCAACTGGAGCCCACCGAAGCCCCGGCCGGCTCCCCCGAGCTGGACATCTGCACCCAGGTGCGCATCCTCCAGTCCGAGGCGCTGGTGGAGCGCGTCCTCAGCAAGCTCGGAGGTGCGCAAGCCGCCGAGACGTCAGGCGGCCGCAGCCGGGTGTCCTCGTGGCGCGAGTCGCTGGGCTTGAAAACCCCGCCCGAGCCCTCGGGCGAGGCGCTGGTAAGCCGCGCGCTGAGCAACCTGAAGGCGCAGGCCGTGCCCCAGACGCGGCTGGTCGAGGTAAAGTACGATTCCACCGATCCCAAGGCCGCCGCGGAGTTCCTCAACACCCTGGCCGCGGAGTTCATCGAGCAGAACCTCGAAGTCCGCTGGGATACCACCCAGAAGACCGGCCAGTGGCTCACCAAGCAGCTCCAGGACCTGAAGATCAAGCTCGAGAAGGCCGAGGACGAGCTTCAGCAGTACGCCCGCACGGCGGGGCTGATGTTCACCGCCGAGAAGGACAACGTCGCCGAGCAGAAGCTGCGGCAGTTGCAGGACGAGCTCCTCAAGGCCCAGGCGGACCGGGCGGCCAAACAGGCGCGCTACGAGCAGGCGCGCACCGCCCCGCCCGAAACGCTGCCCGAGATTCTCGAAGACCCAACCCTGCGCT
This sequence comes from Bryobacteraceae bacterium, assembly GCA_023511855.1. GTDB lineage: Bacteria > Acidobacteriota > Terriglobia > Bryobacterales > Bryobacteraceae > JAIMAR01. The sequence continues at coordinate 10,577 of JAIMAR010000104.1, forward strand.
CCAGCGGCGAAAAGCTCACCGACCTGCGGCGGGAACTGGCCGAGCTCCGCGCCGCCTATACCCCCTCCCATCCCAAGGTCCTGAAGGTCCAGGCGCAGATCGCGGCGCTGGAAGGCCCCTTCGAGCGGCAGCGCCAGAACGTCGTGGCCCGCATCGGCAACGAGTATGAGGCCGCGGTCCGCCGCGAGAAGCTCCTGGCGCGCGACTACGAAGCTCAGTCCAGGGTCGTCAACGACCAGGCCGCGCGGGCGGTCCACTACAACATCCTCAAGCGCGAGGTCGACACGCAGCGCTCCTTGTACGAGGCCATGCTCCAGCGGGTCAAGGAGTACGGCATCGCCTCCGCCATGCAGGCCTCCAACGTTCGGGTGGTGGACAAGGCCAAGCCGCCGCGCTTCCCTTACAAGCCCAACTATCCCTTGAACTCGGCCCTGGGCCTGATGCTCGGGCTGATGCTCGGGGTCGGCTTCGTGCTCATCCGGGAGCGGGCGGACCGGACCATTCAAGCCCCCGGGGAGGTCTCGCTGTGGCTGGACGCGCCCGAGCTGGGCGTCATCCCCTGCGCGCAACGGCATAGCGGGCTCTTGGGCTACTACCGGCATCGCCGCGGCGGAGACGGCGGCGGAAAACGCCCGGAGGGCAAAACCGGCCTCGAGGTGGAGCTGGCCACCTCCAACCGCAGCGCGGCGCTGTTGGCCGACAGCTTCCGGGCGACGCTGACTTCGATTCTGTTTTCGGCCAAGAACGGGCATGCGCCGAAAGTGCTGGTCGTCACCAGCCCCAATCCGGGGGAGGGCAAGACCACCGTGGTGAGTAACCTGGGGCTGGCGCTGGCCGAGATCCACCGGCGGGTGCTGCTGGTGGATGCCGATTTGCGCAAGCCCAGGTTGCATGAGATCTTCGAAATGCCCAACGAGTACGGCTTGGGCGAGCTGCTCAGCGGAGAGGCGCCGCCCGAGGGCCGCGAAGGGGTCATTGTTGAGACCAGGCATCCGCGGCTGTTTGTCGCCCCAGCGGGCAAACAGGCCGCCGGGAGCGCGGCCAACCTGCTGTACTCGCCGAGGTTTCCGGAGTTCTTGGCCTGGGCCAGGGAGGAGTTCGACGCGGTGCTGATCGACACGCCGCCGATGCTGACCATGCCGGACGCGCGCGTGGCCGGGCGGCTGAGCGACGGGGTGGTGCTGGTGGTGCGCTCCCGGCACACCACCCGGGAGATGGCGCAGGCGGCGGCGCAGAAGCTGGCCGAGGACGGCACGGTCATTCTGGGCACGGTGCTAAACGATTGGGACCCGAAGGCTTCGAGCGGCGGCTACTACGGTTATCACCGCGGCTATTATTACCGGCCGTATTACCATCGTCCCCCTGACTAATTCTTCTCCCCTCGTGTCCTCTGTGGCTTATCTTCCCTCTGTGCTCTCTGTGACCTCTGTGGTTTATCTTCTCTCTGTGCCCTCTGTGCTCTCTGTGGTTAACTTTCTCTGTGTCCTCTGTAATTTATCTTCTCTCTGTGCTCTCTGTGCTCTCTGTGGTTAAGTTTTTCTGTGTCCCCTGTGGTTAGCCTTCTCCGTGCGCTCTCTGTCCTCTGTGCTTAACTTTATCTGTGTTCTCTGTGGTTAGTATTCCAGGCCCCCAAACGGAATTGGGGGATTGATCACCCCAAATGATCAACTTCTCGGGGATTAGTTGCTCGAGCTTACTCGGGCGCGCGCTACGTTGGCCGCTGCGATTGATTCCCGACGGCGCGGTAGTCCGCGTGGTGCAAGGCCCGCTGCGCGGCAAGCGCTGGATCGCCGGCTCGTCCAACCACGGCTGCTGGCTGGGGTCGTATGAGGCTGCGAAGCAGGGGAGGATGATCGAGTTTGTCCGTCCGGGAATGGTCTGCTGGGACGTGGGCGCGCACGTGGGCTTTTACACCCTGCTGTTTGCCGAGTTGGTTGGCCCGGGGGGTAGGGTCTTCGCCTTCGAGCCTTTCCCTCGCAATGTGGATCTGTTGCGGCGGCATGTCGAAATGAACGGCTACGGGAACGTGCGGATCTTCCCGTGCGCCTTGGGCGCTGTCGACGGGGAGGTGGGTTTCGATCCGGCGCCGGACGCTTCCATGGGCCGCTCAAGGTGCCGTGTGCGCGGGCGGATACCTTGCTTGCCGCAGCAAAGGTCGAAGCCCCGGACGTGATCAAGATTGACGTCGAAGGGGCCGAGGCGGAGGTTCTCCGCGGCGCGCGCCGGGCCATAGAACGCCAGCCGGTGATCTTCTTGAGCACACATGGCGAGGAGGCGCACCGCGAGTGCTTGGACTTGCTGACGGCCGCCGGTTACGAGGTCCGCGCGCTGGAGGGCGGGCCGGCGGAAGGGACGGAGGAGGTTTTGGCGGTGGCGGCAAGAAAGGTCACGGCATGAACCGGCTCGCGGCGGTCACGAGGAGACTATGGTTCGGGCTGAACCCGGAACTGAGGAAATCACGGTTCCACACCCAAAAGGGGCAGTACACCTTGGGCTCACTCAGCCAGGCGGCGGACTTCGCCGCCGCGCTGGCCACAGGGTTTGCGCGCAAGGCCGCGGGGATTCGGCCCGTGCTGTCCTGGATCACGTTCCCGGCCATGCGATTCCTCCGGGCACGGATCACGCGGGAGACCCGGGTCTTCGAGTGGGGTTGTGGCATGTCAACGCTCTGGTATGAGCGCCGCTGCCGCTAGGTCTGGGCGGTGGA
>JAIMAR010000105.1 GCA_023511855.1 Bryobacteraceae bacterium
CGAAGAAAGAGAAAGTAGCGTAAGATGGATCCAGCCGTTCATCGCCAGCCTTCAACTAAACGTGGGACATCTCCTCGCCGAGCACGACTGGAGACTAAGCCCGCCCAAGCCAACGTTGGATGGCGAGCCGCGCTATGAGGGCACCCGGGCAGCGTACTATTTCGAGGGCGCTCCGCGCTATCAGCGGTTTGACGATTACGACGTGCGTCAAGCGGCCTACTGGTCCCTGTTGGGCGGAGCTTGCGGACACACCTATGGCCACAACAGCATCTGGCAGATGTATGCCCCCCCGAAAAAGCCCGCTTCGGGAGCTGACATTCCTTGGCAGGAGGCGATGGACCACCCCGGCGCTTTTCAGATGGGCTTGATGCGGCGGTTGTTTGAGTCTAGGCCCTTCACCAAGCTCCAACCGGCTCAGCACATGATTCTGGACGGACCGGCGCACGGAGGCGCGAAGATCCGGGCCGCCTTAAGCGAGGACGGGTCGTTTGCTTTGGTCTACTCCCCTCAAGGCGAGCGGTTCACGATCAACAACGAACTCCTGCGAGCCAAGCAGAAGCGGGCGATCTGGTTCGACCCGAGATACGGCTACGTCTATCTGATTCTCACTGCGGAGACGGCAGGCTTCCAAACCTACACTCCGCCTACCTCCGGACGAGGGAACGACTGGGTTTTGATCATCGAAGACGTGGACAAGGAGTTCCCGCTGCCGGGGCGGCGGTAGGCGTTTGCAGCCGAGGCAGCCCCCTGACAATTATTAGGAAATTTGTTATTGTAAAAACAGAGGGTTGCTCACCACATGGCTAACAAGTTCCCTTTCCCGCAAGGCGCCCAAGTGGAACATCCCAAGTTCGGCCTCGGGTCGGTTTTGGAATGCAGCGAGGAGTACATCAAAATCAAGTTTGACGAGTTCGGCGAAAAGAAGTTCATCTCCTCGATGGTCGTTCCCAACTTGAAAAAGAGCGATCGGCAGCCGCCTGCGCCCAAACGCGCCAGCCGCAAGAAAACAAAAGCCGCACCGGCCGTGGCCGGATGAACCCGGTTCCTGAACCGGGCATGCTAGACTGAGAATCTCCCATGAGGTTCGGTGTCGTAGTGTTCCCCGGCAGCAATTGCGATCATGACGCCTGGTATGCCGTAGAGAAGAACTTAGGGCAGACGGCGGAGTTCATCTGGCACGATTCGGCCGAGTTGGGCAACGTGGACGCAGTCATCCTCCCCGGCGGCTTCTCCTACGGCGATTACCTGCGCTGCGGCGCGATCGCCAAGTTCAGCCGCGTGATGCAGGCGGTCAAGAAGTTCGCCTCCGAAGGCGGACTGGTGCTAGGCATCTGCAACGGCTTTCAGATTCTGGTGGAGAGCGGGCTGCTCCCTGGCGCGCTGATCCGCAACCGCGGCCTAAAATTCATTTGCCGTCCCGTGGAGCTCCGCACCGAAACCACGAATTCGCCGTTCACCTGCGAGGCGCAGAAAGGCGCCATCCTGACCATTCCCATCGCCCACGGCGAAGGGTGCTACTACGCCGACGAGCGCACCCTCGATGAACTGGAGGCCGAGGACCGGGTCGTCTTCCGCTATGTGGACAACCCGAACGGTTCGCTGCGCGATATCGCCGGGATCCTAAACCGCGAGCGCAATGTGCTGGGGCTGATGCCGCACCCGGAACGCGCCAGCGACCCGTTGATGGGCTCCACCGACGGCCTTGTGCTGTTCCGTTCCATGGTCTCCTCGATGGCGGTCAAGTAATCATGGGCGAAATCACCTCGGAAATCGTTCAGGCGCACCAGCTCACGCCGGAAGAATACGAGAAGATTCTGTCGATTCTGGGCCGTGAGCCGACCTACACGGAACTGGGCATCTTCAGCGTCATGTGGAGCGAACACTGCTCCTACAAGAGCTCGCGGCTGCACCTCAAGAAGCTTCCGACTACGGGCAAGCATGTCCTTCAGGGCCCCGGAGAGAACGCGGGAGTGATCGACATCGGAGACGGCTACGCGATCGCCTTCAAGATTGAGTCCCACAACCATCCCAGCTTTATCGAGCCGTTCCAGGGCGCGGCTACGGGCGTGGGGGGAATCCTGCGGGACATCTTCACCATGGGCGCGCGCCCCATCGCGGTGATGGACTCGCTGCGGTTCGGGCCGCTCGATGACCCGCAGGCCGGAGCGCGCAACAAGCGGATTCTGGAGGGCGTGGTCAGCGGCATCGCGCACTACGGGAACTGTTTCGGCGTGCCGACCGTGGGCGGTGAGTGCGTGTTTGAGCCCGGCTACAATGGCAACCCGCTGGTGAACGTCTTCGCCCTTGGGGTCTTTAAGAAGGACGAGATCTTCTTGGCGCGCGCCTGCGGCCTGGGCAACCCGGTGATCTACGTGGGCGCGAAGACCGGCCGAGACGGCATTCACGGCGCCTCGATGGCCTCGGCCGAGTTTACCGAGGAAAGCCAGCAGAAGCGGCCCAATGTTCAGGTGGGCGATCCGTTCCTGGAAAAGCTGCTGCTCGAAGCCTGCCTGGAGGCGATGCGCACGGGCGCGATCGTGGGTATCCAGGACATGGGCGCGGCTGGCCTGACCTGCTCCACTTGCGAAATGGGCAGCCGCGGCGGCACCGGCATCGAGATCGAGCTGGACTTGGTGCCGCAGCGCGAAACCGGCATGACGCCTTACGAGATCATGCTGTCGGAGAGCCAGGAGCGCATGCTGCTGGTGGCGGAGAAGGGCCGCGAACAAGAGGTCTTCCGCGTCTTCCGCAAGTGGGGTCTGGATGCGGTGACCGTGGGGCGCGTCACCAACGACGGCATGATGCGGGTGAAGCATCACGGCCAAATCGTGGCCGAGATCCCCAGCCGCGCGCTGGCCGACGATGCCCCCCTCTATGACCGGCCGCACACCCAGCCCCGTCGCACCGCGCCGCTCGACGGCCCGGAGTTTCAGAGCGCCAGCCTGGAACGAGATTTGGAGGCTCTGCTGGCCAGCGGCGACATCTGCTCTAAGCGTTGGATCTGGGAGCAGTACGACTACATGGTGCGCACCAACACCGTTCAAGGGCCGGGCGGTGACGCCGCCGTAATCCGCATCAAAGAAACCGGAACCTCTGTCGCCATGGCTCTGGACGGCAACGGGCGCTACTGTGCGCTTTCGCCGAGACAAGGGGCGCGGCTGGCGGTGGCCGAGTGCTGCCGGAACCTCTCCACCGTGGGCGCGCTGCCCGTGGCGGCCACCAATTGCCTGAACTTCGGCAACCCCGAGCGCCCCGAGATCATGGCCCAGCTTGTGGAGGCCATCGAAGGCATGGGCGAAGCCTGCCGGTTCTTCGAGACCCCGATCACCGGTGGAAACGTCAGCTTGTACAACGAGACGTTGGGCGAGGCGATCGATCCCACCCCAGTGGTGGGCGTGGTGGGTTTGCTCCCCACCGGTCCTCCGCTGACGATCGATTTCAAGCGCGCCGGCCGCGCGGTGATTCTGCTGGGCGGGTTTGGCCGCTGTAATTCGCGCCGATTCGGAAGCACCCAGTACGCCAAGGTAGTCTTGAAGCAGGTCTGGGGTCTGCCTCCCGAGCTGGATATGGACTACGAGAAGCGCGTTCAGGCGGCAATGCGGGAGATTGCGGCGGCGGGGCTGGCTGAGTCGGCCCATGATCTGAGCGACGGCGGACTGGCGGTGGCGGCCGCGGAGTGCTCCTTCGGGCCCGCAGGCGTGGGCGCGCGCCTGGATTTGGATGCGGACATGAGGCCGGAGTACCTGCTGTTCCACGAGGGGCCCTCGCGGATCCTGCTGTCCACTGCGCAGCCGGACCAAGTGCAGACCATTGCGGCGCGTCATGGAGTGGAGGCGCCCCGGATTGGTGATACGATCGAAGAGGGGCTGGTGATTCGCAGCCGGGGCAGGGTCCACGTCGACCTGAACGTTGAGCGCCTGAAGCGTCTATGGTCGGACGCGTTGGAGAAGGCTTTACGGACATAGCTCGGATGTGGGACGGATTTCGCGAAGAGTGCGGGGTGTTCGCCATCCATGGGCATCCCGAGGCGGCCAACCTCGTCTACCTGGGTCTCTACGCCTTGCAGCACCGCGGGCAGGAAAGCGCAGGCATCTGCTCTAGCGACGGCGAAATGATTCACTCCCACAAGGCCATGGGCCATGTGGCGGAAATCTTCACCCCGGAGGTTCTGCGCGCGCTGCCGGGGCGACAGGCGATCGGGCACACGCGCTACTCGACGGCCGGCGAAACGGTCCTGGTTAACGCACAGCCGTTCAGCGTGGCCTGCAACAAGGGTCGCATCGCCGTCGCCCATAACGGCAACATCATCAACGCCGCCGAGTTGCGGCGCGAGCTAGAGCGCAACGGCTCCATATTCCAATCCTCCAGCGACACCGAGGTCATTCTGCACTTGGTGGCCTGCTCTCGGGAGCGCACTCTGGCCGGTGCGCTGCGCGAAGCCTTGCTGCAACTAGAAGGAGCGTTCTCACTGGTCTTTCTGGCCGAAGACCGGGTGATCGTGGCTCGGGACCCGCACGGCTTCCGGCCGCTCGCCGTGGGCCAGATGGAGCTGAGCGGCGGCGAAAAAGGCTACGTCTTCTCCTCCGAAACCTGCGCCTTCGACCTAATCAATGCCGTCTACCTCTACGACGTGGAGCCGGGCGAAATGGTGATGGCCGGCCCGGAGGGCTTGACGCGCGAGCGCTACGCGCCGGCCCGGGACCACGCCTACTGCGTCTTCGAGCATGTTTACTTTTCGCGCCCGGATTCGATCGTCTTTGGGCGCTCGGTTTCGGAAAGCCGGGAGATGTTGGGCCGCTTGCTGGCGCGGGAGTGCCCGGCGGAGGCGGATGTGGTGGTGCCGGTGCCCGACTCCGGCGTGGCGGCGGCCATCGGCTACGCCGATGAGTCCGGGATTCCGTTCCGGCACGCGCTGATCCGCAACCACTACGTCGGGCGGACCTTCATCGAGCCTTCGCAAGCCATCCGCGATTTCGGCGTGAAGCTGAAACTCAATCCCATCCGCCGCTTGCTGGAGGGCAAGCGCGTGGTGCTGGTCGACGACTCGATCGTGCGCGGCACCACCAGCCGCAAGATCGTGCGCATGGTGCGCAGCGCCGGCGCCCGCGAGGTCCATCTGCGCGTCTCCTGCCCCCCCACCATCTCGCCCTGCTATTACGGCGTGGACACGCCGACCCGGCGCGAGCTGATCGCGGCCAATAGCACCGTGGAAGAGATCCGCCGCTTCGTGGAGGCCGACAGCTTGGGCTATCTTTCCATGGACGCGCTGCGGCAAGCCGTGGCCGACGAACGCGGCGAGTATTGCTACGCCTGCTACACCGGCGTCTACCCCACCGAGCTGGTCCACCTGGAGGACCTGCTGGCGAGCAAGCCGCGAAAGGCGTAACAGAAACCTCCCAGGTGCTTGCTTCAGAACCAAGCCGCCAGGGTCGTGCTCCGCAGTCCGCGCCCGGCCAATGCTCTTGGCAACGCGGATCCTCATGTTATACTGGAAAAGTTCGGAGCAGGTCCGAATTCCCCCCATCCGGGTGACCCAGGAATCTCTGCCGATGCCAAAACTGAAGACACACAAGGGTGCGTCCAAACGGTTCAAGACGACGGGGACGGGCAAACTGATGCGCCGTCACTCCTTTGCCCGTCACATTCTGACCTCCAAGGCGCCCGCGCGCAAGCGCCGCCTGGGGCAGACTGTGCCCGTGGACAAGGCCAACGTCCCGGAACTCAAGCGGATGCTGCCCTACAGCAACTAGGTTTTTAGGAGTGCGGACGGTGCGCGAGGCACGTGCCCGCGCCGCCTCCCATATCGGGCCCCGCCCGGCGCCGTACAGCGGTTGCGGGCCGTGGGTCCCTAAGTTCAGAACAAGGAGTGAAACGTGCCCAGAGTTAAACGAGGAACCAAACGCCGGGCGGCGCGCCGCAAGGTGCTCAAACAAGCTTCCGGCTACTTTCTCACCAAAGGAAAGCTTCACCGCGCCGCGCAGGAGGCAGTCGAAAAGGCCCTGCGCTACGCCTACGTGGGCCGGAGGCGCCGCAAGCGCGACTTCCGCTCGCTGTGGATCGTGCGCATCAACGCCGCGGTCAAGAAGCTCGGCTTATCCTATAGTAAGTTTATGAACGGCCTGAAACTGGCCGGCATCGAGCTAAACCGCAAGGTGCTGGCCGAGATGGCCTACAACGACGAGCCTGCCTTCAAGGCGCTGGTCGAAAAGGCTCAGGCCGCTTTGGCTCAGAAAGCCTAGCCATGGAAGCCGAAAACGACGTTTTCGCGCGGCTGGAGCAGCGCATCCAGCAGGCCGCGGAACTCGTGACCAAACTCCGCAAGGAGAAGGAAGCCGCCTTCGCGGCCCGGGACGCGGCCTTGCGCGAGGCGGCCGACGCCCGCGCTCTGGCCCTGCGATTGAGCCAGGAGTTGGAGCTGCTGCGTGCCCAGCGCGAAGAGGTCCGCAGCCGGGTCGAGAAACTGATTGCCCAAATCGACTCACTGGAAGGCGGCTGAGCCGCGTCCCCATTCAGCCAGGCGGGAGGCATCGCCCATGGATTCCGGCGCCGGAAAGAAGACGGTCCGGGTTACGATCTTCGGGCAGAGCTACGTTCTGCGGGCGCCGGGCGATCCCGGCGAGCTGGAACAACTAGCCGCTGAGGTGGACCGCCTGATGGACGGCGTGGCCGCCAAGACCGGCGACGTCGATCCCGCCCGTGTGGCTGTGCTGGTTTGCCTGCACCTGGCGGACCGGCTGCGAGCCGTGGAGCAAGAGCTTTCCGAGCTGCGCCGCCGTATCGAGGAGAAGACCCAACAGCTTTCTCTGCTGCTGGAATAGCTTGTTGCCCCTGCCGCCCGCATACAATCCCCCGCGCATCCGACTTGCGTTTCAAGGCCAAGGGCCGAGCCCAAACAGCCGTCCCGCTCTGAGTGCCGCGAACAGAAGTTCCGCCAGCGCGGGCCCCGGATCGTCCCACCGCCAGTCGCTGAAGGTATTGGGGGCCGGGAACAGGAAATCCTTCAGCACCTGGAAGCGGTCATGCGATCGCGCCAGACTCAACAGGGCGAACGGAAACGGCCACCGGACACGCACGCCGGGCCGGTAATCGTAACTGGGTTCGAGATCCCCCGTGAAGGCCAGACGGCAGTACATCGCGGGAAAATCCAGACCCGCCGCCATCGAAAGCCCGGTGACCGCCCAGAACCGGCCGTTTACGTCCAGCAGGTAAGGTTTGCCGCTCCGGCGCTCCACCCGGAACTCCGTTTGGATCGGTCCGTGCCAGCGCAAGGCGCGCATGATCGCCAGCCCCGCTTCCCGCACCGCTGGATCTTCGATCGTCTCCACGATGGTGGCCCGTCCTCCGTCCAGAGGCCAAGTGCGCAGTTTTCTCTGCACGTAAACCGAGCGGGGTTCACCATGCGCGAAGATCGCGCAAACGTCGCGCGGTTCACCATCGATCCACTGCTGGACCAGAAGGTGCTCGAAGTCGAACACCGTATCCGAAGGCCTTCTATGTTGCCGGAAGATCGCCTTCAGCTCCTCTTCGCCGGCAACATAGAGGCGGCCCACCGCCCCGCAGCCTCTCCGCAATTTCACCACGCAGGGATAACCGGTCGCGCGGGCAGCTTCCACCGCCTCCTGCTCATCCTGCGGACAAAAAGTGAGCGGGGCCGCAACGCCGGCGCTCTTGGCCAGCTCGGTGCTGCGCAGCTTGTCGCGCGAGATTTCCCAAGCCTCAGGATCCGGCAGGGCGGCTCGCAGCGCCGGCGCCAGCCGGCCGCGGTTCGTAACCACCGCGTGCATGGTGTAATCGTTGAGCGGCAACAGCACGTTCCAGCCGTAGGCGGGCGCCAGGCGATTGATCTCGTCCACATACGCCGTGCCGGCGCTGGGATGGGGCAGCCGGATCCGGTTTCGAATGGCCCGCGACCAGTAGGCTTGCCCGAAGAAGCGGTCGCTGGCGACATCCACCACTCCGCCCGCCGCATGGATCGAGCGCGCGCAGGCAGGAACCTTCGTGTCGTCTGGCGTGCAGGTCGTCAGCAGCAATGCGCGGACTGGAGCCAACGGTCTGGTATTCACAGGATCGAAGAAATACGGGCACAGGCCGCATCCGCCTACTGCGGCGTCGGCTCATGGCATCCGGCAGGTGAAGTTGGCGGCTTCGTCGATACTGCCGTTGCCATTGTAGCGCGCTACCTGGGGGTAGGGGCAAAGCGGGCGCGTGCGAACCGTCTTCCCTTGCACCACGAGGGTGGCGAGGATGCGGTCCGGCGGGACGCCTTTCTCCACCCACTCCACAAGCGGGTCCAGCAGATCAAACGTGCTGGTCCCAACGCCTCCCCCGCAGTGAAACATGCCGGGAATCATAAACAGCCGGAAGAACTCCGGCGTGGAAGCTCCCATCCGTTCCCGCACGCTCTCGTAGTACTCCACGCCCATGCGCGGATTCAAAGCCGGGTCCGCCCAGCCGAAATACATCAGCAGCTTGCCGCCCCGGTCCCGGAACCGCGCCAGATCCGTGTCGGTGGCATCCAAAACCGAATGAATCCACTCCAGCCGGGCGGGATCTTTCTCCAGGTCAAACTTCGCCAGCGAGTACTCCGGGTCCTTTTGCGGAAAGGCCATGTACCGGAAGAAGGTCTCGGCGAACAGCGCCCAGATGGGCTGCCCGCCGTCGCGGCGCACGATCCAGTTGTCCCAGCCGCTGCGTCCATCCGCACCGGCGATCTCCGCGCCCACGGGCCAGCCGGGGAAGATCCGCCGACCCTGGCTGTACAGATCCCCGTAGATCCGCTCCAGCGTGGAAATCTGCCCCAGCGTGAAGCAGTCGGGAGCGTCGCTTCCTTCCGGGCAATGTGCCAAGTCCCGCGCGGGCCGGAAATCGCACCGGCGCGGATCTTCGATCAAGCCGTCGGCCAGCCCGTCGGCGCCGTCGCATTGCTGATAGATTCTGGAGGCCAAAGCAACCAGCTTGCCGTACGGGATGGGATTCGCCTCCATGGCTTGTAGACAAGCCGCGTAATTCACCATCGTGCCGGTGAAGTTGAGGACAGGCGCCCCGGCGATAATGCCATCGAAATCCTCGGGGAAACGCTGGGCGAGGATGAGCGCCTGCCGCCCGCCGGTGGAGCAGCCCTCGAAATAGGACCGTTTGGGCGCCGCCCCGTAGTAGGCCTCAATCACCCGCTTGGCGGTGACGGCGGTGACATGCAGGGACCGGAAGGCGTAGTCCAGCAGCTTCTGGCTGTGGACGGCGAAGGTGGCCAGCGGTTCGGCGGCGGCGTCGTGGCCGGTGTCGGTGATGGCGAAGGCCAGCCCGCGCCGCATAGCGGTCTCACGCTGCCGCGCCCGTTGCGGTGAGTCCAGCGGCTCGCCGGCGTAGCCGCCGTTGCCCGTCATATAGAACCGCCCGCTCCAGGCCGTAGGCAGGCTTACCTCGAAGCGGACTTCGGGCAAAATCTGCCCCGTGACGCGGCAATACTCGGGCGTGCTGGAGGACGCGGGCACGAGCGCGGCGGTGGCGACGCTGAACTCGTACCCGGTCAACCCGCGCAACTCTGCGCAGGCCCGTCGCGGCCCTTGCGCCATTCCGGCCTGCGCAGCTGCCGCCGGAGCCTTCTGCGGAACCGCCTGCGGATGGATCATCGCCGCGGCGAAACACGATAAGATCAACGCCCGATTGTGGAACATACGGACTCAGTCCTCGCGGTACGCACCTCATTGTGCTGGACTGAGCGAGCGCGAGGCAAGGGGGTAAACCGCCCTCCATTCGCCCGCTTGACCGGCCCGGCCCGCCGTTCGACAATACCTACCAGCGCCGCCGCAGCGATGCCTGGGCGGATGTGAGCGAAGAATCATGGATCCACGCACCTTTCAACGCGCGACGGCATGGCTGATGGCCGGCCTTCTGGTCTTCCTGGTCTACCGCATCATCGCACCGTTCTTCACGCCGCTGGCCTGGGCCACGGTCATCGCCATCTTCAGCTACCCGCTACACCGGCGCGTGCTGCGCCTGGCCCGGCGCCCCAACCTGGCGGCGCTCCTCACTACTCTGATCATCACGGTGCTGCTGGTGCTTCCTGTGGTCCTGATCGTGCCGGTGCTGGTGCGGGAAGGGATGGCCCTGTTCGACTGGTTGCGATCCAAGGATGGACTGGCGCAGGTGCGCATGGTGCTGGATAACGTGATGGCCAGAGTGCCCGCTGACTTGGGCAACGTTCAGGAAACGATCGAGGACCTCAGCCGGACCGCCGGGACGTACCTGGCCCAACAGTCAGCGCGGATAGCGGGCAACGTCGTCTCATTCGTGTTTCAATTGGCGGTGATGCTGCTGGCGCTGTTTTTCCTGCTGCGCGAAGGGCCGCAACTGGTCCGCTGGCTGGCGGATCTCTCGCCGCTCGGCTCTGGCCACGAGGTGGTCGTCCATGAAGCAACCGAGTTGGTGCAGGCCACCATCAGCAGTGGCTTCATCGTCGCCTTGGTGCAAGGCGTGCTGGGCGGGCTGGTGCTCTGGATCTTAAACGTGCCCTCGGCGTTGTTCTACGGCGTGCTGATGGCCTTCCTGGCCTTTCTGCCCCTGATTGGTCCCTGGCTCATCTGGGGGCCCATCGCCGTCGTCCTTCTTCTGACCGGCCACACCGGACGCGGCATCGCGCTGCTCGTGCTGGGATTCCTCCTGGTCAGCGGCGTGGACAACATCCTGCGCCCGGTCTTGATTGCCGGGCGCTCACAGTTGAACGGCTTGCTGGTGTTCATCAGCGTCTTGGGCGGCATCCATGCCTTCGGTTTGGTCGGAGTCGTGCTCGGCCCGCTGGTGGTGGCCACCGGAGTAGGCTTGTTGAAAGGTTACCGCAAGGAGTTGCAACTGATGGCGGCGGACCGGCCGGCCGCGGCTCCCTGAAGCTTGCCGGGCCGGAGAGATGCGCCATACTGAAGAAGCGGTTCGATCGATCGCTCCGGAGGACAACATGAGCAACGCAACCGGGAAGAGCGGCATTTCCAGGCGGATCATCGTTTGGGCCGTCTCGTATCTAGTGATCTTCCTTCTGGGGTTCGTCCCGCAGTACGGCAAGGCCCGCTCCGCCCGCCGCCAGTTGGAATCGGTGCGCCAAGAACTGGCGGCAGCCGGCTACCGGCTGGAGCTGGCCGCGTTGCGGGACGGCATCTCCCAGGTTCACCTGGAGGCTGTACAGAAGAACTACGGGATCGCCGCGCAGCGGTCCACGGCCTTCTTTGACCAGCTCCAGGGCATGGCCAACCGCGAAAGGGACGCCGAGCGAAAGAAAGCCTTCCAGGAGATCCTGGCGGCGCGCGACACGGTTACGGCAGGGCTGGCCGGCGGCGACCCCGCCGTGACGGCCGAAATCCAACGTCTTTTACGGCTGCTGTTCACCGCCACCGGGGTTTGAGCCGGGAACCGACTGGCTCATACCGAAAACACGGCTCAAGCCCAAGCCTTGACCCCGCTGGGTTATGCTTCGGTGACTCTAATTGTTGCGTTAAGCGCCCTACCTTTGCCCCCTCGCCGGGATTAAGATTTTCGCAGGACTCCTTCCGCATTGAGCCGTCCCAAGAGAGATGCGGCGAAGTTGCGGAACGTCAATTCGGGCACGGGCTCGCGGTATCGCCCTCGCGGTCCTTGTGAGGCATTCGACAGCAGCAGGCACGCCGAATCGTAAAGGCGCTCTCGAACAAGTTTCGTCAGCAGGATCTCATAGCGCTTGCAGTATGAGGCATTGTGGAACTCGGGGAAGACCGGGAATTGAGGCTCCCGGTTCCCTACAGGCTTCAACGACGCAGGAGCTTCTTCAAGGAGCATCAGGTAACCTAGCCAGGGCCGCGGCAGCGGGCGGAAGGAGCCCTCCCTGTAGGCCGCCCACAGGTCGACGGCGCTTCCCAGAGCCTCTTCCGTCCGGTTGTTGAAGTTGTTGCCGAAGGAGCCCACTTGAGACTTGAACTCCATGGCGGCCACGAAACGTCCGTCGAGAACGATCAACAGGTCCCACTGCTTTTCCGGACGATACCATCCCGGCAACTCAAGCCGCCCCTCCGTGAAGACTTGGGCGGTTTCCAGGCCGCTGGTGCACACCAGTTCGCGGACCACCTTCACGAACCCGTCCATTTGACGCCCGCCTGTGACGGCCGCCCTTGCGCCCGTATCTTTCGATCCCGTCCGGAGACCCTGTTTCCGCGCCTGCTCGGCTCTTGTCGCCCAGAAGTGTTTCACGGCCGCTCTCAACCCAAGGCTGACTTGCGCATCGAGTTTCATGGCTGGCTAGGGTGGGCTCTCCGGGTCTCGACATGCGCGCAAGCGAACAGATCCGCCGTCTCGGCTAGCACCCTTGCGCGGGCCTGCTCGAGATACTTTTCATCCACTTCGAACCCGATGCTGTTTCTGCCGGTGCGGGCGGCCGCGACGGTTGTGGTGCCCGTTCCGAGGAATGGATCCAGCACCGTGTCGCCGGCAAAGCTGAACATGCGGATTAGGCGTTCGGCCAGCTCGAGTGGATAAGGAGCGGGATGACTCCGCGTCGAAGCTCCAGTGATTCCGGTCCAGATCTGTTGAAACCACTTGCGGTGGCACTCAGCCGGAATCACGCTTAGCACCCGCTTGGCGAGACTCGGAGTCCTGTAACCCCCGGGTTTGCGCTGCATGAGGATGAACTCTATGTCATTCTTGATCACGGCATTTGGTTCGTATGGCTTCCCCAAGAACCCTGATCCGTTTGGCACTTCGTACACCGCATTTGAGATCTTGTGCCAGATGATTGGGGCGAGATTATCAAAACCGGCCCGGCGGCACCGCTCTTGAATCGATGCATGAAGCGGCACCACAGTGTGCCTCCCGGCGTTTTGCCGCCGCGAAAGGCAAACATCGCCCACTACACAGATGAGCCTGCCCCTGGGGCCAATACCCGCCAACACTCACTCCAGACCCGGTCCAACTCCGTTAGAAACCGGTCGTAGTCGTCAATGTGCCCAAGCTGGGAAGGGTGATGCCGATAACGCTTGAGGTTCCAATACGGCGGCGAGGTCAAAACAAGATGCACGCTCTCCGATGGGACGCTCTCCATCCAGCGGGCATCACCCACCGACAGAACGTGCCATGTGGGAATCCGCCTCACCGCTTCTTCGAGCAGCCCAGTGAGACGGCTGTCCTTGGCAATCTGTGGGATCTGTAGCTGAGGTTGGTCCAAGGGCAGCAG
>JAIMAR010000106.1 GCA_023511855.1 Bryobacteraceae bacterium
CGGTGCTCCAGATGCCAGCGGACGGCCCGCGATAGCACGATGCGCTCCAGATCCCGGCCGCGCTCGATGAAATCCTCCAGATCGTAGCGGTGCGAAACGCGCGTCACGTCCTGCTCGATAATGGGGCCCTCATCCAATTCATCGGTCACGTAATGACTGGTGGCCCCGATCAACTTTACGCCACGCCGGAACGCCGCTTGATACGGGCGCGCGCCGCTGAAGGCCGGCAGAAACGAGTGGTGCACGTTGATGATGCGCTGCGGATAGCGCGCCACGAATTCAGGCGACAGAATCTGCATGTAGCGCGCCAGCACGATCAGCTCGATTTGGTTCGCTTCAAGAAGCTCAAGTTGGCGGCTCTCCGCCTCCGCCTTCTTGCCCGGCTCGACCGGGATGTGGTGGAAAGGCACGCCGTAGAAGTCCGCCAGGGGTTTGGCGTCCGGATGGTTGCTAATGATGAGCGGAATGCGGCAGCGGAGCTCCCCGCTCTGGTGGCGGTGCAACAGGTCGATCAGGCAATGCTGCTCGCGGGAAACGAAGATGGCGGCCGAGATCAGCCGTGAGGAATACTCGATGCGCCAGTTCATGGCGAACTGGCGGGCCAGCGGCTCGAACTGCGCGTGAAACTCATCGGGCGGCAAGTCAAATCCCTCCAGAGAAAACTCAACGCGCATGAAAAAGAGCCGCAGCTCGTTGTCCTGGTGCTGATCCGCGTGAAGGATATTGGCGCCGTGTTGATAAAGAAATCCGGCGACGGCGGCGACGATTCCCGGGCGGTCGGGGCAGTCAATCAGCAAGATCGCGGTGTTCTTCATGATTGGGCAGGCCGGTTTGAAACCGGCGCGCGCTGAGAAACGAGCATAGCAAATCGCAGCGAGCCGGCCGCCCAAGCGGCGCGGCAGTTTTGCCATAATCGCAAACAACCCATGGTGGATTCCTGGCGGCTGCTGGCGGAACTGGTAGGGTTGCTCGGACTCTCGCTCGCGCTCGGCCTGCTGGCCCGTCGGCTGCGGCAAACGGCCGCGATCGGCTACCTGCTGGCGGGCCTCCTGGCGGGCCCCAAGGGGCTGGGAATCATACAGGCGCGTGAAACCGTGGACTTCCTGGCGTCCCTGGGCGTCGCGCTGCTGTTGTTTGGGATCGGCCTGGAGTTCTCCTGGCACCGCATCGCTGCTCTGGGGCGGCGCTCGGTCATCGCCGGGCTTCTGCAATTCGGGCTGACCTGGCTGGCAGGCGCAGCAGCGGGACGCTGGCTGGGGCTGTCTGCCTCCGGGCAACTTGTGCTGGGCAACGTGCTGGCCTTGTCCAGCACCGCCTTCTTGCTGCGCATCCTTCAGGAGCGCTCGGAGATGGACAGCCGTCACGGGCGTCTGACCTTCGGTGTGGCGCTACTGCAAGACTTGCTGCTCATTCCGCTGTTGGTGTTTCAATCCATCTCCGCGCAGGGGCGATCAGAACTGGAGGGACTGGCGGACCTGTCGATCCAACTTGTCAAAGGGGCGGCGCTGCTGGCATTGATTTATGTAGTCGTACGCCTTGTGGTGTTGCCAATCTTCCGGCGGGCGGATGCCTACGCGGAGCGCGAGGCGCCGGTGCTGCTCTCCGTGTTGGTGGCGGTAGGCTGCTCCTGGGGAAGCCACGTAGCAGGCTTGAGCCCTGTGCTGGGCGCTTTTGTGGGCGGCGTGCTGCTGGCGGATCAGCCGGTCTCCGCGCAAGTGCGCGCGAACCTGGCCCCGTTCCAAGCAGTATTCTTCACGCTGTTCTTCGCTTCCATCGGAATGCTTGCCGGCATCCCTTCCAGCCAGCAAGCGCCGCTAGTGATCCTGGCCAGCGCTGGAATCATTGCGGTTAAGTTCCTGATGGCGGCGTTGGCTCTGCGGCTGACGGGCTGCCCGCCCCGGGTGGCCCTGATGGGAGGCCTGGCGCTGGCCCAAATCGGAGAGTTTTCTTTCGTGCTGGCCAAGGATGCGCTGGACCGGCGCCTTCTCCCCGCCGGCTGGTTCGAACCCCTGGTGACCGCCTCGATTCTCACCCTGATTCTCAACCCGTACTTGATGCGTGCGGGCCACTGGTGGGCCAACCGCTGGTCGCGGCGGCAATCCCGTCTCGGGGCCGCGGAGCCCGCCGAGGGACCGGCCTCGGAGAGCGTCATCGTGGTGGGCTTCGGACCGGCCGGCCGCGAGGTCTGCCGGGCGCTGGAGGAGGCTGGCGTAGAGCCTGTGGTCGTTGAATCCAATCCTGCACTGGCGGAGACCGCCAAGGGCTATCCGACCGTAGTAGGGGACGGCACAAGTGTCGAAACGATGGTGAAGGCCGGAATCCGGACCGCCCGAATGTTGATCGTGACGGTGCCGGATCCGGGAACCTCACGCACCATTTTGGGTGTAGCCCGGGACCTCAATCCGGATCTGCGGGTGGTGGTGCGTGCACGGTACCACCGCTACGCGGAGCCGCTCCGGCATCTGGGAGCGGAGGCGGTCGTGGATGAGGAGCATCATGTGGGCCGCGCGCTGGCGGACGTAGCCCGCCGCCGTCTGGGCCTCACGAGTGGATCTTCTTAAGCAGCCAGGCCATGTTGCGGCCCAGAACCTGCATGGTTTGGATGCCCTCGGCGTCGCCTTCCACTTCGCCTTTCTCACGGCCGATGCCGATATTCCAGTAGCTGGAGCCGGGGATGATCATCTCGCTGATCAAAAAGAAATGATTCAGGGTGTCGAAGGCGTGAATGGCGCCCGCCCTGCGAACCGCCACGACCGCCGCCCCCACTTTGCGCCGCAGCAGGCCCTCATTGGCGCGTGTGACCATGCAGGCGCGGTCAATGAGGGACTTCATCTCGGGGGACACATCGGTCACGTACGTCGGCGAGCCCAGCAGGATGCCGTCGGACTGGATCATGGCGTCGATGAGGGCGTTGCCTTCGTCGTCCTTCTGGGCGCAGCGCCCGTCTTTGCGGGCGAAACAGCTCCGGCAAGCCAGGCAACCGTGGATCCGCTTGCCGGAAAGCTGGATCAATTCCGTTTCGATGCCCTCCCGCTCCAGTTCTCTCAACACATACCGCAGCAGGATTGCCGTATTGCCGTCTTTTCGCGCACTTCCGTTGAAGGCGATGACTTTCATGATGTTTCTCGTCTCTCTGCAATGAAGGAGTATGAAGCCGTGAGTATACACCACCCCGGACGGAGGGTTCCCACCAAAACGGGATGCGGCGGTTTCCAGGCTTCGGCCTTGCGCCGGCTCCTGCGGGTAACAGCCCCCTGCCCCAGCCTGCTCGCCACCCGCCGGGACGGGCCCCGGCCGAGACTGGACCCGGGTTCGATTTTGGGTATTGACTGCGCAAAGCTGGTGTATAATGAGATCGGCGTTTGACTCTTGTATTCTGCTTCGCAAAGGTTCTCCCAGGGGGCTCCAGGGGGCTCGCCCCTTACGATCATTCATGGATAGTGTAAGGCCGGTGTGCGCTTGAGGGGTTCCATTGTGTGCTTTCCGCGATCACGTCCGAGAGTCACTGCGCACGAATGTCAACAGTAGGGAAGTGTATGAAGGAAACAGGTACTGTGAAGTGGTTTAACGCTGCGAAGGGCTACGGCTTCATCCAGCGAGACAATGGCGAAGATGTGTTCGTTCACTACTCCGCGATCCAGGCGGAGGGGTATCGATCGCTTGAGGAAGGCGCACGGGTGGAGTTCGAAGTCACCCGCGGCCAGAAGGGTCTGGCGGCGGTGAACGTCACACCGGTGTCGTAGCGGCTTGCGAGCGGGCTTGCCGGACCGGGCTCTCCCGCTCCGGCGGGCCCGCTTTAGATGCGAATCCGCAAGGAGGAGGATGAGCAAGGAAGATTGCATTGAAGTAACTGGAACGGTCGTAGAGAAATTTCCCAGTGGTCTGTTCAGCGTTCAGCTTGACGAGGACCGGGTGGTGCTCGCCCATTTGGCCGGCAAGCTGCGGCGCAACCGGATCCGGGTGCTCGCCGGAGACCGGGTGACCTTGGAACTTTCGCCATACGATCTAACCAAAGGCAGAATTACCTACCGACACAAGTAAGCGCGCCGGTCCTGAAACCGAGGCCGCCGCATATCGAGCCAGATGCCAGGGGCGTACGTGAGAGGGAAAGTTCTTTTCGTTCTTGGCACCCGTCCTGAGGCCATCAAACTCTGCCCCGTTATTGTTCAACTCCAGAAACAACCGGAACGTTTTGAAGTGCGGGTCTGTGTCACCGCCCAGCACAGAGAGCTACTCGATCAGGTCCTGGACGTTTTTCAAGTCGTTCCGGATTGGGATCTGGACCTGATGCGGCCCGGGCAGACGCTGTTCGAGTCGACCTCGCGGATCCTGAGCGGCTTGGAACCCGTGGTTCAAGCCGAACGGCCGGCGATGATCCTGGTGCAGGGCGACACCACCACCACTTTTTGCGGTGCCTTGGCCGGATTCTATTGCCGTGTTCCCGTGGGACACGTGGAAGCGGGCTTGCGAACAGGCGACCGCTTTCAGCCTTTCCCCGAAGAAATCAACCGGGTTTTGACGACGCACCTCTCGTCCCTGCATTTCGCAGCCACCGAAAGCGCCGCGGCCAACCTGCGCGCCGAAGGGGTGCCTGCCGGCGACATCCTTGTCACGGGCAATCCCGGCATCGACGCCGTGCTCTACGTCCGGGAGGCTTTGGAGGCTGGGCGGTTACCCCGTCCGCAGTGGCCGTTTCTCGACCCCGCCAAGAGGCTGATCTTGGTGACGGCCCACCGCCGGGAAAGCTTCGGCGAGGGCTTTGAGCGGATTTGCGCAGCCCTGGCCGAACTGGCGCGACGGCCGGATATCCAGATCGTCTACCCGGTCCACCCCAATCCCAATGTCCAGGGACCGGTGCGGCGGCACTTGGCAGGGCTGGCAAACGTGTTTCTGATCGAGCCCCTGGATTACATCGCCTTCGTCGATCTTATGTGCCGGGCAGACATTCTCCTCACCGACTCGGGCGGCATTCAGGAGGAAGGGCCATCGCTCGGCAAGCCGGTCCTGGTCATGCGGGAGAAGACGGAGAGGCCCGAGGCCGTGGCTGCGGGAACCGCCCGGCTGGTCGGAACGGATCCGGAAAGGATCACCGGCGAAACGCTGCGGCTGCTGGCGGACCCCGCCGAGTATGAGCGCATGTCCCGCGTTCACAATCCTTATGGCGACGGTCGGGCCGGCTCCCGCATCGGTGAGGCAATCTATTCATTTCTAAACAGTTAGAGGCCGACTGCGGAGCTTGCAAAGCCCCCGGCAGACCGGCCTCTGCGGCGGGGGAAGACGGTCCTCCGCTTCTATAATGGGGCCGGGAGGATTAGGGAGCATGGATCGCAGCCTCGCCGGCCGACGCGCCGATTCGGAAGACTTCAAGCCGGCCCAGAACTTATACCGCCAACTGTCGCAAAGGTTGATTGGACAACCGGAGGCGGTCGAGGCCATCGTCCCGTACGTTCAAATCTATCAGGCAGGGCTGGCCCCGGCCGGCCGGCCGGCGGGCGTATTCCTCTTGCTCGGTCCCACCGGCACGGGTAAGACCAAGACCGTGGAAGCGCTGGCCGAAGTCCTTCATGGCAGCGAAAAGGCGATGCTCAAAATCGACTGCGGGGAGTTCCAGCTCGAGCACGAGGTGGCGAAGCTGATCGGCGCCCCGCCGGGCTACCTGGGCCACCGCGAAACGCAGCCTATGCTCACCCAGGCGAAATTGAACCTGGCCTCCAGCGAGCGGTGCAGCCTCTCACTGGTCCTGTTCGACGAGATCGAAAAGGCCGCGCCCTCGCTCACCCGGCTGCTGCTCGGCGTTCTCGACAAGGCGATCTTGCGGCTGGGCGACAACACCACGGTCAACTTTGAGCGCAGCCTGATCTTTTTGACCAGCAACCTCGGCAGCAGCGCCATGCTCAAAGAGTTGAAGCCGGTCTTCGGCTTTGAGTCCGCCGTCCCGCGCAACCTGGAAGGCGTTGGAGGCAAGCTCGAAAGCATTGGAGTGCACGCCGCGCGCCGCAAATTCTCACCGGAATTCCTGAACCGGATCGACCGCATCATCACTTACCGGCCGCTCGATCAGCAGGCGCTGGCCGAAATCCTGGACCACCATATCGAGGAGTTCCGCCGCCATGTGGCCGCGCGCTTGGGGCCGCGCAGCTTCGACGTGGATGTGCCGGAAGAAACCCGGCAGGTGATCCTGCAAAAAGGCGCCAGCTTGGAGTACGGCGCACGGGAGCTGAAGCGCACGCTGCATCGCCACCTGGTGCAGCCCCTGGCCGCGCTGATCTCCGAAGGCGGCATCCAGCCCGGGGCTTGCGTGCGCCTCAGGTTCGATCCCGAGCGCGATTGCCTCGCCCTGGATGCCTGTACCACACCCGCGCCCGTTCGCCAATAGGCGATACTGGCGGTTGATGACCGGCACCCTGTACCTGGTCGCCACCCCCATCGGCAATTTGGAGGACATCAGCTTCCGCGCCCTCCGCATCCTCAAGCAGGCCGCGCTGATCGCCTGCGAGGATACCCGGCAGACTCGCAAGCTGCTCAACCACTATGCCATCCGCACGCCGCTGGTCAGCTACCACGAGCACAATGAGGCTGAGCGTACCCCCGAACTGCTGGCCAAACTCCGGGCCGGGGACAACATCGCCCTGGTCTCCGACGCCGGTACCCCTCTGGTCTCCGATCCCGGCTACCGGTTGGTGGAGCGAGCCGTGGCCGAGGGCGTGCCGGTCGTGCCCGTCCCCGGTCCCTCCGCCGTGCTGGCGGCCCTGACGGCCTCCGGACTGGCCACGGACCAGTTCCATTTTGCCGGCTTTTTGCCCGCAGGCGCCGGCCAGCGTCGGAAGACATTGGAAAAGCTGCGCGACGTGGACGCCACGTTGGTCTTTTATGAAGCCCCCCACCGCATCCTGAGAACGTTGGCGGATCTTGAAGAGATTCTGGGCGAACGGCCGCTGGTTGTGGCCCGGGAGATCACCAAGATTCACGAGGAGTTTCTGCGGGGCACGCCCGCCTCCGTCCGCGCCGAGCTGGAGCGCCGCGGCTCGATCCGCGGCGAGTTCACGGTGGTTGTGGGCCGCGCCGCTCCCGCGAGCTCGCAGCAGCCGTTGCCGCTGGCGGAGGCCGTCGAGGAGTGCGTGCGCGCCGGCATGACCCGCATGGAGGCCATCAAAGCCGTGGCGCGGCGCACCGGCCTTTCCAAACGAGAGGTCTACAAGGCCGCCGGGCGCCGCACCTTGCACCCCCAGAACGAATAGTGGGCGATGAAAACGTAGCACACCAGCGGCCAAAGCATCGCCAGCGCCATACTGTGGGTGACCATAAACGTCAGCCCCATCAGCGGCGTGATAACGGCCCCGCCGATGATGGCCATGATGATCAGCGACCCGCCCAGCTTGGTGTTGGGGCCGAGTTCCTTAATCCCCAGGGCGAAGATCGTCGGGAACATCAGCGACATGAAAAAGCTGGTCAGGAAAATCGACCAGACCCCGATCCAGCCCGGGTGCAGCACCGCCACGGAAACCAGGCCGACATTGATTAGGCTGTAGAGGCCCATCAGCTTGGAGGGCGTGACGTACTTCATCAGCCAGGTCGCCGTGAAGCGGCCCACCCCAAAGGCGGCCAGGGTGCCGGTCAGCAAGTAGCCGGCGGTCTTCTCCGGCTGGTGCGTGTAGTCCTGGATGTATTGGATGAAGTAGCTCCAGGTGCCCACCTGCGCTCCCACGTAGAAGAACTGCGCCACCACGCCCAGCACAAAATGCCGGTGATGGAACAGGTCCCGGAAGCGGCCTTTTTGGCGCTGCGCGTATGGCTCGGCCTCCTCGGCGATCTTGGGGAATTTGGTCAGCAGGATGAGCGCCGCCCAAACGAACATGACGCCGCCCAGCACCAGATAGGGCTTCACGACGCGCATCGTTTCGTGTTCCAGATATGCGTCGTATGTGCCCGCGGCGCGCATCGCCGCGATCTGATCCGGGGTCAGCTCGATGCCCGAGAAGATGAAGATGGTCCCCACCAGCACGCCGGTCACGGCCCCGATCGGGTTGAAGGCCTGGGAGAAGTTCAGCCGCCGTTCGGACGTCCGCGGATCGCCCAGTTGGGCGATAAACGGGTTCGCCCCGGTCTCCAGGAACGCCGCGCCGCTGGCGATCACAAACAATGCGAACAGAAAGAAGCCATACTGCCGGACTTCGGCCGCGGGCCAAAACAGCCACGCTCCGGCCCCGTACAGCAACAGGCCGATGACCAGGCCCGTCTTATAGCTGTACTTGCGCATGATCAGCGCGGCCGGCATCGAAAGCAGGAAGTAGCCCATGTAGAAGGCCGACTGGATGAGCCCCGCCTTGAAGCGGCTGATCTCGAAAGACTTCATGAACTGCTTGATCAGAACGTCGTTCATGTTGCTGGGGATGCCCCAGAACAAAAACAACGCCGTGACCAGGATGAAGGGCAATAAAGCGCCGCTGGCGAACAGCCGCGGCTGGTCCGTCTGCTGCACGGCAAGCTTCATGGGCGTTCCAGGAGGTTGAAGGGCGACTATATCCAACCGTTTCGCGGAGTGTCAAGCGTCGTTGCCAAGGTCGGCGGTCGGCCTGCGAGGCTGTAGGACGGCCTCAGGGCAGGCGCGGTTTCTCGGCTACCAGCCGGGCGATGCGCTCCGGACGCCAGGACCAGTCCGCCTGGGCGCGGACGTCCTCATAGCGAAGGATCCTCAGGCTCCCGAACAATTCCAATAGCTGATTCGGCCGGGGCAGCCACGGAGCCGCCGTCTCGCTGCCGCTCTCGTCCATCATGTGCTCGAAGACCAGCAGCCCGCCCGGTTTGAGCGACGCCAGGATCTTCGCCACGTAAGGACTTCGCAACGGCAGCCAAGTGTAGCTCAGCACAACCAGGTCCCATCGACGGGTTCCGAAATCAAACTCCTCATGCCTCGCCACCACCGCGTTCAGCTTCACGCCCGCCTTCTGCGCCGCCAGCCGCGCCGCCCGCACGCCTTCTTCGGAATAGTCAAACCCCGTGACGTCCCAACCCAGCGAGGCCAGATAGACGGCGTTGCGGCCCTGGCCCATGTGCACGTCGAGAGCTTTGCCCGGCGGCCTTTCGCGGACGGCCTCCACGAGCAGAGCGTTCGGCGCGGCGTTGAAGCGCGGCGTCTGGCTGGCGTAGGTGCGGTCAAAGAAGAGCAGCTGGAGCTCGTCGCGGCGCTCGCGGGAAAGCCGTTCGATAATCCGGCCCCGCTCCTCGATCTCCTGAGGATCCTTGCCCGAAGCCCGCAGATGCTCCAGATAGCGGCCGCGCGCGTCGGTCACCGAGACAGGCTGGCGGCGGTACCAGTCGACGTATTCGCGCCAGACGGTCTCCGGATCGGCGGCGCACCAGGCGATGCTCACCAAGGCGGCAATGCACAGCCAGCGGCTACGCCCAAGCAACTCTTCACCTCTGAGGGCATTATAGGCTGGGCTTGGAGCTCGACGCGGGCTCTGCTGCCGGGGCGTGACGCGGCGGCGGAACGATGAGGCGGGCGCGGCGATTGAAGGTGAAGTATTGGATCGCCCACTGGATGGCCACAAGCAAGCGGTTCTGAAAACTGACCAGGTACAGCAAGTGCACAAACAGCCACAGGAACCATGCCAGCGGACCATGGAAGCGGAGCCTGCCGAAGTCGGCCACGGCATGGTGGCGACCAATGGTGGCCAACGTCCCTTTGTTGAGGTACCGGAAGGGCTTCAGCGTCGCGCCTTGAAGCCTCGCCTGAATCAATCGCGCTACGTAGCGGCCCTGCTGCACGGCCACGGGCGCCACGCCTGGAAGTGTGTTGCCGCCGGCCAGCCGGTAGCAGGCCAGATCGCCGATGACGAAAATCTCGGGATGTCCCGGCAACGAACAGTCGGGCTCGACCAGCACCCGGCCCATGCGGTCCAACTCCGCGCCGGCCCGCCGGTTCAGCAGCCGGCCGAGCGTGCTTCCTTGAACGCCCGCCGCCCAAAGAACGGTCCGCGCGCCGATGCTGTCCTGCCGCCCATCGCGCTCGAAGCGCACGCCGTTTGCGCCGATTTCCACGACGCGCACCCCCAACAGGGGGCGGACCCCGAGCCGGATCAATGAGTGCTCGGCGGCGGCGGAGAGGTCTTCGGGAAAAGAGGGCAGCACCCTGGGAGCCATATCCAGCACGAAGATTCTGGCTTCCTCGGTTCGGATATTGCGGAAATCTTCTCGCAAAGTGTCCTTTGTGATCTCTCCGAGCGCTCCCGCCAGCTCCACTCCGGTGGGTCCAGCTCCGATGATGACGAAATTAAGCCACAGGCGGCGCAACTCCGGGTCCGGTTCCTGTTCGGCCATCTCGAAGGCGTACAGGGTGCGGGCGCGGATTTCGGCGGCGTCCTCCAGGCTCTTCAACCCCGGGGCAGCCGTGCTCCAGTGGTCGTTTCCAAAGTAGCCGTTAGACACGCCGGCGGCGACGACTAGCGTGTCATAAGGGATCTGCCTGGGTGGAGCAATGAGCATCCGCCGCTCCACGTCGATGTCCGTCACCTCCGCCATCCAAACCTGGACGTTTTTCTGCTTGCGGAGAATGAAGCGCAGGGGGATGGCGATATCGGCGGCCGAGAGGCCTCCGGTGGCGACTTGATAGAGCAAAGGCTGGAACAGATGATAGTTCCAGCGGTCCACGAGCATGATGGAGACGGGCGCTTTGGCCAGCCTCTTGGCGGTTTCCAGACCTCCGAACCCGCCACCGATGATCGCCACACGATGCATTCGATCCCCCTTCGTTTGTTGGATGCGGGAGCGGGACAGGCCGGCCGAGCGGCTGCGCCGGTTCAGGCTGCTATCGGCGCTGGATTTTTGCGCTCGGAGTCGTGTCTGCCTTCAAGTCGCCCGCCGCGAATTGAATGCCCGCCAAAAGGTGCTGCAACAGGGCGGGCTCCATGAAGATCTCCGGATGATGCCCCAGTACGAAATAGAAGACCCGGCCGCGGCCGTAGTTTTTGATCCAGCTTACCGGGAAGTCTTTGTCCGCCGCCCGTTCCGGCAAGGGCTTGCGCATGGGGCTGTTTTCCGCGTGCTCGGTATCGACGCTCAGCAAAACCCGCACCTTTTCGCGGCTATAGCCGTGGCGGAACTGGTAAATCTCATCCCGCACAACGAATCCTTTGCCCTTAAAAGCTGCGTTCAAGGGGCTCTTTGGGTCTTCGACGCGGATATGAACCGTGGAGTTGGGCGCGTAGGCGTGGCCGCCGTCTTCGTAGCCCCCGACCATCACGCCAAATTCGGGGAACTGGCCATACTCAGGGTATTCGACGAAGGTGGCGCCGCCGCCGGCGTGGATCGCCACAAAGCCTCGGCCCGAGCGGACGAAATCCAGGAGGGAGCGTTGCAGTTCGCGGTTGTCGGTCAGGACGCCTGTGGTGTTGTTGAAGCAAACCACGTCGAAGGACCGCAAGGTCTCCCAGCGGAGCATGTTGATGTCGTCGCTGAATACCGGCTCGAAGGCGCGGGTCTTCTTGCCCATCAGCTCCAGGGCGTACTGCGCTGCTGGAATGGACGGGTGTCCGGGGCGGGGCTTGCCCTTGCTGACATTCATGCTGAAGACGAGCATCTTCCGCGGCTTCTGAACCCGCACCGGCGCACGGGAAGGGACCGCGGCCTCAATCTTCTGCCGCTCTTGTTCGGTCAGGGGCTTGACTTGAGCAAGCGCCAACCAAAAGGAGGTGAATACAATCAACGTGGAGCTCGAAACGATTCTCGATTTCATGGGTCCGGGCACCATCCTTTCCGTGAGCGATCGGAGTGAAATGTTTCAAGGGACTTGCCTCGCACTATACTCTCAAAGTGGCGGGCGGGGTGCAACCTTGGGCTGGCGTTCTCTTAATCTTTTGAAAGTGCTTCAGATTTAGCTGGTCTTGGGGAGCCGGTTTGGAACAATCCCCAGCACTGGCTCGTCAACACTTAAGATGGAGTTAGAGCCTGCATGACGACAGGGGCCCCGTTCAAGGAAGCAATCGTGGTGGCGCTTGGATCTCTGCGCGCCAGCAAATTGCGCAGCTTCCTGACCCTACTCGGCATCATCCTAGCCACGTGCACGCTCATCGCGGTCATGTCTGTCATCCGCGGCATGGACCTTTACATCGGCAACGCGGTCTCCCGCATGGGGGCCAACGGGTTCCGGATTGTGCGGCTGGCGGTGATCGGCAACGTGGACCTCAAGAAGCTCATGGAGATGCGCCGCCGCCATCCCGAGATCCGGATGGACGAGTACGAGTTCATCAAGTCCAAGGCGACGCTGCTTCGGGAACTGGGAGCGGAGATGAACCGGTCCGCTTCCGTGCGTTACGGGAACGAGTACGTGGAGGGCGTGACGCTGCGGGGCGTGACCCCGAACATGGCCGTGATCACCAACATCGAGCCGGCCCTAGGCCGCTTCATCACCGATACGGAGAACCAGCACCGGATGTACGTGGCCTTCATCGGCAACGACATCCGGGAGCGCTTTTTCCAAGGCATGGACCCGATCGGCAAGGTGCTGCAAGTCAACCGGCGGCCTTTCACGGTGGTCGGGGTGGCGAAAAAGCAGGGTTCGGTTTTCGGGCAAAGCCAGGACAACTTCATCATCACGCCCCTGGCGACGGTGACGCGGATGTACGGGGCGCGGCGGGGCATCGGGCTGTACGCCCTGGCCGTGGACCGCGAGCATTTCAACCAGGCGCAGGACGAGGTGCGGACGCTGCTGCGGGCCTACCGCGGCTTGAAGCCGAACGAGGAGGACAATTTCTCGATCTTCAGCTCAGACTCGATCATTGAGGTCTGGAACCAACTCACCAGCGTCATTGCCGCGACCGCCGTGGCGGTGGTGTCGGTCTTCATGGTGGTGGGCGGGGTGATGATCATGAACATCATGCTGGCGGTGGTCACCGAGCGGACGCACGAAATTGGAATC
>JAIMAR010000107.1 GCA_023511855.1 Bryobacteraceae bacterium
GAGCCACCCGCGCCTGCCGCACCGGAGCCCGCCGCGGCGGCTCCACCCGCCCCTGAGGAGGCCCCCCTGGAAGAGCCGTCCGGCCCAATCTCTCCCTTGGTCCGTAGGATGGCCCGCGAGCATAACATCGACCTGCGCCAGGTGAAAGGCACTGGCGCCGGCGGGCGCATTACCAAGCAGGACGTGGAGGCTTATCTGGCAGCTCGCACGGCCGCTGCTGTCCCCGCTCCGCCGCCTGCTCCGCCTGCCGCTGTTCCACCTGCCGTGGAGACCCCCACCGCTGCACCAGCCCCTCCTGCCGCCCCTGTTGTTCCACCCCCAACCGCGGCCGTTCCGCCCCCACCGGCCGCCGTGGGCGCGCCCAAGACGCGCATTGAACCAATGAGCATTATGCGCGCTAAGATCGCCGAGCACATGATCCTCAGCAAGCGAACCTCGGCCCACGTCACCACCGTTCACAAGATCGACATGACCCGGGTGGCGAAGATCCGCGAGCGGAACAAAGAAGAGGTCAAAGCCCGTTACGGCTATTCGTTGACCTTCCTGCCGTTCATCACCCGCGCCGCGGCCGAGGCCCTGCGGGCGTTCCCCATCGTGAACGCCTCCATCGACGGCAACAACATCGTCTATCACAACGAAATCAACATCGGCATCGCCGTGGCTCTCGAAGGCGGCCTGATCGTGCCGGTGATCCGCCGCGCCGACGAGATGAACGTGCTCGGCTTGCAGCGCGCCATCGTGGACCTTTCGACGCGCGCCCGCTCCAAGCAGCTCAAGCCCGATGAGGTCCAGGGCGGCACGTTTTCGATCACCAACTTTGGCTCCAACGGCGCGCTGTTCGGCACGCCGGTAATCAACCAGCCCCAAGTGGCGATCTTGGGGGTGGGCGTGGTGGAGAAAACCCCGGTGGTAGTGGACGACGCCATCGCCATCCGCAGCATTTCGCTGATGGGGCTGACCTTCGACCACCGCTTGATCGACGGCGCCCTGGCCGACCAGTTCATGCAGAAGATCAAGGGCATCCTGGAGAACTGGTCGGAGACTGTGCTCTGATTGCCTTCCGGCGAAGGAGTCCCACCGGGAGCTTAAACCTGCCGGGGCCCTCCCAGAGGCGTGCCGCGGCGGCTCACCCCGCCTCAGCATTCCGCGTGGCAGGACTATCGCAACAGTAAGACCGCCATTCGCCCGTCGGTTTCGATCTTATCGCCCGTTGCATTCTCCGCCGAAGTCGGGGCTCCGGGCCTCGCCACCAGCGCCACGCCTTCCACCGCCCCGGCATGCATCAAATCGAAGACCACTTTAGCCCTCTCCCGGTCGATCTTCGGATCGATCAGATGTATGAATGTCCGGTTCTCCGGCGAAAAGTCGATTCCGATATCGTGCGTGGCGGCGCAAACCCAAACCTCACGCTCCTGAAACTTCTCCGGCCTTTGGAAGATGCGAAGGTGGTGCCGCTTGGCGAACGTATTGTACTGCTTCTGGAAGACCAAATCGGGAGGCTTCCCCTCCAGCAACAGCACCGACATCGGAGCTTCTTTGTAACCCCGCTGTTCGGCCACCGCGCGCACCGTCTCCAGCCCTGTCGCCGCATTCAGCTCCGCCGCCGTGGACCATCCGGCTGCATGAAAGGCCTTTTCAATCTGCTCGCGCGTCCCCAGATACATCAGGTTGGTCAAGTCTGAAGGTTTGGGCGGTTTTTCCGCCGTTGTCCGCATCGGCAGAGAGTTGACCAGCGCCGCCAATTCTTCTTCCGGCTCGATCGGAACCACATCCGTGATGGGATAGGCCTTGGGAATTTCGAGCGGCTCGAGCAAGCTCAGATAAAGTTCTGTGCCCACGTCCAACCGGATTTCCGTGTCCACCTTCTGGATCACCGCGCCTTTCATCGCTCCCAGGATCCGCGCCAGCCGGCTGAACCGGTTTCCCAGGCGTTCGATCGCTTGGTCCATTTGCGCCGCTAAGGTCTCCGACTCCAGGATGCCGTGAATGACGCCATCCTCAGTGACCACTTCCCGTGCGTTGTCGACCTCGGTCAGCCGCAGCGCCGCCTTGTGCCGGACGCCGTCCGGCATCGTCAGGTCCTCGAACGTCAACAGCAGTTCGGCCCGCGCATCCGGCTTGGCCGGCTGCGCAGATTTCACCGTCCCGCTCAACCGCGCGCCCATCGGAATCCAGACCGCATCCCCTGTGATGACCGGAGCGATGACCACAGCCTCCACCACTTGGCCCGGCTTCGATAAACTCGACGCCGCCGTGGTGAGCCTGGCGTGCAAGACGGTTCCGGCGGGGAGGATCTCTGCGCCGGCGCCTGGCAAAAACAGGAGCCCGTAACACAAAGCAGCAGCGGCAGAGAGCCGCGGCGTTCGATGCCCGCCGCGCCAGACTACCCTAAGGCTGCCAAGCTGAAGCACGTTACAGAACCACAATACAATACCGCACCGCGGAAGGAGCATCCCGGCTCCAAGCAGGCATGTTCCCCCGAACTCGATCCGGTTGAAAACCGGCCATTCCAGAACTCTGGCGGGGCCACGGCCGAATACAAAACTACGGCTCCACGCCTGCCGGCCGCACCTTGGGGAAGCCCGGGCTCGATTTGATGTCGCGGATTTGCAAAATGTGCCGCTGGCAGTGGGAAGTGATCAGCAGGAGCCATTGATAGGCATCACAGCCCTGCCTGGGGACGATCCGCGAGCGCAAGTCGTCTTTTGTAGTCCGCACATAGTGCAGGATCGTGGCTCGCAGTTCTCGGAAGGATTTGAGTCCGGCGGAAAGATCTTGGAGTTGGCCTTTCACATCCTCCGAGGGTATCGCCTTTTCACGGCGGGTCCGGTCGATGCCATACCACAAGATGTCGTCGTCTCCTGCGTTCGACTTGAAGCTGGAAGGAGGCATTCTCATGGCCCGCTGAAAGTCCTGCCAGTAGATGGGCTCGGAAATCACCAAGTGCTCCACCACTTCCAGGATGCTCCATGCGCCAGGCGCGGGGTGGAAATGAAGCTGTTCGTCCGAAAGTCCCGCCACCTCATCCGCCAGCCAGCTCTCGGTCATCTGCATGTGGGCGGTCAGGCGCTGGCGCTCCAGCCCGGTCAAAGGCGCGGCTGAGGCGGACTTCAGAGCCAAAAACAACAGGGCGGCGCTTATCTTTACCTCAAGGCGAACTCGCATCCCCCTCCTCCCGCGACACACAAGTATACCTCTGCCGGCTTCGCCCTCCGGGACCGCCCCCGCCTTGGCCACTATAGTTAGTTCCCTGCCCCTTGCGGCCACCTACGATGAGAATGCAGCGCCCGGCGGCTCCGCCCTGCGGCTCTACAATAGCCCTTTGGGGAAGAAACAATCCAACCGCAAAGGCGGCCGGCGCTGGATTCGAGCCGCTTTCCGGCTGCTCCGATTCACGGCGTTGGCCCTGTTTCTCGCTGCGGTTCTCAGTCTGATCTTGCTCCGCTGGACCGATCCTCCCACGACGGCGGTGCAGATCCAGCGCCGCGCGCAGGCGATCCTCCACGGACGCGCGTATGAGAGACACTACCGCTTCGTGGCTCTCAGCCGGATTTCGCCCCAGCTTCAACATGCGGTGATCGCCGCCGAGGACGGCAGGTTCTACCAGCATCACGGCATTGACTGGCTCGAACTCCGCAAGGTAGTGGACAAGAGCGTGGAGAAAGGCAGGCTTGGGCGCGGCGCGTCCACCATCACGCAACAGCTCGTCAAGAATCTGTTTTTGACCACCTCGCGGTCTTTCGTTAGGAAAGGTGCGGAGTTCGTCCTGGCTCCTGTGGCGGAGCTGTTTCTGCCCAAGCAGCGCATTCTTGAGCTGTACCTGAATGTGATCGAGTGGGGGCCGGGCATCTACGGCGCGGAGGCGGCGGCACGGCACTATTACGGAGTGCCCGCGGCACGCTTGAACCGGGAGCAGGCAGCGCGTTTGGCGGCCGTCCTCCCCAACCCGCTGCGCTGGAAGCCCGCTCACATGGACAACTACGCAGGCGAGATTCTGGACCGCATGGCGAAGATGGGCTGGTGAAGCAAGTCCGCGGGACAGGAGCGGCCACGCAATATAATGCCCTTATGCGAAAGCTTCACTTCGCCGTTCTGGGCGCGCTGCTGGGAGTTTGGACGCTGGCCGTGCAGTTCGCGGCTCAGCCGTCCGCGGCCAACTCCGAGCCGCCCTTGAGCTGGATGGATCCCGACACGGGCCACCGCGTCGTCCGCCTGACGAAGGAACCGGGCAGCGCCAGCCTCTATTTCAATCAGAACGGTTACCTGCCGGACGGAAAACGATTGATCTACACGACTCCGGGCGGGATCTCGGTGCTGAACTTGGAGACGCGCGAATCGCGGCAGATCGTCGAGGGGCGCGTGAGGATCATCGAAGCCGGCCGCAGAAATCCCAGGGTGTATTACATCCGCGAAGGTGCGGTCTGGTTCACGGACGTGGATACCGGCGATACGCGCAAGATCGCCGCTCTGCCCCGCGGGGGGTCGCTCGCCACAGTGAATGCCGACGAGACCCTGCTGGCGGGCACCTATGTGGAGGACTCGGGCGCCGCCGCGCCGCGCACGGGCGTTACGCCCCCGACCGTTCCAGCACCCACCGGGCCACAGCCAGCCGCCGGCACGCTCCAGCCGGCCAACCGGGAATCGTCGCTGGAGGCACGCTGGGCGGCAAGGCTGCCGATGGCTTTGTACACGGTCAACATCCAAACCGGAGACATCCGGGTGATCCACCGCAGCAACGACTGGTTGAATCACTTGCTGTTTTCGCCCACCGATCCCTCGTTGCTGATGTTCTGCCATGAGGGCCCCTGGCACCTGGTCGATCGCATCTGGACCATCCGTTCCGGCGGCACGGATCTGAAGAAGATCCACACCCGCACCATGGCCATGGAAATCTTCGGACACGAATTCTGGAGCGCTGACGGGAAAACCATTTGGTACGACTTGCAGACTCCGCGCGGCGAGGACTTCTGGCTGGCGGGCTATCGCGTGGACACCGGAGCGCGGACCTGGTATCACTTGCAACGGAACGAGTGGTCCATCCACTTCAACGTTACCCGCGACGGAGCGTTGTTCTGCGGCGACGGGGGCGACCCGGGCCAAGTGGCGCGGGCGCCGGACGGACAGTGGATCTATCTGTTCCGGCCGGAGCTGATTCCGAACCGCGGCATCCAGGATCCTTTTTTCATCCAGCCCGGGATGCTGCGCGCCGAGCGCCTGGTGAACATGAGCCGCCATCAGTACCGGCTGGAACCGAACGTGAGCTTCACCCCGGATCAGAAGTGGGTCGTGTTCCGCTCCAACATGTTCGGCCCCAGCTATGTGTTCGCCGTCGAGGTAGCGAAAGCCGGCCCTGCGGCCAAGCCATAGGGAATCATTACGCGGCGGCCGCGGCGCGCCGGTGCGAGCTGCGCTTGCCAACCTGTGAATGGGTCAATACAGCGTCAATTGCGGAGGGGACTCGCGATACTGGCGGTAGGCCTCGCACCAGCTTGCGGTCATCCGGCCACGGAGTTGCTGTTCTTCCGGAGGAGGCGGCATGCTGAACTTGGGCCGGCTGGCGCGGTTGAAGAGCCGGAAGCAGCCGCAATAGCGGCACAGCCGGCTGCACTGGTCCCGCAGGTCGTCTTGCAGCGAAGGCAGCGACTTTCTGCCGATGTCAAAACCGAACACCCGGTCGATGCCGCCGCAGGCCGGATGCGGGTAATATCCGTGGCGCGTCAGCCCCAGCCCGAAATGCACCGGCTGCATGCAGCCGCCCGAAAAATCGGCCCCCGCGAACTCCGGCAGATCCACCGGCGCAACATTGAACGCCAGGTGTTCCGGCTGCATGCGGCCCCGCTTTTCGGAAGAGTAAACCTCCCAGCTCTTCGGAAGCTGAGCCAAAACGCGCCGGCTGTAATCCGAGTAACCGTTCGTGTTGACCTGGATCCAGGTTCCCGGGCTGTGCGTGCGCCGGTAATCCTCCAGAATCGCCACGACCTCATAGAACTGCGGATGCAGCGCGGGCTCGCCTCCTTCGATCAGAATCGCCTCCCAGCGCCGTCCGGCAGCTAGGCTCTCGGCCACGAACCGTTCGATCTGCGCCGGGCTCATGTGCTCGCGCGAGGGCGCCTGCTCCGGGGCGCAGGAACGGTTACAGTCCACGCAGCCCAGGTTGCAGTCCGTGGTGATGTCGATGATGATGCGCCGGTGCGAAGGCCGGTAGGGCGGCCCCGAGCGCCAGGCCCGGCGCAATTGCATCTCGTGCTGCCAGCGGAACAGATGGAGAGGAAGAGACTCCAGGCGGCGTCTCCAGACCACGGGCAGCCGCCCCGCGCCCCTCATGTACCACGCCCGTAAGCTCATGCCGTGCCGCCTCGCTGCCGCGTAGAAGCGCAAGCTTCCAGAATGCTCAGATATGCCTTTGTGTGCCCTTCTTCCAACCAGACTGCGGGCAGCCCGGAACGCGCCGCCCGGCTGAGGCGTTCCCGCACTCGATCGTCATAGGCTAAGGTGCGCATGTGCTGGGCCAATTGCTCCTCCTCATCGTAAAGCAATCCGCCCGAGGTGGCTTCGATCAGCTCTGGCAATGAACCCAAGTTGCGCGCGATCACGGGTGTCCCCAGACTGAGAGCCTCCGCCGCCGCCAGACCGAACGTCTCGGGAAACTGGGAAGGGACCAGCACAGCGCGAGCGCCGCGAAACAGCCGCTGGATGCGCTGGTGGTCCAGCAAGCCCAGCAAGCGGACATTGGGCAGATCCTTTGCCGCTCGCCGGAGGGCGGACTCGGCCGGTCCAGCTCCGGCGATCAGAAGCTCGACATCCGGCAAACGGCCCATGAGCGGGATGAGTTTTCCAAATCCTTTTTCGGGCACAAGGCGGCCCGCCGCCGCGAAATAAGGCTTTCCGCCGCTGTCTGCGGCTTCAGGCGGCATGCACCAGTCCTGGGTCAGCATGCCCGGCAACACGAACTGAGCTTCATGCCGCAGTCCCCTGCACCTGCATATCTCCATGGCGCTGCGGCTGGGGAAGAGAACTGCGTCCATCGCACCGAGCGCCTCATTGAACCAGGTGTCATTCCGCCATAACTGCGGCGGGCGCTGCGAGCGCAGATTGCACGCGAAGCACGATGGTTCCACGCATTCGGCCGTGCGATTTTTCCGCAACAAGCTGAGAGGACAAACCCACCAGTAATCATGCAAAGTCGCGACTCGCAACGCCTGCTGAGTCCTCAGCAAGCGGCAAATCTCTTTGGCGCCCAAAAGCGAGAGGTTATGAACGTGGATCACGTCAAAGCGGTGATGACGGAACAAGCGCTCCAGCGCCGGCCCGAACCACAACGCGCGCCCGGTCTGGTGCGCCCAGACTGCGCTGATCCGACCTGCGAGTCCGTGGCCCAAATCATGCAGTACGAGCCCAGAGGGCGGCTGATAGAAACACACCGGAAGCCGGTCCGGCAATACCTGGTATGCGCCGCTGCTGAAAGCGACGTGAACTTCGTGCCCGCGCCGCAGCAAGGCTCTCGACAGGCGGTCCACATATACAGAGTCGCCGCCGAAGCTGTGGCTGCCGAAGAAAGTCGTTAAGATGCAGAACTTCACAAACGTCCTATCGGCCAGAATTGCCTCTGGTGCGATTTTCCAAGGCTCCGAAGCTTTCACCCAACGCCCACAACGCGTGGCCCGCGACTTGCACTGGCAGTGTCGACAGATAGGCAATTCCCCAACCGCACCGGAGCGCGTCGCGCGCGGCGCGAATCAACACCCACGGCAGCGCCGCCCAACTGAATAGCAACCGGATCCGCACTCTCCAAGCTCCGGGGTACATCTCCGTGATTTGAGCGCGGGCGTAATCCTGGCCTCGACGAAACCGTTGTACGCAAAGCGCCCAGAGTCCATTTTCGTGCCTGTGCTTCACCACGGCGCCGGGCTCAAACCAGGGCGGGCAACCGGCTTGCGCCGCGCGATGGCTCAAGATGCCATCGGAGGCGAAGTAGCCGCCTGGAAAGGGTCCAATCGTTTCAAATAGCTTGCGGCTGTAAGCGGCGTTCGCTGTCGCCGCGCACTTCTTCGGCCCCGGGGGAAGTTCTTTCAACAGCCAGTGAAACTTCAGCAGGTGGACGCCTTGTTCCCACCAAGTCGGTTGGAGCAGGTCCATGGCGCCGGCGATCGCTTCGCGCCCCTGCTGGTACGCGCTCCACATCACCTCAAGCCATCCCGGCTCGGCCTCGCAATCGGGATCCGTGAAGACCAATAGCTCACCTTGAGCTATCTCCACCCCGCGGTTTCTTGCCTCATGCGGATACAGGCGGACAGGGCTCTGGAGGAAGCGAACCTCGGGATAACGCTCCCGGATCAATGCTCCGGTTTCCGTTTCCGGGGAGGAATTGACGACAATCACCTCAAAGTCTCGCCAGCTCTGCCGTTCCAGAGCCTCCAGGCAGCCGGATAGGGTACCGGCTGAGTAATAAACCGGGATGACAACGGAGATCTTCGGCGCCGGCCGCGCGGTCATCGGGATGCCCTCTCGGCCTCCAGCTCCATCCAAACCAGAGATCTGCCGCTCACGCCCGCACCTCTCAACAGCCCCGCGGCCTCCCCCAAGCCTCCCGCGCAGTAGAGCAGCACAATGAGCGGAAGGGCCTTCCATGCCTGAGCCGGAAGAGGCGGCCGTCCCTGCACGGCTTGAAAGAGACGGAGGATGCGGAGCAATGGTACGGCAAAGGGCACGATGGGCGCCGCTGCGATCCGCTTAAAAAGGCCCCAACGTTCATGCTCCACCCGGCGGCTGGCAAAAAGAAGGGCATAAAGAAAATGAACCGAGACCAGCTCAGCGAGCCGCGCATTCGTTTGGTGGTACACCACCGCCTGCGGCGCGGCCTGGCAGCGGAAGCTGTCCCCCATCGCCCGTTGCAGGAAAAAGTCCATCTCCAGCCGCGAATCGAGCTCCGCGCCCAAAGCCAATAGGGCATCACGCCGGTAGGCGATGTTGTTGGCGGCAGCCGTCGGAGCCGGCCCTTCCCCAAGTGGGCAGGCAAGAGCTCCATATTCCGCCATGAAAGCGGACCGGTAAAAGTAGGTATCTGGGCTTCCGTTCCGGAAAGCGTACGTAATCGCCGTCACCCCGGGCCCCGCCCGTTCGAAGGCATGAAGCACTTGTTCAGCCCAGTCCGGGGCCGGCGCGGTGTGGTCCTCCAGGTAAGCGATGTACGGCGCCCGTGCCCGCCGCGCCGCCTCCGCCCGCGCATGCCCGAAGTTCGAACTACCAGGGTGGTGGAGCAGGGTCAGTTCGAGTCCATCCGCCAGCCCAGCGAAATCAGGCTTGGCCTCTGCAAAACTGACCACGATGACCTCCAACCCGCGTGCGATGGTCTGGCGGCGCAAGTGGCTCAACAGCTCCGAGGCTTTCCGGGTGTCTGAGCCCGTCACGATCGCAACTGTCAAAGGACGCATTCGATCCGATCTCCGGGTTCAAATCCCAAGTGTACCGGATGGGACAGCGCCCCTTTGCCCCCGGTGCGGAGGGCCGGAGAAGCGGCGCGTCCGAGGAAGTATGGTCTGCCGCCTGCGAGCGGCGAGCGGATCTTCGAACCACGCTGGATACAACAGTACCATTACCGAAAGCGAAAAACCGGCCATCCGGATCTGAATGCCGTGGTCTTATTCTGATGTCCAGGGAAGAATTGAGCGCCCGGGGTGGCCGAGGCCCCCGCGGTTTCACCAGCCCAATGGTCCCTACGAGATTCGCATACTGTGATCAGCCGGGGTCGAGAGTTTTGTTCCCTCATGCGCGCCAGGCTTAAGAGCCTCGCTTGGAGGGCTGCCTACCCGGCTTGGATGCTCCACGAGAGCTTCACTGGGAAAGTGGTCGCAAAATCAGACGACAAGCTCACTGTGCTGATCCCGACGTACAGCAAGAAGCGAATGCGGGGCCTTGCAGCGGAGTTGCAGCCGCTGTTGAAGTGTCGGTTTGTGGACCGGATCCTCGTGTCCAACCACAACCCCGAGGTCCGCCTGCGGGACCTTTTGAAGCTTGAAGACCCCCGTCTTACGTTCCTCGATCAGCCCGTGCGCCACGGACCCGGCTTTGTCTATCAGCTCGCCGCCGCTCGGCCTGGGGACTATTTCATGAGTGTGGATGACGACGTGCTGCTGCACTCAGGCCAAGTTGCAAGGGTCTTCGAATGCCTTTTGGCGCAGCCAACCGTCCCGCACGGCATCGCCGGCTGCCGGGCTGGCGTTTACGTTCAGAACCGGGAAACCGAGGTCGACGAATTGTACCTTCTGTATGCCGTCACCCGCGCGCATGTGCATCGGTACCTGGAACTGACCCGGCGATTGCTCGCCACTGGCGAAGTCAGCGAGGAAGACGTTGAGTTGTGGTCGGACGACATCGTTTTGAGCGCTTGCGGAGAAGGCAGGCCTCGGATTCACAAGGTGGGCTTCTTTCTCCAGAGTAGAACCTGCTTTTCGGAGGGCATTGCCATTCACAAAGCGGTGGACTTCGAAACCAGGCGCCGCAAGGTCCGGGCGACGCTGCGGAGGTTGCTGTTAGAGGACAAACAATCCTCCGGGAGGCCGGATTCCTCGTCGGCCCACCGCTGCGA
This sequence comes from Bryobacteraceae bacterium, assembly GCA_023511855.1. Classification (GTDB taxonomy): domain Bacteria; phylum Acidobacteriota; class Terriglobia; order Bryobacterales; family Bryobacteraceae; genus JAIMAR01. Next base: position 10,586 of record JAIMAR010000107.1, read on the forward strand.
GCAGCTCGGCGCATCGCGCTCTGGTTGCTCGACATGGATCATCGCGGAGTAGCTCGCAAGTCGGGCCAAAACGGGGGATCGAAAAGGAAGGCGGGCAGGAGGAGACCGGGGCCAACAACAATGCCCGCCCCACAGTGGCGGCCTGTGCTTTCCAGGCTTACGCGCTGCCGGGGGCGGCGCGAAGGTCCGGCGGGCGCAGTCGGAAGTTCCGTCCCGGCGCAGGCGCGGCTCGGACTGCGGCCGGGAATCAAGGCGGCTGGCGGTTTCCTGTTAGACTGATAGCTTAGGATCCGGCAACGGAAAAACGCTGCATCCGCGTGCCTCGTCTACCATGAGGCGAAAGGCTTCCGCCAAAAGACTGGAAGGTTTCCGGATCCCAGGAGGAGTTCAGCATTGAGGCGAGCGTTTGCTTGCATTTTGATGGCTGCTGTTGCGGCGCTCGGGCCGGCCCTGCCGCAGGCGCAAGCGCCGGGACCCTATACCGTTTCCACTCTGGCCGGCACCGGCACTGCGGGTTCTGAAGGAGACGGCGGCTCCGCCACGGAAGCACAGGTCAATAATCCATTCGGGTTGGCCCTGGACTCCTCCGGCAATCTTTTCATCGCGGACCAGTTCAACAACCGCGTGCGTAAACTCACGCCGGACGGCAAGTTGTCCACCGTGGCCGGCACCGGCAAAGCCAGTTATAGCGGCGATAACGGGCCGGCGAGCGAAGCGGCCTTGAACCACCCCTGTGGGATCGCCGTAGATTCCGCCGGGAACTTGTATATCGCCGACACCGCAAACAATTCCATTCGTAAGGTGACTTCGGCCGGAACCATCTCCACTTTCGCAGGCACCGGCAGCATCGGCAACACCGGCGATGACGGCGAAGCGACAAAGGCCGTGCTCGATCACCCGATCGGCTTGGCGCTCGACGCGCAAGGCAACCTCTATATCGCCGACACTGGCAACAACCGCGTGCGCATGGTGGGCACAGATGGCAAGATTAGGGCTTTTGCCGGGACAGGGACGGCGGGCAGCAAAGGCGACGGCGGCCAGGCCAAAGAGGCTCAACTCCACCGGCCCCAGGGCGTTTTTGTCACACCCGGCGGAGTGGTCTACATCGCCGACACCTTCAATCACCGGATCCGTAAGGTGGATCCCGACGGCACCATTACTACAGTGGCGGGCGCCGGATTGCCCGGCTACTCCGGCGATGGCGGACCCGCAACCAAGGCCGCGCTGCGCTATCCGAAAAGCGTGGTGGTTGACCGGGACGGCAATCTGTTCATCGTCGATGCCTTCAACGCTCGAGTCCGGCTGGTGACCCCCGACGGCATCATCCAAACGGTGGCCGGCGACGGCGTCCACGGCTATGCAGGCGACGACGGGAATGCCTTAAATGCGCGCTTCCGGTTCCCCTCCGCTTTGGCGATCGACAGCGCGGGACGGTTGTACTTGACCGATACGCAAAACAACCGGGTGCGGCTGCTTGCGCCTCCCCCCTCGATCCGGACCAGCCCCAGCTCAGTCCGGCCCGCGCGCAGCCGGGATCGCTGAGCCGCCGGCAGCTTGGGCCTTGTCAGCGGACTATCACATCCTGGGTTACGGCTGTGATCCGGTTCTGGGAAGGTTCCTCCGCCACCAGCCTCAACCGGTAATCCCCCGGCGGCGCCTCGATCTGGAAGCGAGTCGTCAGGCCCCGGCCCGCCAACCACTCGTGACTTGGCTTCCTGAGTGCGAAATCGATGCTGCCTTCCCTTCCTGTGACGAAATTGCCCTCCCGGTCCAGCAGTGCGGCGATAAAGTTGAGCCGCGCGTGGTGGCGCCCGGATCGCTCCAGAAAAGGAATCGCCTTCACGTCCACCCGCAGCAGGCCCACCACGCCGTGCCCACCGTCGGCCAGCGGCCCGGGTTGAGTGGCCAATTGAACCGGCGCCTCGTTGAGCGTGGCCCCGCTGAAAACTTCCTGATCGATTCTGCGTTCGGACGGCTCCGGCGCCGCCTCCGCCTGTTTCGCTGCAAAGTAGCCGGGCCGGGCTTGCACCGAGTAGCCCTTGCCCGAGGTCACTCGAACACTGATCTTGTGGAACTTGCCGTCCGGTTCCGAGTCCGGCACAAAGCCCAGCAAATAGCTGACCTCTGGAACCGCCGCCAGTTCCCGGAATCCTCCTTCTAGATCGTTGCTGCTATGGAAAAAGCGGCCGCCCGTGGACTGGGACAGGTACGCCATGGCGTCGTTGGAGGCATGCAACGGGCGGGTTCCC
>JAIMAR010000011.1 GCA_023511855.1 Bryobacteraceae bacterium
GTGGATGTATCCGTATACCGGCGCGGATTCCGGCGCCATCTGGAGCGTGACGGCGTTATCGATCCAGTCGCACATCTGGTAGCTGACCAGCGGGCCGTCGGCGATCGCCGGCGAAAACGAGTAGTGGCCGGGGTACAGGACGGGAAGCTCGAGATGAAAGTCGACGGTGTAAATGTCGCCCGGCTGCATGGCGGGCAGCTCGCAGCCTTCGCGCAGCGCGTTGGTGCCGGCGAAATCGATGCCGAGATGGTTCCGCATGATGAACCCCACGTTTGGCCGGGGGATTGGCTCGCGGGCGCGGACGCTGATCCGCACGACGACGTGCGATTGCGGCTCGAGCACGGCGAGCGGCCGGCCGCTCGGATCCGTCACCGCGATCCCGATCACTTCCGCCCGGCCGTCGCCGTGGCGGTGATCGATGTTGGGAATGTGCTCCACCACCTCCGGAGCGCGCACCGCTTGAGAGGAAGGTGCGGGCGCCGAAACCCTGTGCTGATGAACATAGGCCGAGTCCTTCTCCGACATGGCCGCCATGAAACGCTCCACCACCTTGTCCGTCCGCCCCAACTCCCGGACCTGACCTTGATCGAGCCACAGGGTCCGGTCCCCCAGAGCTTTGACCTCCGGAATGGAGTGCGAGACGAAAAGAATGGTGACGCCGCGCGAACGCAATTCGTGGACCTTGCGCATGCACCGCTGGCGGAAGTAGATGTCGCCGACGGCCAGCGCCTCGTCGACTAGCAGGATTTCGGGGTCGACGTGAATGGCGACGGCAAAGGCCAGGCGCACGGCCATACCGCTGGAGTAGGTCTTGACGGGCTGGTCCATGAAGCTGCCGATCTCGGCGAAGTCGGCGATGTCGCGGAAACGGCGGTCGATCTCGGCCTTTGAAAAGCCTAAGATGGCGGCGTTCAAGTAGACGTTGTCGCGGCCGGTGAATTCGGGGTTGAATCCGGAACCTAGCTCGAGTAGGGCCGAGACCCGGCCGTTCACTTGCACTTGGCCGGAAGTGGGGGCGAGAATGCCCGCGACGATTTGCAGCAACGTGCTCTTTCCCGAGCCGTTCTCTCCGATGATGCAGAAGGTTTCCCCCCTCCGCACTTCGAAGCTGACATCGCGCAAGGCCCAGAAATCCCGCCGGTACTGACGGCGGTTGAGAGTGAGAAGCTCCTTCAGCCTGTCCCCAGGCGAATCATAGATGGGGTAGCTTTTGGAGACTCCTTGGAACTCGACGGAATACACGCGGCTGCCTGCTCAAAAGACCAGAAACACTTCGAATGTAATCAACGGGTGGGGGGACTGTCAAACACAGGCGCAAGAACTGCGAAGGGCGGCCGCTGAACCTCTCTGCCGTCCCCTGCCGCGCCGGTCAATCCCGCTCGCGGGGGCTCTCGGCTGTCTCGCTTCCTTATTGCGGTGCTTCTGCCGCTGCGCCTGCGGCCCAACGGGCCGGTCCTCGGCGCTCTAAGCTTGCAGCCTGGCAATCAGAGGGTCCAGTAGCCGCCCTCTCATGTGGACGTTCTCTATGGACTTCCTCCTTTATGTTTGCTATCTCCCAAAACCTCAGGAGACTCGCTCATGGCCCCTCCTTGCCGGAGGAACCGGAAACCACGTTTCCACCTTTAATATGAAGCCGAGTTGCGAATTTGTCAAGAGATGAATTCGCCTTACTTCTCTCTAGGGTGAGGCACACCTCGGCGGTTCGGACCGGCACACCATACTGCGGCGTAAACGCTCCGCGGCGGGATACACTGGAAGGTGATCCGCACGATTATCTTCGACCTCGGAAAAGTCCTCATCCCCTTTGACTGGCAGCGGGGTTACCAGGCCCTCGCGGCCTACAGCCCTTACCCGCCCGAGGAGATCCGGGCGCGCATCAAGGCGACCAACCTCTTTGACAGCTTTGAGCGGGGCAAGATGCAGCCGGAGGAGGTCGCCAGAAAGATCACGGAAATGCTCCACTTGAACGGGCTGAGCTTCCCGCAGTTCCGCGAAGTCTGGAGCAGCATCTTTTTGCCCGAAACGCTTCTGCCCGACGAGATGCTGGGCGGGTTGCATCAAGGGCACCGGCTTCTGTTGCTTTCCAATACGGACGCGATTCACTACGCGTGGGTCGCCGAGAAGTATCCCATCCTGCGGCATTTCGACGGGGCGGTGCTGTCCTTTGAGGTGGGGAGCCGTAAGCCCGAGCCGGCCATTTATCAGGCGGCCATCGAGCGGGCGGGTTGCGCCCCTGGGGAGATTTTTTTCACCGACGATCTGGAAGCCAACGTCGAAGGAGCGCGGCGTATGGGCATCGACGCCGTGACCTTTCAGAACCGCGAGCAATTGGAGCAGGAGTTGCACGCGCGCGGAGTTCGTTGGTAAAGCTCAAAGCGCCCGGCGCTTACAGCAAGCTCGTGTCCAGCCCGTTCGGTGGGGTTTCCGCAGGAGTCCCGGCTCCCGTCTCTGGTTCTTGTTGGAGGAAAACCAGGAGTTTCTCGGGCGATCCGTCGAAAAGCGTGTCTACCAAATCTTTGACCGCCAGTGAACGCACGGTGTCTTGCCCCAGCAGGGGCGAGTACAGGAACATGCGACCTCTCTTGCGGCGGACAGCCCCGCCTTTGCGAACCAGGCGGTCCAATAAGGTCATCACCGTCGTATACGCCAGGGGCCTGGCGGGGGCCAAATCGTCCCGAACCTGTCTTACGCTGGCCTCCCCAAGCCGCCAAAGGGATTTAAGACACTCCAGCTCTAACGGCGGCGGAACCGGCCGGGGAGGCGCCGGACGCCGCATTAGCCCTCCTGGGCCGGCCCGGGGCCCTGCAAGGCGCTCAGGAGCTTCTCGCCGAACGCCGTGGTTCGTTTCGGTGGGCTCGCCGGAGCAGCCTTCGCTGTGGGTGGAGCTTGGGGCGCCGGAGACTCCGGCCGCCCGTTTTCCAGATACCGGTTCATCTTGAGCACGCTGCGTTCCAGGGGAGCGCTGAAGCCGGTCCATTCTCCCTCCAATTGCTTGTCCCGCGCAACCAGCGAATGCATGCAGCCCATCTTGGCGTCCAGGTCGTCCAGAGCGTGCAACACCAGCGCCTCGGGGAACATCGGCTCCTTCGGGGAGCCGAATTCCAAATGCCCGTGATGGCTCAGGATCATGTGTTCCAGCAAGGTGCGCAGCTTGGGGGGAAAATCGGGCAGGCAGCGGAGCTTTTCGTCCAGCATCCGCAGGCCAAGTGCGATGTGGCCTAGAAGCTGGCCCTCGGTGGTGTAGCTGATGCTCCGGCTGTAGTCGAGCTCATAGATCTTGCCGATGTCGTGCAACAAGGCGCCCGCCAGCAGCAGATCCAGGTCCAGATCCTTGTAGTGGGAGGCGGCGAACCGGCACAAAGCGCACAGCGAAAGCGCGTGTTCCAAAAGCCCGCCAAGATAAGCATGGTGCACGCTCTTCGCTGCCGGCGCCTTCCGGTACAGCGCGGCGATCTGCTCGTCTCCAAAGACCGACTCGAGCAGGGCGCGCAAGTGGCGGTTTTGCATGCCGCCGACGATGCTCCGCAGCTCGGCGAACATCTCCTCCGGATCCCGGGCCGAAACCGGGAAGAAGTCCTCCAGCTCGACGTCCGATTCGCTCAGCCGCTGCACCTTATGGATGGTGAACTGAGGCCGGTTTTGATAGACAATCAGCTGTCCTTTGACCCGCACGAAATCGTCGCGGTCAAAGGTGTCCATGACCTCGGCCACGTTTTCCCACATCTTGGCATCTAGCTCGCCGGTGCGGTCCCCTAGCACCAGCGAAAGGTACGGCTCGCCGGTTTTCTTCTGGCGGACCTCTTTGGAGTGAACCAGGAAGGTGGCGGTGACAGGCTGATTCAGAGGCAGATCGCTGGCGTAAAGAGATTTCATTCCTTTGGAGAGATTTTAGCGAGAAGCGCTGGTGGATGTGTCGCTGGTTCTGGTCCCGGGCACGGGTACGAGCCAAAGCAGGCGCTTGCGCCGAACCTGAGCGGCCACTTCTTCGCGGGTGACCGTCTCGGGCTTGAGCTGCGCCGGATCCATCCAGCGAGTGTCCTTCCCCGGCGCGGCCCCGGTGTCCACATATCCTTCGCGGATCTCCAGAAACGCGGCAAGGCGCAGATTCGTGAGATATGGCCTGGCTGCGGCCTGGAAACGCGGCTCCCAAAGCCGGGCGTTGATCTCATTCTCGACCTCCTCAAAGGAAGCCAGCCCGGCCCGGTGTTTCTCATCAATCCGCAGAATCTGTATGGCCCCGGGAATCCGGATTGGGTCGGACACGTATCCCCGGTCATGCTGCTTCACCATTTCGGCGATGTCCGCGCGAAGCTCGGAAATCCGTAAAGAGGGCAATCGGCCCTGATTCTCGGCCGCCTGGGGATCCTCCGAGGCCTCCTTCACCAAATCGCTGAATCTTTCTCCCTGGCGGGCGCGCTCGACAATCGAACGGGCCTTCTTCTCGAGCGCTTCGATTTCCTGCTCGGTCTTCCCCGCGGTGGAGAACAGGATCTGACTCAGAAATACCCGGTCCTCGCGGATGAACTCGTCCTTGTGTTCCTCGTAGTACTTCTGCGCATCCGCGCGCGACACCACAATCTTGGAGCCGATCTCCTGCTGCATCAGCCGCTGCGTCATGAGGTATTCGCGCATCTGCTGGCGAAAGTCCTCATAGGGCATGCCTGTTTCGCGGGCCACCAAAGCCTGAAACTCCTCGGGATTCAAAATCTTGGCCTGCCGCTGCATCTCCGCCAGCTGTTTGGTGAGCTCGCTCTCCACGCTGATGCCGGCTTCTTTGGCCTTTTGCACCAACAGCAGATGGTCGATGCGGTCACGCAGCAAGTGCGGGACTCGCTCGGCCATCGCCTGCTCCAGTTGCGCCCCGCTCAAGCCCTGCTGGCGCAGACTTGCCTCCAGCTCCCGGCGGCTGCGCTCCAGATCTCCGCGGGTGACGATGTCGCCGTTGACCTTGGCGATGATCTGCTCCACGATGCGGACATCGGCCGCCGGAGCCGCCCAAGCGAACAAGGTCAGGCAAAAGATGCTAACCCGCACGTTCATACTTTTATTGTAACGAGCGGACCGCCCCCCATGCCCGCCGGCTGCTTCAAGCCGCCTTCAACTGCTCCAGGCACACCCTCAGGCTCGCCATCACCTGCGGCGCGCCGCTCCCATCGACAGGCAGCCGCAAAACCCCGGCCGGTGTGAACTGCGCCCCGGGTGTACGGCGGAGCAGATCCATCAAACCCCCGGGAGAGACCGGCGCGCCGGGATGAAACTTCAGATTCAGAAAACCCTGCCTGCGCTCAACCGATTCGATGCCCAGCGATTCGGCGGCGGACTTCAACAGGCTGAATTCGGCCAAGTACTGCACGGCTTGCGGCGGTGGACCGTAGCGGTCCTCCAATTCGGCCAGGATCTGCTCGGCCTGCTCGCGCGTCGAGGCTTCCGCCAGCCGACGATAAACCCGCAGGCGCTGGTGCTCCTCGGAAATGTAGTCCGCCGGGATCCGTAAATCCAACCCGAGATTCAGACTGGCCCGGACTTCCGGACGGATGGGCTCGCCCCGCAGCTCCTGCACCGTCTCCTCCAGCAACTTCACATACATGTCAAAACCGACCGCGTTGATGTGGCCGTGCTGTTCACCTCCCAGCAGGTTGCCCGCTCCTCTTAGCTCCAAGTCCAGCGCGGCGATCTTAAAACCCGCACCCAGTTCGCTGAACTCTTTTAAGGCCGCCAAGCGCTTCCGGGCGGTCTCGCTCAGTTCCGTGCCGGCCGGAACCAGCAGGTAGGCGTAAGCGCGCCGGTTGGATCTTCCGACGCGGCCGCGCAGTTGGTAAAGCTCTGATAGGCCATAGTTTTGTGCGTTTTCTATAATTATCGTATTAGCCAGCGGTATATCCAGCCCATTTTCGATAATCGTAGTGCATAGCAGCAGGTCGCACTCGTGCCGCATGAAGGCCAGCATCACCCGCTCCAACTCGGTCTCGCTCATCTGGCCATGGCCGACCCGGATCCGGCATTGCGGAACCAGCTGCTGGATCTCGGCGGCGCGGCTCCAAATCGTATCCACTCGGTTGTGTACGAAGTACACTTGCCCTCCCCGGCTCAATTCCTGCTCGATGGCGGCGCGAATCAGGGCTGGATCGAAGCGCGCGACGACGGTGTGGATCGCTAAGCGGTCCTTGGGGGGCGTCTCGATGACCGACATGTCGCGCAGCCCCACCAAGGACATGTGAAGCGTGCGCGGAATGGGAGTGGCGGTCATGGTGAGCACATCCACGTTCTTTTTGAGCTGCTTGAGCCGCTCTTTGTGCGAGACCCCGAAGCGCTGTTCTTCGTCCACGATCAGCAAGCCGAGGTCGGCGAACTGAACGTCTTTCGATAGCAGCCGATGCGTGCCGATCAGGATGTCGACCTTGCCGGCGGCCAAATCCTCGAGGATCGCCGCCCGTTGCTTGGCCGGCACAAAGCGGCTCAGCATCTCCACGCGGACCGGAAAGGGAGCAAAGCGGCGGCGGAACGTCTCGAAGTGCTGGAAGGCCAGGACGGTGGTCGGCGCCAGCACCGCGACCTGCCGGCCGTCGCCCAGCGCCTTGAAGGCGGCGCGCATGGCGACCTCGGTTTTGCCGAAGCCGACGTCCCCGCACAGCAGGCGGTCCATGGGCTGATCGCTTTCCATGTCGCGTTTAATGTCGCGGATGGCGTTGAGTTGATCGGGCGTCTCGGTAAACTCGAACGCGTCCTCGAACTCCCGCTGCCAGTTGCTGTCGGGGGAAAAGCGGAATCCCTGAGCGAGCTTCCTTTCCGCATAGAGTTTTAGAAGCTCCTCGGCCATGTCCCGCATCCGGGCCTTGACGCGTTTTTTCGTACGCTCCCAGGTGACGCCGCCCAGCTTGTCGAGCGGCGGCGCTCCGTCGCCAGACCCGCGGAACCGCTGGACCAAGTCCATCCGGGTGAGCGGGACATAGAGTTTGGCGCCGCCGGCGTACTCGAGCAGCAAGTATTCGCCGGCGCCTTCTCCCTGGGCGATCTCCCGCAGGCCGAGGAACCGGCCGATGCCGTGTTGGGAATGAACCACCAGGTCGCCCGGCTTCAAGTCCGCAAGGTCGGCAGAAAAGGCCCCCAGCGGGCGCTCCGCCGGACGAGCCACGAACTCGGAGGCCTCAAAAAGGTCTTCCCACCCGAAGATGGCCAGCGCCGGATCGGAGAGAACCGTGCCGTGCCGGATCCGGCCTTTGGCCAGGAAGACGCCTGCGGGCCCCCTTCCCTGCCAGGCGCGGCTGGCCAAATACCCGGACGAAGTTCCCTCCCCCTCGGAGCCGATTTGGAACGGGATGGAATACTCCTGGAAAATGTCGGCTAGCCTCTCCAGTTCCCCGCGCGCCGGGGCGAAAAACACGGCCCGCCCCCCGCGCTCGATGAAGTTCCTCACTTCCGCTGCCGCCACGCGCATGTTGCCGCGGAAGCGCATCGAGGGTCGGGTCGAGATCTCCAACGACTCGGCCGGCGCGTCCAGAGCCAGTTCGGCCAGGAAGATCTGCGGAGCGTGCTCGAATTCCTGTTGCAACTCATCCCAGCGGAGGAACAAGCCTTCGGGAGGACACATCTGGGCGGAGCCTTCTTGCTCCAACCGCTCCCACAACTTGTAGGCGGCCGTAACCAGGCGCTGCGGCTCAAGCCACAGGGTGACCGCAGACCTCTGGAAAGATGCCAGCGAGGCGGTGCGGGGCCGTACCATCGGCGTCCAGAACTCCCACCCGGGAAACTCCGCCTCCTCTCCAACAGCCGCCGGGCGGCCGGCCAATTCCCGGATCTCGGCAAGCAAAGCCGGCGTCTTGGGAAACTCCAGCATGGGCAGCAGCGTGCATTGATCGGTCTTGACCACTGAGCGCTGAGTGGAGACGTCAAACAGTCGGATCGACTCCACCAGGTCGCCCAGAAACTCGATCCGCACTGGCCGTGGCGATTCCGGGCTGAAGACATCCAGGATGCCGCCGCGGATGCAGTACTCCCCCACCATCTCCACCGGGTCGCGGCGCTGGTAGCCGATGGAGGCTAAGTGCCGCGCCACCTCTTCGAAGGGGACCTCCTCGCCCACCTGAAGAGAGAGAGCCAGTTGCCGGTAGTAGTCCGGCTCCTCGGTCCGAACCATTGCGGCCCGGATGGGCACGATGGTGAGCGGCGCCTGGGATGCGGCCAGGCGCCAAAACGCCACGGCGCGCTGCTGGCTGACGGCGCTGTGCGGCGACAGCCCTTGGTGGGGAAGAACGTCCCACTCCGGCAACAGTTGGGGCCGAACGGCGCCCGAAGCACCCGCCAGCACGTTAAAAAAGGCGGTGGCGCTTTCCAGCAGGGATTCCGCCTCCGCCTGGGTGGCCGCCAGCACATACAGGGGCCTGCCGCTGAACTGGTGGAGGAGAGCGGCGTACAGAGCCGCCGCGGTGGGAGTCAGTCCCACCAGCCAGAGTTGGGGCGCGGTTTGGGTCTCGATGCGGCGTAGTAGGTGCTGAAAAGAGGGATGGCGGGCGGTGGCCGCCAGCAAGTCGCGAAACTCCGGATGGGTCAAGGCGAAACCGTTTCCGCGGGGCGTCTCAGGATCTCCTCAACGATCCCCGTTGTGGAATAACCGGGTTCCAACGGCAGCGCCAGCACTTGGCCCCCGGCGGCCTCGACCTCCTCGCGCCCAGCGATGAAATGGGCCCAGTCCGCGCCCTTGATGAGCACGTCGGGCAGCACCGCCGCGATAAGTTCGCGCGGCGTATCCTCGTCGAAGAGGGTGACGGCGTCCACGGCCTCCAGGGCCATGGCCTGGGCCACGCGCTCCTGTTGGGAAAGCAGCGGGCGGGACGGCCCTTTCAGACGTTGAACGCTGGCGTCCGTGTTGAGGGCCAGGATCAGCACGTCGCCCATCGAGCGGGCCCGCTCGAGCAAGCGCACGTGACCGGGATGAAGCAGGTCATAGCAGCCGTTGGTGAACACAACCCGCTTGCCCTGCTGTTTCCAGCCGTTGCGCGCGGCGACGAGTTCCTCGCGGCTGTAGAACCGAGCCCTGGGGAGCCCCACGCCTTCATTTTAGAGCAGGGGGCGGGCCGCTATCTGGCCCGTGGCCGAAAGCCACTCGGAGCAGTTCATCTGAGCGACGTTTCTTTGCAATTCGGTATAAACGCGGCTCAGTTCAGCGGTCTAAGGGAGTAATGAGGCAGGTTCCGCCATGCGGCGCCCAAGGGCGGCGAGTATAGGAGGCCCGGGCGGCGATGGCTGCGGCCACCGGACCAGCCTGAACGCGTTGCAGCGTTCCGAGGCGCCGCCCGCGGTGAAGATTCCTGTCAGCAAGCTGCAAGCCCGGCTGTCGCGAGTGTTGCAGCGCGTCGGTGGACGCCAGGCGCTGAGCGCCGGCTGAGCGAGCCGGACTGCGGCTGCCTTCGCCCTGGCCGGGCCCAAGACCCGCCGCGGGCAAAATGGCGCATTCCAAAGGTTGAATTCAAGATCTTACGGGCTGGGTATCTTGTAGGGGCCGCATCCCTCACGTATAATTGAGGCCGACAGTGCAGACCAGAGCACTCCGCCCGGTGCGCGCGCATCAGCCCCGGCGGGGGATGGCGAAGCAGGAGCGGAAGAGAATGAAAAGAATCATTGCGTTGACTACGGTGCTGTGGTTGGCCGGGCAAGGCTACGGCGCGGAGCTTCCCAAGATTGAGAAGGACACCGAGTTCCGGGTGAAGCTGCTGGGCCCCCTGAGCACGCAGACCAACCGGAAGGGGGACAAGATCACCGCCCAAGTAGTCAGCCCCGAGGCTTTCGCGGGATGGATGATGGAAGGCGAAGTCCGGGAATCAAAGAGCGGAGGCAAAATCAGTGGCACCAGTGTCCTGAACTTCACCTTCCACACCCTGGTGCAGGGGGAGCAAAAGATTCCGGTCAGCGCCCAGATCAAGTCTTTTTTTAATTCCAAAGGCCAGGCCGACGTGGACGAGGAAGGGCGCGTGATCCAAAAGAAGAGCAACGTCGGCAAGGCCGCCATCGCCACAGGCGCAGGGGCGCTTCTGGGAGGCATCCTGGGCGGGGCCAAGGGCGCGGCGATCGGCGCTGGCGTGGGCGGCGCGGCCTCGTTGCTTCTTATCCAGGTGGCGGCCAAAGGGGCGAATGTGGAATTCGCGGCGGGCAGCGAGGTGCTGCTTTCCGTGCAAGAGCGCCGCTGAGTGGGCGCGCACAGGCAGCGGAAGACAACGTCAACGGCGGAGCCGGCCTGTGGCGTAACATGAGGTTTGGGCTACAGCACATCCTACGCCGGTCCTAGCCGCCTGCGCTGGCCGGTCTTCTATATTGCGGTTGCATTCACTACGCTGGCGACATTGCTGTTGGAGCTGTCGCTCACGCGGATTTTCTCCGTCATTTTTCACTACCACTTCGCCTTTTTGGCGATTTCCATCGCGCTGTTCGGCTTGGGGGCCGGCGGGGTGTTCGCGTATGTGGTGTCGGGGTGGCGGTGGAACTTGTACTTGAAGCTCGGAACGATTTCCGCGCTGAATGCCTTGGTGGTGGTCTTCTCGCTGGCAGCCAGCCTCTCGGTGCGGGAGACGGCGGGGTTCTGGACGCTGGCGGCGGTGTACTTCCCGAGCACGTTGCCGTTTTTCCTGGCGGGGGTGGTGGTCTCGACCGCGATCACGGAGGCGATCCAGCGGGTGGGGCGGGTCTACTTCTTCGATCTGGTGGGCGCGGGCGCGGGCTGTCTGCTGCTGGTGCCGTTGTTGAACGCCTTTGGAGGACCGAACACGGTGCTGGCGGCGGCGGTGTTCTATGCGGCGGCGGCGGCGCTGTGGTACAGCCGGGCGGGGCACGTGGCGGGCCGTGCGGTGAGCGTGGCGCTGGCGCTGGCGTTGCTGGTGCTGCTGGGCTACAACGCCCGTTTCCGGGTGATCGACGTCAAGTACGCCAAGGGCAAGGAGCTGACCAACGAGTCGTTCGTAAAGTGGAACAGCTATTCGCGGGTGGCGGTGACGGCCGACCAATCGCTGATCGTGATCGACGCCGACGCCTCCACCGGCGTAGCCTCCTTCGATTTTGACCATTTGAGCGCCGCGGACCGCCGCCGGCTGCTCTACGAAGGACCAGGGCTGCCGTATCTGCTTCGGCCGGGGGCGAAGACGCTGATTCTGGGGGCGGGCGGCGGCTGGGACGTGGCGCGGGCGCTGGCGGGAGGCAGCCGGGATATTACGGCGGTAGAGATCAACCCGATCATCGCCGAGACGTTGATGCGGGAAAGGCTGCGGGAGTACAGTCGCGGTTTGTACTCCCGCCCCGAGGTGCGCCTGGAGGTGGCGGAGGGGCGGAGTTTCGTCAAGCGCAGCCGGGAGAAGTACCAGGTGATTCAGGCGACGCTGGTCGATACGTGGGCCTCGACGGCCGCGGGCGCCTACGCGCTGACCGAGAATTACCTTTACACGACGAACGCATTTGCGGATTATTTGAACCGCCTGAGCGATGACGGCCTGCTGGTTTTCACGCGGTGGGGGCTGGAGCCGCCTCGCGAGTCGCTTCGGCTGTTGTCGCTGGCGCGGGCCGCGTTGCAGAAGCTCGGTGAGAACGAGCCGTGGAGGCACATCGCCGTGGTCCGGCAGGGCCAGCTCTCCGATGCCGGCGGATGGGGCGCGCTCGACACCGTTCTGATCGCCCGCAAGCCTTTGCCGGAAAGCGAGATTGCGCGCCTTCGGGAGCTGGCCGGCGAGGCGGGAATGGCGCCGCTCTACTTGCCGGGGGCGGGGATCCCGAACCCGTTCACGGCGCTAATGACGAGCCCGGACCCGGCGGCGTTCGAGAACCGCTACCCCTACAACATCCGAGCGGTGAGCGATGACCGGCCGTTCTTTTTCTACAGCGTTCAGTCGGGCGACATCGGGCGATATCTTCGGTACTTTCTGAGCGGCGAGCAGCCGGATTCATCGCGGGCGGACTTCCAGGTGAACCTGTCGGTGCCGGTGATGCTGGGGCTGCTGGCGGTAAGCGTGGCGGCGGTGGCGGTGATGCTGGCGCTGCCTCCGCTGGTGCTCAAAGCAGCCTTGCCCCGGGAACCAAGATTGGCGGCGTTTCTGCTGTTTTTCGTCGCGATCGGCGCGGGCTACATCCTGAGCGAGGTGGCGCTCATCCAGCGCTTTGTGCTGTTCCTGGGGCATCCGACCTATGCTCTGACCGTGATCATCTTTGCGATGCTCATGGCCAGCGGATGGGGCAGCTATGTGAGCCGGCGGGTGGTGGGGTTGTCGGAATTCCGGCTCGGCGTGGTGATGGCGCTGGCGGCGGTGCTGCTGGCGGCGCTGACCGCGGCGGCAGGCCCGGTCACCGAGCGAGGCGTGGGCTGGCCGCAAGCCTGGAAGGTGGCGGTCACGGTGCTGCTGATCGCTCCGCCGGCCTTCTTCATGGGAATGCCTTTTCCAACCGGGCTGAGCCTGCTCGAGGTGCGGCACAAGCCGACGGTGAAATGGGCCTGGGCCGTCAACTCGGCGGCCAGCGTGCTCGGCTCGGTGGCCGCGATCTTTGTGGCGATCTATGCCGGGCTGCAAAAGACGCTGGCGGCGGGGGCGGCGTGCTACATCGGCGCGCTGCTGCTTCTGGTGCTGGCCCTGAAGACGGAACGGGCTGCGAGCTCAAGCGCCGGAGGGCGTTGAGCGCGGGCGGCAGATGCCGCGGCGGCTGGCGCGGACGAAGCGGACCAGATGCTGCGCCTCCTCGCCGGGGATCTCGCGTTCGATGCGGGCCAGGGCCTGATCAAGGAGCAATCCGGAGCGGTAGAGGAGGCGGTAGGCCCGCTTCAGGGCGGCGATGCGTTCAGGGCTGAAGCCGGCGCGCTCGAGACCCACGCGGTTGACGCCGTTGGGCTCGATGTAGAGGCCGGAGTAGAGAAAGAATGGCGGAGCGTCCAGGTTGACCCGGACGCCGCCTCCGATCATGGCGAGCCTTCCGATCCGGGAGTATTGGTGGACCGCCACGCCGCCGGAGATGAAGGCCTGGTCTTCGATTTCGACATGGCCGGCGATGAGAGCGCAACTGCAAATCACGGTATGGTTGCCGATTTTGCAGTTGTGGGCGATGTGGCCGGAGGTCATGATGTAGTTGCCGTCGCCGATGATGGTGGCGGACTCCGGCTGGGTGCCGCGGGAGATGGTGAAATGCTCGCGGATCTTGTTGCCGTTGCCGATGCGCAGGTAGCTGCGCTCGCCGGTGAAGGCTTTGTCGAGGGGATCGGTGCCGAGCACGGTTCCGGCGGAGATCTGGTTGTGGTTGCCCATGGTGGTCCAGCGCTTGACGTAGACGTAAGGTTCGAGGACACAGAATGCGCCGATCGAGACGTCGCCTTCGATGACGCAATAGTCGCCGATGACGGTCTGCGGGCCGATCGTGGCGGCGGGGTCAACGCGGGCGGTGGGGGAGATGATGGCGGAAGGATCGGCCGGCATAGACTTGTATGATACTTTAGAGGCCGGCCACAACCGGCCGGAGGAGGCAGTGTGCGTGTCCGTGAACTGGCCGAGTGGTTGGGAGCGGCGTATGAAGGGGACGGCGAGCGCGAGTTGAGCGGCGCGGCCCCGCTCGACAAGGCGGGAGCATGCGAGCTGTCCTTTGTGGCGAATGAGAAGGCCGCAGCCCAGGCAGCGGCGAGCGCGGCGGGTTGCCTGATTGTTCCTCCCGATTTTGCAAACCCCGGGGGCCGCACGGTGATCCGGTGCGCGAATCCCCGGGCGGCCTTTGCGCGGGCATTGAGCCGGTTGCATCCGGAGACGAAACCGCCGGCGGGGATCCATCCCAGCGCGGTGCTTGGCCCGGAAGTGGAGTGCGGCCCGGAGGTGTCGATCGGACCGCTGGCGGTCATCGGCGAGGGCTCGAAGATCGGGCGAGGCACAATGATCGGCGCGGGGACGGTGATCGGTCGGAGGGTCCTAATCGGCGAGGATTGCCGGCTGCACGCCAACGTGACGGTGTACGACGACGTGGACATCGGCGACCGGGTGATTCTGCACTCCGGCTGCGTGATTGGGGCAGACGGCTTCGGGTTTGCGCTGGAAGGGGAGAGGTACCAAAAGTTTCCACAGGTGGGCCGCGTGTCGATCGCGAGCGATGTGGAGATCGGAGCGAACTCCTGCGTGGACCGGGCGGCGCTGGGGGTGACCTGGATCGGGGAGGGAACCAAGCTGGACAACTTGGTGCACATCGCGCACAACTGCCGCATCGGACGCCACGTGGTGATTGCCGCGCAGACCGGGCTTTCGGGCGGGGTGGTGGTGGAAGATTACGCGGTGATCGGCGGGCAGGTGGGCATCGGGGACAAAGCGCGGATCGAGACCCGGGCCGTTTTGGGCAGCGGCTGCGGCGTGCTGACCTCGAAAATCATCCGGTCAGGGCAGGTGGTGTGGGGCACGCCGGCACGGCCGTTGAAGGAGTACTTGGAGCTGCTCGCGAACCTGGGCAAGCTGCCGGAACTTCGGCGGGAACTGGCGGAGCTGAAATTGAGGCTGTGGAAGCTGGAAGAGAAGTGAACCAGCGGATGGTTACGCAGGCAGGCGAGCGGATTCGAGTTGCGGTACCGCGTCGGCAGTTCTCGGGGGCGCAGAGGCGGGCTTTTCGCTTGGACAAGCTGTTTGAGCCTTACGGTATCGAGGTGTGCCCTCTGGGAAGCGGGCCCTGGCGGCCGGGTCAAGGCGAAGTGCTCTTTGTGAATGGGAATCTCAACTGGTATCCCGCGGTCAAGAGGCAGCTCTTAAAGGAAGACCCGCACGGGCTGCCGCCGGTTGTGATTTGGCACAGCGAACCGCTGCCGCCGCCCAGGGCTTCGGGATTGCCGTGGCCATGGCTTGACCACCGGGAAGTCGTGAAGATCTTGCTGCGCGATGCGCGGGCCACGGATCCGTATACCAACTATTTCCTGCTCCGGCGGGTCCATCGCCGGGGGCTGCGGTGGAAGCTTTTCGCCTCGACGTTGGAGCGAGTTGAGTTCTTGCAGGAACGCGGCATCGAGTCGGAGTACCTGCCTTTGGGCTATTACGAAGGCCAAGGCCAGGATCTGGGGCTGGAGCGGGACATCGGCGTGCTGTTCTTGGGGGCGCCGACTCTGCGGCGCAGGAGGAAGCTGGCGTACTTGAGGCGCCGCGGCGTGGAGGTGCTGTCTCTCGGCGATTGGAAAGATCCGTCCTTGTGGGGAGAGCAAAGGACGCAGCTGATCAACCGCAGCAAGATTTTCTTGAACATCCCGCGCTTTCGCGGGCAGTTCACGCTGCTCCGGTTCGCGCTTGGCGCTTCCAATCAAGCCCTCATTGTCTCCGAGCCGCTTTACAAGCCCGCGCCGTTCGTGCCAGGCGAGCATTACGTGGAAGCCGGCTACGCACAGATGCCGGACGTCATCCGCTACTATCTCACGCACGAGAAGGAGCGCAGCGAGATCGCCGAGAACGGCTACCGGCTGGCGACCGGGCAGTGCAACGTTTCGCGCTCCATCGAGAAGCTGGCGCTGACGCTGAGGGCTTTAGCGCAAGAGAGGAGGACGGTTGAAGATCCGAATACCGGTATGCCGGCCCACGATTGAGGAAGAGGAGCTGCGGGCGGTGCGCAGCGTTCTGGAGAGCCGCTGGCTGGGGATGGGCGCGGTGGTGGAGGAATTCGAGAAACAGACCGCGGCAGTCATCGGAGCGCGGCACGTAATTGCAGTGAGCAACTGCACGGCGGCGCTGTGGATGACGTTGCAGGCGTTGGGCGTGAAAGCCGGGGATGAGGTGCTCGTCCCCTCGATGACCTACGTCTCTACTCCGCAGGCGGTGCTGGCGGTGGGCGCCAAGCCGGTCTTTTGCGAGGTGCGGGAACACGATCTCTTAATGGACCCGGAGGACGTCGCGCGGCGGATGACCCCGAACACTTCGGCCGTGATCGCGGTCCATTACGGCGGACGGATCTGCGATATAAGCGCCCTCCGGCGCGCCCTGGGCGGGAGAACGATCTGGATCATCGAGGACGCGGCGCACGCCTTCGGCTCTAGATGCAGGGATGGCTACGCCGGGACGTTGGCGGATGCGGGCTGCTTGAGTTTCGACCCGATCAAGAACATCACGTGCGGGGAGGGCGGGGTCATCGTAATGGGCGATGACGCGCTGGCAGCAAGGCTGCGCCGGATGCGAAATGTTGGCATGGATGCCGAGGGCTGGCGGAGATTGAACACGGACCGGCCCTGGTATTACCAAGTTTCCGAACCGGGACTGCGGAATATTATGACCAACATTAGTGCTTCCATCGGGCTTGCGCAGTTAAGGAAACTAGATCGTTTCCGCACCCGGCGGCTGGAAATCGTCAGGCAATATGATAAGGCGTTTAGAGGAATGCCCGGCATCCAGACGCTGGAACACGAGATCGAGGGCGTGTTCCCGCTCAGTTATGTGATTCGAGTCTTGGGCGGACGCCGGGACCGGTTGATGCGACAGCTTGCCCAAAAAGGGATCGGCTCGTGGGTTCATTTCCTTCCGTGCCACATGCAGCCGCTGTTCGCCGAAGCGGGCGTCCGGCTGCCGGTGACGGAGAGATTGTACGAAGAGGTTGTATCGCTGCCGCTGGCCAGCGATCTGACCCAGGAGGAGGCGGCGGAGGTGATCGCGGCGGTGCGAGAGTTCGCCAACGGAGGCAACGGGTGAGCGAACAGACGCGCCGGTTGTTGATCCTCGGCTGTAGCGGTTTGGCGCTGGAGATCGCAGAAATCGCCGAGCAGTCGGGCGGATACGAAGTGGCCGGCTTTGTGCAGGACTTGTGGCCGGAACGGCGCGGCGAACGTCTGGAGGGATATCCGGTCTACTTTCTCGAGGATGTCCGGGACTGGCACAAGGATCATTGGGCCGTTTGCGGAACAGGCCTTCGGGAACGCATCGACTTCATCCGGCGTGTGGAGGCTTTGGGATTCTCGTTCGCGACGCTCGTGCACCGGGCGGCTGTCGTATCGCCGCGGGCCGGGCTGGGGGAGGGCTGCGTCGTGGCGGCGGGTGCGGTGATCGGAACGCGGGTGCGGCTAGGGCGGCACGTCATGGTAAGCCGCAACGCCTCGGTGGGTCACGACACTGAGGTGGAGGATTATGCGTTCATCGGGCCCGGGGCCAGCGTGGCCGGGGTTTGCAAGATCGGGCGAGGAGCTTTCCTTGGCATCGGGGCGGCGGTGCGGGATCACCTGAAAATTGGCCCCGGAGCGGTCGTAGGAGCCGGAGCCTGCGCGCTGCAAGATCTTCCGCCTGGGGTGCTGCTTTCCGCGCCCAGGGCCGCATTGCTGGAGTAAGACTTGGCCGGTGGGATCCGGCGGTTCGGCCAGGGGAGGTGTGGGGAGGCGTTGGGTCAGGAAGCCGGCGGCGGTGTAGACCAGAGGTGGTCCGTCGCGCGAGCCATGGCAATGGCGAGGCCGGAGAGGGCCGGCAGATAGAAGCGGTAGGCGAGCGAAAGAAACAGAACCGAGGTGGCGAAACCGACGAACGACAGCATGACGCAAAGACAGGCGGCGGCAATGCGGCGGTTCTCGAGGGTGGGCGGCTGGCTTCGCGCCCTCTTGTAGACACGGCTGAGCAGACGGCCGGTGGAGAAAATGGCTCCGACGTAGAAGATGAAGGCGGGGATTCCGGCCTCGCTGGAGACTTGGGTATAGGCGTTGTGCGTGTCATGCCAGCTTCCGCGTTCGCCTTCCTGGCGGGCGCTGGTGCCTTCGAAATTGGCGAACTGGCCGGGGCCGACGCCGAACAAAGGCCGCTCGAAGGTGAAACGCAGGCTCTGCTTCAGCAAATACACGCGGGCGGAGGCGGATTCGGCCGCGGTCATGTCGACGTTCTCATCGGTGGCGCGGATGGTGCGGAGCCGGGTGGTGATTCGTTCGGGCAGGAAGGACCAAAGGAGCAGCGAGAGGACCGCCAGCAATGCAAACCCGCCCATCTTGGCCGCCAGCGGCAGGCGCAACAGCGCGTAGAGGGCAGTAACAATCAAGGCGATCAAGGCGCCCCGGGAACCCGTGGCCAGAATCAGGTACAGGCCATAAATGAAAGCCAGTCCCGCCACCAGGCGGAAAATGCCCGGCACCCTGGGGGCGATGACGAACAGGACGAGAAAAGGAAGCACGATCACCATGAGGGCGGCGTAGTCATTGGAGTTGGACATGGTGCCGGCGACCAGTTGAAGGCGCGGGTCCTCCGGACTCAATTCTTCGGAGAAGAAGTGGCCCAGCAGGACAAGCACAAAGGCGGCCAGAGCCAGCCAGCGCAGCGTCCGCCAGCACTCCTGCCAGGTGAGCACCAGCCCGGCAACCAGGAAAAGGACCACCATTTCTGTCCGGGAATAGGTAAAGACCAGCCGGAGCGAATCCGAGCGCCAAGTGCTGGTGGGAATGGCGGCGTACATCCAGGCTAGGTACAGGAGCCAGAAACGGACCGGCGTCCAATACCAAGAGCGTTGAAGACCCCCTGTGAGGATGAGAAGGAGGATGGCGGGCCCGCCGACCCAGTACAGCAAGTAGGGGTTGAAGCCGAGCTTGACGGTGAGAACTTCGTGCAGTGTGGTGAAGCGGACGAAGACAAACGCTAGCGCAAAAAAGAAGCCCAGACGGCGCAGCGGGTTGTGAATGTCCTCTTCTAGCAACGCTGCGCCCGTGGGGACCAGGGGGCTCGGCCCAAGGCCGGCGGAAGGCGGAGCCTGGCTTGGGGGCTTGGCGGCGAAGGGTGGGACTGGAGGAGAGTGTTTCGGCATCCAGGAGTATTCTCAGTATAATCGTGTCCGGCGCAGCGATGCGGCCGGCCGGGCCGCGCTTGCGATTCGTACCATGAGGATTCTTTTCTTTGCGCCGCACCAACTTTGGCCGCTGACGACGGGAGCCCGGGTGCGTGACTTCCATCTGGCCCGGGCGCTGGCGAAGCGTTGCGAAGTCACGTTTCTGGAACTGTTGCATCCGAACGATTCAAAGGCGGCAGCAGTTCCGGAAGCGGGTTTTGCGCGCGTCGTCACCGCCTCCCGCGGGCGCACTTACGGGCCGGGGCAATTACTGCGCGGGCTGGTCGGCCCCTTGCCGGTGACGGCGTGGAACTGCTATTCGAGGGAGGCGGCGAAGCAGTTGGAACGCCTGCTGGAGGAGCACCGATTCGACGCGGTGCATATCGTGGGGTCTCCCCTGGCGGCTTATCTGCCGCTGGTGCTGCGGGCGCCGGGCCGGCCGGCGGTTTTAATGGACTGGCACAACATCGAATCGGTGCTGATGCGGCGCTACGCCCAGAAGGCGCCTTCCCTGGCTCACCGGCTCTTCGCGTTACGGACGGCGAGGCTGTTGGAGAAGCTGGAGAACCGGCTGCTGGCAGTGTGCGGGGCGCATGTGACGGTGAGCGAGAATGACCGGCAGGCGCTGCTGGTGCGCTGCCCGGGGGCGCAAGTTCATTGTATTCCCAATGGGGTGGATGTCCGTCACTATTCGGAGGTTTGCGCAGCCAACTTGAACGCAGCCGGCGGCGAGCCGCGGAACACCCGAAGGAGGTTGTTGTTTGTAGGTTCGATGGACTACTTTGCCAATATCGATGGCGTTCGGTGGTTCTGCCAGCGGGTCTGGCCGGAGTTGGAGACGAAACACCCCGATCTGGACTTTGTCATTGTCGGGCGGAACCCGGCCCCGGAAGTCAGGGCCCTGGCCTCGCCGCGGGTGATGGTGACAGGGGAAGTAGAAGACACAAGGCCTTTCTACCGCGGGGCAGAGGCGGCGGTAGTGCCGCTGCGTGTGGGCGGTGGTTCGAGATTGAAGGTCTTAGAAGCGATGGCGGCTGGAGTTCCGGTGATTTCCACGCGCCTGGGCGCGGAGGGACTTGAGGCCGAACCGAACGAGCACTACCTCTTGGCGGACGAAGCCGATGAGATGGCACGGGCCATCGATCGCCTCTTGTCCTCCCGAGAGGTGGCGCGCGCACTGTCGGGCGCCGCTCAGCAGTTCGTTTCCGTCCGCTATGACTGGGAGACACTCGGGCGAAGACTGGCCGATCTGCATCAACAGGAATGGCTGCGCCTGTCCAACAAAGGGGCTTTAGACCCACCGTGAACGCCGGCGCCGGGTCACCGTAGGCTTGGGGCGTTGGCGTTTGTGAGCCACACAACCACGTCGTCGATGATCCGCTGGTACAATTCTGGTTCCCCGCCCAAGCTCAGGGCAAGCCGTCTGCCCGCCTCGCTGATCCTGTGGCGGAGCTCATCGTCTTTCCAAGCGCGGTCAATGGCGGCCGCTAAAGCTTGGGGGTCCTCGGGGGGCACCGTAATCACTTCATGTTCAAAGACGTCCGAGATTGCCGGCACCTCGGAACCGATCACGCACTTGCCCAGCAGCATGGAGTTCAATGCGGTGCTGGCCCCGGAAGGCATCTTGGTCTTCAGGACCGGCAGTACAACCAGCCTCGCGCCGAGAAGGCAGCGCACCTGGGATTCTTCGCTGCCATCATCGGGAAGAAGCTGCACATTGTCCGGAAGGCTGTTCAAATCCCTGCTGAATCTCGCCCCGTGCTCAGCAAGCGCGCGAAAGTCGGGTCTTGGAATGGCCGCGGGGTACGGCAGTGTTTCCATCGCCGCGAAGAAGGTATCGAAATCCCTCAACGACCGGCCAAAGCACAGCACATAGTCCCCCTCCGGAATCGCTCCGGCTTCCCCCTCGTAGCGGATGTTCGGTTTGAAAAACACAAAGGAACTACGTTCCGGTCCGATCCCATAGACTTGCTGGTAGCCTTCCAGGTCCTTGAAATGATGGATGAAATGGTCCACGCGCCTTAGCAGCATTCTCTTGGCGGCTGCGCGCAGCCAGCCGGTCCAGCCCCTCGGCTCCCGCAGAACCAAGTCCACGGCGACTAGCGGCCTTCGGAAAAAGGGGAAGATGGCGAACAAAGCGCAGAGCTTGAGCAACAGCGCCGGGTCGCAATTGATCACAAACACACTGTCGCGCCGGAAGCAGTACCGGAGGAAGCAGACAACAGAGGCGCAACGGATGCTCTGTCCGCACACGCCTCCCTTCGAGACCCAGTTTTGCGGGAGTCTGGCCAGATTGCTCACCAGCAGCATGCGCTGGTCTTATTCTACACGTGCGCAGCGATGGGTCGAGCATCAGCGTACACCTTGGCAGGACCGGTTCATCGGATGCAAGCAATCTTTTCCGGCATCACGCCGCACGTCCGGTCCTGCCTCGTCCGGCCGCCGGCTTTACAAGCGCAGTTGGTGAATGCCAGCGCTGCCGCTACTGCGGCGGCGTTTCTGCCTTGCGAGCAATTCCTTTTCCGGAGCTAAGGGCTGCACCAATGGCTAGAAGGCAGACGCACAGAAAAACGACGGGAGACAGATTCCACCCGCCCACCGAGTAGTTCCGCCGGTGGTCTCAAGGGCCGCAATCGTGGTTGGGGAGCTGCTACGGCCTCCGACCAGTTTCGGGTCGGTATGCTCCAATAGATATCGTATGCTGGTGCGTCTCGTCTGCGTTGCGGGGGCCCGCCCCAACTTCATGAAGATTGCGCCACTGATAGAAGCTTTGCGGCAGGATGCGGCCTTTGCGGTCCGGCTGGTGCATACGGGACAGCATTACGACGAGAACATGTCCAGCCGGTTCTTTGGGGAACTTGGGCTGCCGGAGCCGGACTACCATTTGGCGGTGGGAAGCGGCTCGCACGCGCGGCAGACGGCAGCGGTGATGGAGCGGCTTGAACCCGTGCTGGAGCAGGAGCAGCCGGACGGTGTGGTTGTCGCCGGCGACGTGAACTCGACCTTGGCTGCTGCATTGACAGCAAAAAAGATGGGATTTACAGTGATTCATCTAGAAGCAGGACTCCGCAGCTTCGACCGCACGATGCCGGAGGAGATCAACCGGATCGTCACCGACGCGATTTCGGATGTGCTGCTGGTTTCGGAAGAGAGCGGCGTGCGGAACCTTTTGCGCGAGGGGGTGCCGGAAGAACGGATCGAGCTGGTTGGCAACATCATGATCGACTCACTACGCAAGCACCTTGATCAGGCGCTGCAATCGGACATCCGGGTCCGCTTGGGGATCGGGGACGGCGCGTTTGGACTGGTGACGCTGCACCGGCCGGCGAATGTCGACGACGAGGACCGCCGGAGCGAGATTCTGGCCGCGCTGGCGGAAATCTCCTCCGAAGTTCCGCTCTATTGGCCGGTGCACCCCAGAAGCAGGGCCCGTCTGGAGGCACAACGAACTCCGCTGCCGGAAAGCATCCACCTGTGCGAACCGCTCGGCTACCTGGATTTCCTGTGTCTGGAAGCGACCTGCAAGGTCGTATTGACGGACTCCGGAGGCATTCAAGAGGAGACCACGGCGCTCGGGGTTCCGTGCTTGACCCTCAGGGAGAATACGGAGCGGCCGGTGACGGTCGGGTGCGGCACAAACCGTTTGGCGGGAACGAGCAAAGAGAGCATTCTGTCCGCTTGGGAGCAGACCAAAGCTAATCCGAAACGGGGCGAGCTTCCGCCGCTTTGGGACGGCCATGCGGCGGAACGGTGCGTTGAAGCTTTGCGTCGCTTTTTTGCGAAGCCGCAGGGAAAGGCGCGGGATGTCTGAGCATCTGGTGCTGATGGTGGCTTATCACTTCCCGCCGGATCCCAGCGCGGGCAGTATGCGGCCCTATCGCTTCGCCAAGTATCTGACCCGGCTCGGCTACGAAGTGGCCGTTTTTACCGCGTGCGAGGAGTCGCAGGAAGGGCCATTGCAGGTGTTCCGCATCCGGGATCCGTTTCCGGGCGGCAAGCGTCAGAGCGCCGGGTGGCAGATGGAAAGGGCGTTGCGGAAGACGCTCTGGCCGGGTGCGGTAGGGATCCGTTGGGCCGCGCGAGCGGTCAAAGCTGCGCTGGCCTTTTTCAAGAGCAGACCGACAAGCCGGGCATGCGTTTTCTCAACCTTTCCGCCGCTCGGGGCTCACCTGGCCGGCTGGCGGATGGCGCAGGAGACGCGGCTGCCCTGGATTGCGGATTTCCGGGATCCGATGACGTTCACACCCGGACTCTGGGAGAGCCTCAACCCGTTGCAGCGGCGGGCCGCTTTGTTGCTGGAACGAGCCTTCGCGAAAGACGCAGCGCTGATCGTGGCGAACACGGACTCGGCAGCGGAACAGTTCCGCCGCCGGCGCCCAGAGTCGGCCAGCAAGGTCCACACGATATGGAACGGATTCGATCCGGAAGAGCGGATTCATCCGTTGCCGTTGCCCAGGCGTCCTTACCGCTTGTTCTCTCACGTAGGTGAGCTTTACGCGGGGCGCTCGGCCGTGATGCTCCTGGAATCGATCGGACGTTTGGTTCAGGCAGGCCGGCTGGACCCGCGCAAACACAGGATTCTTCTTGCCGGTTCGATGGAACCCGGAATGCTCCCTGCCGAGCCGCTGCTCAACAAGGCCGTTGAGCAGGGCTGGCTCGAACGGAGGCCCGGCCTTGTGCCGAAGTCCGAAGCGCTGAGGATCGCACAAACCTCGGACGGACTCCTGCTGATTCAGCCGCACACGGCGATTCAAGTGCCGGCGAAACTTTTCGAATATGTCCAAATCGGCCGGCCGATTCTCGCGCACGTGCCGCCCGGCTCCGATACCGAAATGGTGCTGGCAAAGAGCGGCGTACGTTATGTAAGCGCCTATTCGGGATCCTCGCCGGAGGAGATGGACCGGGCTCTGATCAACTACTTCGAGTTGCCCTCCGATCCTCTTCCTCTGGCGGCGAGCTTTGTAGAGCAGTTCGCCGCGCCGCGTCAGGCCGAATCGCTGGCGCGAATGCTGGAATCCGTGTGGTAGCCGAGTTGTCTTTGCCCTTGCATTGGCAGCGCTAATCGCATGGTCATGATTACGGCCGCCGGACCGCATCCGGGGGCGCTCGCCGCTTAAAGCGGCGCACGTCGATTCCCTTGGCCTTGGGGAAGAACCGCCGCTCGACCTCATCAAACTCATGCTGCAAGAGCTGCAACACCCGCTCGCCATAGAAATGCGACCGGACCAGCCAGACCGTCTGGCGGCCGTGCAACCCATCCAGCAGAAGGCGAGGATTGGTTTCCAACTGCGCCATCAGGCCGGGGGTGACTCTTAGCTGTTCTAGAGGGGCTTTCGTGTAGTAGTCGTAGCAGAAATGCAAGTAATCCGGTTCGAAGACGACCATGGCCGTTTCCCGGCCGGTTGAGCGACTATCCATATAGGCGACGGCTTCGCGCCACTGTTTCTTCCCGAAGCGGGGATCGAAGTAGTACTTGTACAAAGAAAGCAGAATCAGAGCCCCATAGGCAGCAAGAGCGAGATATCCGGCGCCGGTCTTCCAACTACGGCGTTTGAGGCAGGCCTCTGTTTGGGCAACGCCCAGGGCCGCAGTGGCGGCCAGCAAGTAGAGGAAAGGACTTGAAGACAACAGGTGACGCTCGTCAAACACCATGATTCGGAAAGAGACGAGGAATGCGAAGATCGCGGGAGTTACGCCCAGATTCAGCGCGAATAAAAGAGGGGCTTCCCGCCGCCGCAAGCGCGGCCATAGGTGCGCAGCCAGAACAGCAGCGGCGAACAGAGCGCCCGCCAGGATCGGCCAATGGGCCAGCAATACTTGGCCGGCTCTCTGAACGGCTTGTTCATCCAAGGGGATTAGAGAATCGCCGAACATGAGGCTGAAGTAAGCCTGAGGCAATTTCAGGAACAAATACCGCCGGGACTGACCGCCCGCCGAGGCGGCCCGCAGCATCTCAATCAACCATGGAGTGAATGCCAATAATGCCGCGCCGGCGGCCGACAGAAGGTACAGCAGCTGTTTTCGCCAGAACAGGAGCACGTAAAGTCCATGAGCCGCTAGATAGAAGACAGTGAAGAAATGCGCGTACAAGCAAACCGTGCAGAGAACCGCATAAGCGGCATAGTACTTCAAGCGGGCGGGGGATCCGGCGCGTGAAGCGCTCTCCAAAGCAACAGGGAAGCCGACAGAATCAGAAAACAGAGCCAGGCGTGAACCCGCGCCTCCTGCGCGTATTCGATTTGGAAACTCGAGACCGCCAGGTAGGCGCTGGCGAGCAAGGCAACCGGCTCGCCGGCCAAACGTTTGGCGAAAGCGTACAGCAATCCGACCGGGGCGATGCTGGGCAGAACGCTGAAGCTGCGCATGGCGGCTTCACTTGCGCCGAACAGCCGAATCCAGAAGTGGAGGGCCACAAAATGGAGCGGCGGGTTGGCAGGTTCCGCACGCAGCGCCTTGGCGAGATCCTGCCCGGCGAAGAACCACGAAGCCAATTCATCCAGCCACAGGCTTTCCTTGTTGAGCATCAACAACCGCAAAAGGGCAGCGATGACGACAATGGCTGAGGCGCCAAGCCAGATGCGCTTTTTGGCCATGTTGTGTATCCTCGCTGATGCTGAGAGCGGAGTCAGCGGGGAGACGAGCCGCCGACGCCCCGGTGCGGGGAGACTTTCGGACGATCGGTGCAGCAGCAGCAAAGGGCGGGTTACAATGGGTGCATTCGTAGGGCGGGGGCGGTTGAACTCCACCCGCGAGGGATTGCCGTTGGCACTGAAACGTACAGTCAAGAATGCCGGACTCTTGCTGCTGCGCCGTTGCGGGATCTACCGGCTGGCGGCCAGTTCCGCCCGCCGGACCAGCCGGCTGCTGATCCTCGGTTTCCACGGCATTTCGTTGGCCGATGAGCATGAATGGAACCCGGGCCTTTATATCACCGCAGCTCAACTCCGGCAGAGAATGGAACTGCTGAGAAGCTGGGAGGCGAACGTCCTGCCGCTGGAAGAGGCGCTCGAGCGGCTCACTTCCCGGTCTTTGCCGCCCCGCAGCGCGGTGATCACCTTTGACGACGGTTTTGTGGACTTTGCCGCACAGGCTGCCCCGATTCTGAGGGAGTTCCGCTATCCGGCCACGTTGTACTTGACGACACATTATTGTTCGCACCGCGCGCCGGTGTTCAATCTGGCGGTCAGCTATGTCCTTTGGAAATCCGGCGCGGCCGAGGCCGATTTGCACCCGCTTGGGGTTCCGTTGCGGCTGCGTTGGTCCAATGACCAAGAGCGGCAGGCATCAGTGAGGACCTTGCTGGAATACTGTGAGCAACGGCAGATGAGCACGGCGGACCGCAATGAAATCGCCGCAGGGCTGGCGGCGCGGTTGGGGGTGGACTACGCCGGCATTCTGGACCGCCGTTTGTTACAAATCCTTGCGCCCGCGCAGGTCTCGGAGTTGAGCCGGGCTGGCATCGATATCCAGCTCCATACCCACCGCCACCGTGTCCCGTTAGACCGGCAGCTTTTCCTCCGGGAGATCGAGGATAACCGGGAGCGGATCCGGGAGATGACGGGCCGCAGGGCGGCGCACTTCTGCTATCCGAGCGGGGTCCATGCGGCCGAATTTCTGCCGTGGCTGTCTGAGGCCGGCATCGAGAGCGCCGTCACTTGTGAGATGGGGGCGGCCGGCCCCCGGTCGCACCGGCTGTTGTTGCCGCGAGTGTTGGATCAGACCGGCGTGAGCTCACTGGATTTTGAAGCATGGCTGTGCGGGGTCCGAGTGTGAGGAGACCTCTGCTGCTTGCCTGCGCCGCGGTGTTTTTGCTCGCTTTTTTCGCCGGATTATCCTTCGCCCGGCTGGGCGGTGAGTTGGACCGGCCGGCCGGAGGCGATGGGCCCTACTACTCGGGGTTAGCCCAGTCGCTGGCGCAAGGAAAAGGCTACATTCTGGCCCGGAGTCCTTGGCCGGAAGCGCCTCATTTAGGCCGGCTGCCGGTGTGGCCTTTTTTGTTGAGCTTGCCGATGCGGGTGTTCCCGGAAGCCGGAGAATTCGCCGTGCTGCGGATTTCGGCGGTGTTTTTCCACGCGCTGGCTTCGGCCCTGCTGGTGTGCCTCACCTATCAATTCTGGAAGCGCCTTCGTGTTGCAGCGGCGGCAGGTGTGATGCTCGCTTTATACGCGCCCGCCTATGGGCTGCTCAGTGACGGCTATCCCGAGCCGTGCTGGCTGGCGCTGACGCTAGCGGGGATCCTTTTGATCCGGCGCGGTGGGGCGTCGCAATTTGCCGGGGCGCTGGTGGCCGGAGTTGCGGTCCTGGTGCGCTCCAACTTTGTGATTCTGCCGCTCACGCTGGCTGTCGCGGCGTGGGTCTGGCGTCCGAACAGGTTCCCTCGAGCGGCTCGATGTCTGGGCCTGCTGGCGCTGTTCTTGATTCCCTCGGGACTCTGGGTTCTCCGGAACTACGCAGTTTCCGGAGCTTTCCCGGTGCTTAGCGCGATGGAAGGGGAGACGTTCTACGGGGGGAACAACGCAGTGACCGCCGGCGATTGGCAGTATTGGGGCTACTGGGTCTTTCCGGACCGCATTCCGGGAGAGACGCCCAAGCAGAAGCTCGCCCAGGCCATGGATGAAGCGGAGTTGAACCGTTATTACCGCCGCAAGGGGCTGTCGTTTCTTCGGGCGAATTGGGGATCCATTCCTAAGATGGTGCTGGGCAAGCTGGTGCGCGGATTCGTGCCGGTTCCGGTTGTTCCGCGCCTGACCTCTTTTCTGGGATCGTTTTTCCGGGCTGCGCTGTTGGGCGCGTTTCTGCTCTTGGTGCTGAGGCATGGGCCGGCGGACCGGTGGTACAGCACACTGCTGTGGGCGGTGTTTCTGGTGGTGTTGGTGACGACGCTGGTGTTTTATGGATCGGCGCGGTTCACTTTTTGCCTGGAGCCGTTTTTGATTCCGCCGGTTGCCGCTGTTCTGTTCGGCCGGGGCGCTGGGGACGGCGAGGGCACCGGTTAACGCATCGTTGAGACGTTGGAGCCTAACAATTCCGTATAGATCTCGGCAATGCGCCGGGCGGCGGCTTCGATGCTTAGGTTCTCCCGGGCATAGCGGGCCGCCTCGGCGCCGAGCCGGCGGCGCAGCGCCTCATCCCGGATCAGCACGGCCAGCTTGGCGGCGAGGTCGTCGGGGTCGTCGGGGCGGCACAGCAGGCCCCGCTCGTTGCGTCCGATCAGCTCGGGGGTCCCGCCGACTTCGGTCCCGACCGCGCAGCAGCCGCAGGCCATGGCTTCCAGCAAGGCGTTCGAAAAGGCCTCCGAGCGGGAGCAGAGCACAAAGATGTCAAGGGCGCGCAAAAGCGACGGGACATCGCGAGTGGGTGGCAGAAACAGGCAATCACCTTCCAGGCCAAGCCGCCGGCTGTGCGCTTGCAGCCTGCCGAGCTCCGGCCCGTCCCCCACAATGATGAGTCTCAGGCCTGATTGCAGGGAACGAAGCTTTGCAAAGGCTTCGATCAGAACCTCGAGGGCCTTCTCGGGCCGCAGAACCGCGAGTGTGCCGATTGCCAGGGAGGCGCCTTGTAGAAAATCGAAATCCGGTCTGGGGCCTGGCGAAAACTGGCTGAGGTCAACGCCGTTGTAGCAAAGGCGAATCCGCTCGGAGGGGACTCCTTCGTCCTCCACCATGTGGCGCCGCATGGCCTCGCAGTTGACCACGACCGCATCCACCATTCGGTCCACAACGCGCAGTTCTTTTCTAGTGCGTGGGTCGGCCAGGCCCCGGTGGCCGAGCTGGCTGGCCAGCACGGCCGGAACCCGCAGAAGCTTGGCCAGTGGGACCAAGAAGACGGCCGTGGGATCCCAGGCGTGGACCACGCGGATGCGGTGCCGGCGGATGTACCGGGCCGCCTCGACAGCAGCCTTCACAGCGCTCCAGGAGGCCAGGGAACGCACGGGCAACTCGAGGATGGGGATTCCAGCGTCTTTCAGTTCCTCGTAGCGCAGCCCGCGGGCGGAGTAAGTGGCGACGTGAGGAACAAAACGCGCGCGGTCGAGGGTCAAGGCAATCTTGGCGACATCCCTTTCGATGCCCCCGCAGTTCAGCTCACGCACAGCCAACAGGACCGGTACAGGCTTCACGCGCACCCCTTAGTGTTCCAGTGTCTCCGAGATGATTCGCATCATCGACCGGTAGAACCACTCCGGCGAGTGGCCGGCCGCTTTGCGCCGCCCGTTTTCGATCAACCGGCTGCGCAGATCCGGTTTTGTGAACACACGGAGCACGGCGTCTGCTAGCGCTTCGTGGTTCCCGCGACCCGCCAGTAGAGCCTCCACGCCATCCTCGGCCAATTCCGGCACGCCGCCCACGCGCGTGGCCACCACGGGCAGGCCCGCGCTCATGGCCTCCAGCAAGACATTGGGCGAGCCCTCGCTGTGGGAGGCGAGCAGGAACACATCCGCAGCCGCATAGTAGGACGCGATCTGGTCCTGATGGCCGGCAAAGATCACGTCGTGGGCCAGTCCAAGCCGGTCTGCCAAAGCTCCCAAGCGGCGGCGCTCCGGACCATCCCCGACGATCAGCAACCGGAGAGGCTGCGCCGGCATGCGGTCCCGCAACAGGCGGAAAACGCGAAGCGCATCGGCGTGTCCCTTTTCCTGGGAAAGGCGGCCGACGGTCAACACGACGCGCTCGCCCGCGGCGATGCCCAGATGGCGGCGCAGTTCCGACGCTTGGTCCGGGCGGACATCGACAGGGCTGACGGGCATGTGCTGGATCCGGATCCGGGCGGAGGGGAGGCCGTGCCGCTCGAGGTCTTGAGCGAAGGGGCGGCACACGGTCACCACGCGGGCGGCGGCGCGGAGCGACCAGCGGTCGAGCTGGTTGTAGAGGCGCATTTTCAGGTCCGTCGCCGTGTAGCCGTGATGGAAGGCCAGCCAGCACGCTTTGCGGTGCAAGCCGGCGAAACGCACCAGGAAATGAGACTTCACGGCGTTGGTCCAGAGGACATCCGGACGCAGCCGTTCCACCAGCTCATTAAGCTGGCGCAGGACTGCGAGGTCGAATCTTCCTCGCTCGCGGATGAATTCCAGCGAAAGGCCTGCCTGGCGTGCGGCTGCGGTGAAACTGTTTTCTTCCGGCCAGCCGCGGCGGTGAAAAAGGGCCACTGCGAGATCCGCCCGCGGCAGATCAGCGGGAGCCAATTGCGCCTGGCGGGCGAAGACCAAGACGGGTTTGGCGGAACCGGAGACTGTCGTAGCCTCCAGCAGAGTCAGAATTCGGATCGCGTTCACCTTGCCTGTCTGGTTGAGCCCGCATCAGTGCGGCGTTGCCCGAAAGGTAATTGTACTGGAGAGTGGGGATTGTGGGCGGACCTGCGGGTTGCCTGGGCGCAGCCGCGCCGATTACACTGCCAGTTGCAGCCGGGGTAACCGGCAAAGGGCAGCGTGAGTTCTTTTGCTTATCGAAGGATCATTCAATCCTCCGCCGTTTACGGCGCCGGGATCGTGGCGGCTAGGCTCGCCAGTTTCGCCTTGCTTCCGGTCTACACACGTTACCTGGCGACCTCCGATTACGGCACCCTGGAGCTCCTGGACACGACGCTGTTTGTCGTAGGGCTTCTGCTTGGAGGAAGGTTTGCGGACGCGCTCTACTACCACTACAGCCTGGCGGAGAGTGCGGCGCAAAAGCGGCGGGTACTGAGCACGGTCACTTTGGGCGCCTGGCTGATTGGGGCGGCTGGCGCGGCTTGCGGCTGGCTGCTGACGCCTTTCATCAGCCGGCTGGTGTTTCAAGATCCTTCGTATGCGCGCTACTTTCAGATCGTGTTCTTGAGCTTCGGCCTGGGAATCCCGGTGGAAGTGGGATTTGCCCGCTTGCGCGCCATGGACCGGCCCGTGCTTTACGTGACAGCGTCCCTGGTGCGGCTTTGCCTCACGCTGGCATTGACGATTTATTTGGTGGTTTTTCTGGGCATGAAAGTGGAAGGGGTTCTGTATAGCAACCTCACGGCCACTGTTCTCCTTGCCGGCGCGCTGACGGCGGCCTCAGTGTGGGCTGCCGGGCTCCACTTTTCCTTGGACCTCTTCCTGAAAACGTTGCGATTCGCGGTTCCGCTCGGCATTGCCGGCATCGGCCTCTTCCTCATTCATTTCGGCGACCGGTTCTTTCTCCAGCGGTACGCCGGCCTAGGCGAGATTGGAATTTACGCCTTAGCGTACAAGCTGGGCATGCTGGTCAGCCAGATTCAGCTTGCCTTCGGCACGTACTGGGGCGCACAGGGATACCAGATTCTGCGGAGCCCGGAGGGCCCGAAGGTATTCGCACGGGTGAACACGTATTTGATGGCGGCGGTGGTCTGGGGCGGGCTGGCGATCGTGAGCTTCACTCCGCCGGTGGTGGCCCTGATCGCGGCGCCCCCGTATGCGGCGGCCGTCCAATATGTGCCATGGATCGTTCTGGCCTACGTGCTGCGGGTGGAAGCGGACTATTTTCGCTTCACCTTGTATCTGGATGGGGCTACGGGAACCGATGCGGCGCTGGTTTGGATCGCCGCGGCTGTGTGCACGCTGGGATATGCCCTTTTCATTCCCAGTTTCAAGTTATGGGGCGCGGTCGCTTCGACGCTGGCGGCTTTCGTTGTGCTTACGGCGGCGGCGCGGTGGGTCTCGGTGCGGCGCCGCCCGTTCCCACTAGAGAATTCGCGGCTGATTCACCTGGCGTTGACGGCGGCGCCCCTGGCGGCGCTGAGTCTTTGGTTCCGGCCGGCAAAGAGCTGGGAGAGCTGGGCAGTGGCAGGGATGACGACGCTGGCCTATCCGCTGCTGCTATGGGTTTCCGGTTTTGTGCGTCCAGGCGAAAGAACCGCCATGATCTCCCTGTTGCGGGAAATGTGGCGGAAATCCGGGTTGGCGCCTTCACCCTGAAGGATGAGGGAAGCAACCTCAATTAGGGACCAAGGGGCCAGAAATGCAAAGAGATTGCGTAACCGGGGCAACGCCTTCGCCCGCGTGACCTATCGGCGCTGCAAGCAGCGACAGGAGAAGTTGCGGCGCGGATGGAGCGGGCACAGGGTGCAGTTGTGCGTGCCCGCCCCATCTGGATGTAAGTTGTTCTCTCGAAACAAAGGAACGGCCCATAAAGCGCCGCAGGGGCGCAGGCCTCGTTACCGCACGGGGCCTCTGATTCTTCCGCCGCCAGAGATCCGGCGGTTCCAAGAATCGGGAGCCATGCCATCAATGCTGAGGGGCACCGCCTCAATCCCGTTAATGGTGGCGCTGATGTAGCCGGAGCTGGAAGAGCCAATGAATTCGATCCGCAGAAGGCCGTTGGTCACTCTGACTTCGAAGCTGCGGTCCACAGCCGTGCGGACTCCGCCCGCCGCGCTGACCGGATCAAAGTCGATGAGCAGCGTTTGGCCGTTCGCGACCACACGCATCAGGTTGCCCTGGGAAGTATTCCGGTATTCGGCCCATTTCAGCCGAAGGCGATAGAGCCCGTTGGGGGTCCTGAAAGAATAAGAGAAACGCTCGCCGCGGTAGACATAGCGGGAGGTACGGTAGAGCGGGAACATGTCAGGGGTGGTATCGGCGATGGGAACAGTTTCCCCGTATGTGACGCCGCCGGAGTA
The DNA here is from genome assembly GCA_023511855.1 of Bryobacteraceae bacterium. Lineage (GTDB taxonomy): Bacteria > Acidobacteriota > Terriglobia > Bryobacterales > Bryobacteraceae > JAIMAR01. The sequence goes on from JAIMAR010000011.1 coordinate 32,350, forward strand.
GCCGTAGTCTCCGGACCACTCGGCGCCTGAACCGTCGAGGAATTGGCTGCCTCCGCAATTGACGCGGATAGCCGGCACGCCGGCCCTCACGGTGATGGACGCAGCGGCCGAGAGTGAAGGATCGGCGACGCTCGTGGCCCGCACGGTAACGACCACGTCCTCGGGAGGCGGCAGGGACGGAGCGGTATACAGTCCTTGGGCGTCGATGCTGCCAACCGGGGGTGAGAGGCTCCAGGTGACCCGCTGATCGGCCAAGTACCAAAGGACCGCGTAAAACTGTTTCTGCTGGAGGATGCGGACCTCGCCGGCGTTCGATGGCGTAACGGCCAGAAAAGGCCGGCCTTCATCCGGCTCGATTTCCAGGGCTGCCAGCATGGTCTGCTCGCCGCGCACGTGCCGGACGACGAAACGCAGGAAACCGTCCGGGCCGACGACGGCGGGCAATTCGAAATCGACAGGAGTTTTGAAGCCGACCTGGGCATAGATGTCGACGTCGCGGTAGATCAACAGGCCCTGGGACTCCAAGTGCATTACGCGAACGCCGGGGGAGGAGTAGGAAGCCTCGCCGAAGCGGGCGCGGATGCGGTAGTTGCCGGGCGGCACGTAGAACCGATAGTCCAGGTCCGCATAAGAGACGGCGCTGTCTTTGTAAAGGGCGAGGTCAGGGTGCGATGACCAGCCCGCCGAGCCGTAGTCCCAAATCTTAGACACGGTGCAGCAGTGGGGCAACCAGCTTCTGCCCTGGGAGTCGGTGTAAGCAGGGCCGCCGGCATTGATCCTCAATGGGCCGGCTGGAAGGATCGTGACCTGGATGGTCGTGTACACGGAGGGATCCGCGGCTGCCGTTGCCGTTATGGTGAGTTGGACCAAGTTGGACACTTCGGCGGGAGGGGTATAGACGCCGTCGCTGGTTAAGGACCCGACCTCCGGTGACATGCTCCAATGAATGGACGGATTGGCGGCGCCCTTTACCCAGGCTTTCAATTGCTTGCTGGGAGCACCGGCTTGAAAGACTTCGTACTGTGTTTCGGAGCCGATGGTGACGCCCAGCAGGACGACCGGAATGCGGACGGTTGCCCCATCGGAGACCCGGGTGGCGATCACAACCTCTGCATCCCGGTCGGTGTAGCCAGACCCCTCGGAAACCATCAAGGAGGAGGCGTCTACAACCTCCAGGAAAGCGGGGGTGACGTTGGCGCGGATCTCCTCGAAAGCAGCCAAGATCTGAGGGTCGTAGTAGAGGTCGGTGTCGGCGGTCTGAATTTCCCAGGCTCCGCCGATGTCCGAAATGATCATCCCGTATTGCTTCAACTGGGTCAGGAGGACTTGAGTATAGGGATTGTTGGTTTGAAGCTGAAAGTTGGCCTTGAGCCTTACCCGGGAACCGAAGGGCATGACATCGTTTTGGTTCCAGCCGGCGTAGGCCGTGGCCGGCCACACGCGCCGCGCCGAAACGGCGGAGGCGGGCACAGTGACTCGAAGAGCGTGGCGAACGGCGCCGGCCAGGATTTCATCCCGGTGAAGGGACAATGGGAGCAGAAACAAGCCCGCTGCATCGGTCGCGCCCAGCGGCAGGTCATAGCTTGTGTTGCTGTACCGCACACCGCTCTGGCTGTTGCACTGGGGACAAGGGTTGTAGGTGTTGGCGCCGACCGGGTAGAAGTTGTACATCTCTTGAACGATGCAAGTGTCGGTCTCGATGGCGACGATGTGGCGGTCGTAATTGGAGAAGTAGGGCGTGTACCAACCGGACTCCATTTTCAGGCCCGGCATGGAGGGCACCCGGAACGGCCCGTTGTTCACCGGCGTGTAGGCGAAGACCATCTGGGTGGGTTGCAGGGCGCTGGTGATGGTGTTCAACGGGAAAGCCGGCAGGTAGTGCACGGACCCAGTATTGGCTGCGGCCATCCAGAGGTCGGACTTGGGGTGGGCTGGGAGATGGTCGATTCTGGTGTTGAAGATGTGGTTGTTGGGCAGGAGCTGGCAGCCTCCCAAGGATTGCTTCGCCTGCACTCGCACAGGCGCATGGTATGTGCCGTCGGGGTAGATGCTGCCCTGCACGATGCAGAACAGCGCCTGTCCGGGCCGGGCGATTTCCGAGAAGGCCCGCTTCGAGCGCTCCGCCCAGCGCAGGGACAGCTC
>JAIMAR010000108.1 GCA_023511855.1 Bryobacteraceae bacterium
GCCTCCTCCCCCCAAACCAAAGCCGCTTCCACCCCCGGTCATCGCCCAACCACCAACCGCTCCTGTTCCAACTCCGTCTATCGATCTCGAGTTGCGGCCGCTTCTAACTCCGGCCCAAGCCCGCCAGCTGGAGCGCCAGATCAATGAACGGCTGGCCCGCGCCCGGAGCGCATTGCGCTCGATCGAAGGCCGTACGCTCACGCGCGAGCAGAGCGGCCTGCTGAATCAAATCCGCACCTTCATCGAGCAGGCCGAACAAGCCCGGCGCAATGACCTTCCGCGCGCGCGGAACCTTGCCGAACGCGCGGAAGTGCTGGCCCTGGATCTGGCCCGCCAACTGTCACGGTAGTGAACCTGCCCGCTCCGCTCTCCGACTGACATGGTCCGCCGCGAATGTATAGTAAACTGACAGACGGCCGGAGCCAGCCGGCCCCTCACCCGAGGGAAGGAGAACACCAATGCAGAGAAGAAGCTTCTTGGGGACCGGAGCCGCCGCTGCCGGTCTGACCATTCTTAAGAGCGGCGTTCTCAGCGGACAAACCGCTCCCAGCAACCGGCTCAATATCGCCCTCATCGGCGTCTGGGGCCGCGGCACCGCGCACTACGGCGTGCTGGCGGCGGAGAATGTCGGCGCGCTGTGCGACGTCAACGAGAAGCGCCTCGAAGAAGGCGTCAAGATCTTTCCCGGCGCGAAGACCTACATCGACTGGCGGCGCTGCCTCGACCAGAAGGATCTGGACGCCGTGGTCATTTGTACCGCAGATCATCACCATGCGTTCATTTGCAACTGGGCCCTGAACCGCAACCTCCACGTCTTCTGCGAGAAGCCCCTCGGCATGAGCGTCGAAGAGGTGCGCCTGGTGCGCGCCAATTACCTCAAGCGCAAGGACCGCGTGGCCACCCAGCACGGCACCCAGCGGCATGCCTATCCCAATTTCGAGCGCATCCGCGAGCTCATTCTGGATGGCGCCATCGGAGAGCTGCGCACGGTCTCCGCCTGGGACAGCCGCCGCAACGGGCGTCCCGGTTACCCGCCCTCCGACGGAAATCCGCCCTCGTGCTTGAACTGGGACTTGTGGGTCGGCCCTTCGCCCATGCATCCTTACAGCCACCAGTACTTCGCCGCTTCAGCGCCCGGCAACAACTGCCTGGCCTGGAACCCGTACCGCGATTTCGGCGTGGGACAAATGGGCGATATGGGTGCGCACACCATGGACCTGGTTTGGAACTGCATCGACGCCGGCGCGCCGGTGGCTATCGAGGTGGACCAGGAAGTCAGCGCCAAATACGACCCCAACGTCTGCCCCGTCGAGCTGAAAGTCACCTTTGAGCATCCCAGCAACTCTTGGCGTGGCCCCATCACGGTGGTGTGGTATCAGGGAGGGCTCAAGCCGAATCCGCCCAAGGGTTATCTGGACTTCACCCGGGTGGGCAACGGAGTCATCTTCGAAGGCACGAAAGGCTTCATCTTCGCCGACTTCACCTCCCGCGTGATCATTCCAGACGACTACACCGGCGATCTGACTTACTATAAGCGCCGCTCCAGTAGTGAGCTGCTTCCCTTGGTCGGCGGCAAAGGACTGCCCGCACCGTCCCGCCCCGCGCCCGGCAGCGCTGCCGCCCGGCGTGGAGGCGGCGAGGCGGGACGCGGCGCGGCCGCGGGCCGCGGAGCACAATCGCCCGCCCGCACCGCTCCGGCCAACGTCATGACCGACGGCGCTTTCGCCCGAGTCGAATTGCTTGAAGGCGGCGTGCCGCCCGCGCTCGGCGTTCCGAACTCCGTGACCGCTCCGGTCAAGCCGGCCCCCGGCGGACAAAACATTTTCCAACAGGAGTGGATCGACGCCTGCAAGGGACTCAACAACCGCCGCACCCATTGTGACTTCGATTACTCCGGGACCATGATGGAGCAGATGCTGCTGGGTCTGGTCGCCCACCGCGCCGGCAAGAGACTGGAGTACGATCCCGCCGCCGGCCGCATCACCAACGCTCCCGAAGCCAACGAATGGTTACGGCGGACCTACCGCCCAGGCTGGAATCTCAACGGCTGATACAACGGGGCCGGCAAGTGCCGGCTATGCGGAGCGCCAGCAATGCGCCGCTGATTCCGCAGGGCAGGGAACCGGGAGGCCATTGCTCCGGTTGCCACCGGCATCGAGACAAAGAGGCGCTGCTTACCCTTGTTCCCCTTGCCGCGCGGGACGGTAAAGCCCGCGCGCCTCCAGCGCGTCCACCAAGTCGGCGTAATTCATCACACCAGCCCAGGGGAGATCGAACGCGCCGCCTCCCTCCAGCCTCAACCTCAGCCCCGCACGAGCCCCGTGGTCCTCCAAAGCCTCGACCGCGCGCACTGCGGCGAACGGAACCGCCGTCCGGCCCCACAGCCGCCGGATCTGGATCTCATCTTCGGCCAGGGCCAGCTCAAAGGCGGCATTCGCGGCATTGCGCATCGCCAGCACCAGAACGAGCGCCCCCGCCAGCCAGCTCATTCCTGCCGGACCCCACCAGTTGTCCACCGCGGCTTGGTTCGTCTCGTGCAACGCCAGCGGTAGGGTCCAGAAAAAGCAAACCAGCACCGCGCCCGCGGCATCCATCGCCCAGATCGGAACCGGATCGTAGCGCACCGCTCCGCGCGCCCGCCCAGGCAACACCAGATACAACACCAGCCCCGCCACCGCCCACAGCCAGGCTTGGCCGCGCTTCGGAAATAGAATCCAGCCGGGCGCCTTCGACTCGCGCGGCTCCGGGTGAAGCATGAACTCCAGATCCTTGCCTCCGGTGCTCAGATAGGCGTTCAGCCAGGAGCCGTTTCGGTAGAACTCTTGCAGAGCCGGGACCCACTGCGCGACGGGCGGCTCGCCGGGCAGGTAGTAGGCCGCGCCCTCTGAGACACGTTGCGCTTCTCTGCCCCGGCCCTGGTAAGCCTCCTCAAGATCTCGCAGCCATCCGCTCACATCATCTTGCGGCGGCGGCAGCTTGCGCATTGCGAGCGTGCGCCGTCGGTACTCCTCTAACGAAATCCGCCCTCGTCCTTCTTCCCCCTCCGGGGACAGAAAGCGAAAGTGGCGCTTGTACTCCCTCTCGAAATCCGGCTCGCGGACGCTGATCAAAAGCGGAGGCGACGAATACCAAAACCAGCCTGCCCCGCAAAGGCCAAGGATCAGAATCGCGCGCCGCAGAATCTCGATCATGGCCTTGCCGTGCGCCGCACGGTCACGCTGACCTGAAACTCACCCCGGTTGTCGAACGGATTGGAGTCGTTGATGCCCAGCTTGAGCTTACCCTGGAAAGGCACACAGAACGAAGCTGAGCTGCCCGCGACAAAATCTTTCCGGCTCTCCCCTTGTTCCAGCCGCCCGAGCAACGCTCCCGTCTCCGCCGAGGAGATCGGCTTCCAGAAGCCCCCCGTAGTGCCCGGCAGCCCATCCGGTCCCGCGGCAAGCTCGCTCTTCTTGATCGGCCGGATCTCGCCTGAGGCTTCGATTTCGACGAAGTCCCCCTCCCGAAGCGAAATGCCTGCATCCAGCCACACCGTGTCGCCCTTCACCCTAAAGACACGCTCGACCGCTGCCGGCGCATTCTCCGGACATGCCCCCGAGGAATGGCCCGCTGCTGTCGCCTCCGCCAGCCCCACTTGGCGCAAGGCCGAGCTCAAACTCACGTCGCGGCCGGCGGGCGGCAGGGGGATGGCTGCGAGGGTTTGCTTGACGGACGCGAACTGTTCTCCCGGCTGGGCGGGTGGATCGGTTGCGCCTGTGGCCAAGGCGAGCTCCGCGCGGCGGATCCGCTCCCGCGTGGGAGGATGAGTGCTCACCACCGCCAGCCAGTTCCACGCTCCGCTCCCGCGCCGGGCGGAGTTGTCCATGCGGTCGAAGAAGCTCACCAGTCCGCCCGGCGAATAACCGGCGCCCTGGAGCATCTGAAGCGCCAGCGCGTCCGCCTGATACTCGTCGTTGCGGCTGTACTTGAGCGCCGCCAGCATGGTCCCGATCCCGCCCGCCACCGCCGCAATGTCCGCCCACTTCTTGCTCTTGGCGTTCGCAGCCGTGACCGCCCCCAACAGAATCCCCTGCAACAGAAGCTGCTTGCTGATCTGCCGCGTGGCGTGGCGCCCGATCACATGCCCGATTTCATGCGCCACCACTGCCGCCACCTCGTCCTCGCTCTGCGCCAGATCAATCAGCCCCCGGTTCACGTAAATGAACCCGCCCGGCACGGCGAAGGCGTTCACCTCGCGGGTGTTCACTACCTGGTATTCGCACGCCACCCCGGGCCGCGGGCTGGCCTGCTCCAGTCGCCGGCCGATCCGTTCCACGTAACCGCGCACCTGCGGCTCGGAGACCAGGTGGAGTTTCTTGTTCAACTCCTCGGCGTACCGCCGCCCCAAGGCCTTCTCGTCCCTCTCGCTGAAGAAGTTGAAGCCGGAGCCAACGGGTTTGGCGGGCGCCAGGTTCTGGGCCGCCAGGCCGCCGGCAAGCACGCCTGCAACGCACACCAGCGCCAGCGCCCGCAGCGCGGCCTCCGGTATGCGGCGCCTCAACGCTTCAACCACGCTCTGGTAGTTTTCCGGAGAACAGAACAGCCGTATGAGGACTCGCCAACGATTCATCACGCTCACGGTACACAATTCCGGATGCAACCGAACCCGGCGCACGTGGTGCCAGCCTATGGTTCCAGATTCCTGGGAAGCCCCGATCAACCCTGCCCCGGCCACTCCCGGCTTGCCTCTCAGTGTGCCCGCCACCACCGCCGCCCGGCTGGACCAGTGCGCGCGCCGCATGCGCGTCTCCCAGCCGATGCCATCGGCTGAAATCCGAAAACGCATCACAAAGCGGTTCCCAAAGAACACCAACATGACCGCCAAAAACATCACCGCCAAGCCCGCCACCACCAGTGCAAAGATCTCCAGGAAACTCCAATAGTCGGACCAAAGCGTGCGCCCGGAGACACTCACAGCCAGAATGACCAGCATCAGCAGCGAAACGATGACCATCGTCAGTCCCAGAACCTTCCCCAGGTCGTACAGAATGAAGCGGTTGGTCAACAGCGGAATGCTCGCCGTCCAGACGATTTCCTGTTGAGCCGGCGCGAACCTGCGGCCGCATTCCGGGCAGCAGAGGGCGCCGGGCGGTGGCGTGGCCCCGCATTGCGGGCATTGGCGAACCGCTGGGTCGCTGCTCATCTCCGCTCCGCGCTTTTTTCTCGGACCCATGCGCTCGCTCTCCCCGCGAATATATCACGCCTTCCGCTCCGGCGCGCGCAGCTCTATTGCACCAAGGTGAAGCGCCCGTCGGCATGAAGCCGGTAGCGGCGGCCGCGCCACAGGATGGTGTTGCCAAAAAAACCGGCGATCCACAACACGAACGCAAGCAGGTCTTGAACCGGAACCAGCCACCAGTAACGTCCCGTGAGGCGGTCCCGCAAGATGAATCCGGCGGTGGCCCAAGCGGCCAGCGCCCGGAATCCGGCTGCGGCCACGAGCATTGGCCACCACTCCGGCCGGATGGCGAACAGCAGTAGCCCCAGCGGCAGCGGATAGGTGAAAAGCTGCCCGATATAACCGCCCGGACGGCTCCGCCGAGTACTGCGGGCCCAGCGCAGCCGGTGCCGCAGATTCTGCGCCAGATTCTGACTGCCGATGCGATGCTCGATCACGTAGGAGGAGAGCCCGACCCGCCACCCGGCCTCATGCACCAGCTTGCCGAGCATGAAATCTTCGGCCAGGTAATCTTTCACCCGCTCGATGCCGCCGATCGCATCCAGAGCCGGCCGCCGCGCCGCTGTGGTCGGGCCCACCGCAAAGCGCATCCCTTCCATGAGGCGCGCCGTGAGAATCCCAGCCAGAAACTCGGTGTTCATGCCGATGGCTTCCAGCCGGCTCCAGAGGCTGGGGCCCGGAACGGCGCGGTAAGGGCAGGTGGTCAGCCCAAGCCGCGGATCCTGGAACTCGGCGGCCACTACGCGCAGCATCTCCGGAGTGACGCGCACGTCGCTGTCGCTCATCACCAGCAGCTCGTGGCGGGCTGCCTCGATCATGTGGCGGAGGCTGAACACCTTGGCGTTGGGGTACGGCGGTTCGCCCGTAACAATCAACCGCGAAGGGATGCCGGCATACTCGCGCCGCAGGCGCTCGACTACCCCGATCGCCGGATCCTCCGTGCTGCGCACCGCGAACAGCAGTTCATACTCCGGATAGTCCTGCTCGAAAAAGCTGCGCAGATTCTCTTCCAGACCCTCGTCCACGCCGGCCAGCGGTTTGAGAACGCTGATCGGGACCGGCTGCCCGGGCGGCGCCCTCCGCTCGCTGCGGTAATGATGCGCCGCATACAGCACCAGCACGCAGTAGACCAGTGAGCCGGCCAGAGCCAGCAGCAGCATCAGAGGAACGAGCGCCATAGGCCCCTACTCGGCCGGGGCCTTGGTGTCGATGAGCGTGCGAATGCGGCTGAGGAACTCCGCCACCGGCATCGCGCCCTGGTCTCCATGCTTGCGGTTGCGGACCGCCACGGCGCCGCTCTCCATCTCACGGTCCCCCACCACCAGCATGAAGGGAACCTTCTGCAACTGGGCCTCGCGGATCTTGAGGTTGACCTTTTCTTTACGGTCGTCGAGCGTGGCCCGCACGCCCGCCTGCTGGAGTTGCTGCATCACCTTGCGCCCGTATTCCACGTGCCGGTCCGTGATCGGCAGCACCACCGCTTGCACCGGCGCCAGCCACACCGGAAACGCCCCGGCGTAATGCTCCACCAGGATCCCGAAAAAGCGCTCCACCGATCCGTACAGCGCCCGGTGCACCATTAGCGGCTGGTGCGCTTTGCCGTCCTCGCCGATGTACTCCAAACCGAACCGGTGCGGCAAAGTGAAATCGAACTGCACGGTGGAAAGCTGCCACAGACGGCCGATGGCGTCCACGAGCTTGACGTCGATCTTAGGACCGTAAAAAGCTGCCTCGTCGGGCATCACCTTCACCTTGAGATTGAGCCTCTCGGTGGCCCGGTGCAGGGCGTTTTCCGCCAGTTGCCACTGTTCGGCTGATCCGTCGTACTTGCCGCTCGCCCCGCCGTCCCAAGTGGAGAGCTCGGCCGCGTAGTCGTCGAATCCGAACGTGTGCAGAACGTCAATGGCGAACTGTAGGCAGCCCACCACCTCATCCTCAATCTGCTCCGGCGTGCAGAAGATGTGCGCGTCGTCCTGGGTGAATCCGCGCACCCGCATCAAACCGTGCATCACCCCCGAGCGCTCATAGCGGTACACCGTCCCCAGCTCCGCCAGCCGCACCGGCAAATCCCGATAGCTCCGCAGCCGGTCCTGATAGATCAGGATGTGGAACGGACAGTTCATCGGCTTGAGCTGGTATTCGGCATCGTCGAGGCTCATGCGCGTGAACATGTTCTCGGCGTAAAAATTGTAGTGCCCGGAGGTCTTCCACAAATCCGCCCGCGCCACGTGAGGAGTGTAGACCGGCTGATAGCCGCGCGCCAGGCATTGTTCCCGCATCCAGTCCTCGAGGATCTTGCGCACGATCGCGCCCTTGGGGTGGAAAAAGATCAGCCCCGGCCCGGCCAGCTCCTGAATGCTGAACAGGTCCAGCTCCTTGCCCAGCTTGCGGTGATCGCGCTTCTTGGCCTCTTCGAGCTGGCGCAGGTAGTCCTCCAGCTCCTTCTGCGTGAAGAAGGCCGTCCCATAGATGCGCTGCATTTGGTCGCCCTTCTCGTCACCGCGCCAGTAAGCGCCGGCCAAGGAAAGCACCTTGAAGGCCTTGATGTAAGAAGAAGACGGAACATGCGGGCCGCGGCAAAAGTCGATGAAGTGCGGTCCCAAGGTGTATTCCGAGAAGACTTCCCCCGCGCGCTCCTGAATCAACTCGCACTTCATGTGCTCGCCCATCTCGGCGTACTTGCGCAGTCCCTCCTCTTTGGGGGTCAGCTTGCGCTCGTAGGGCAGGTCGCGCGCCTGAAGCTCGCGCATCTTCTCTTCGATCTTCTGCAAGTCTTCGGCAGTGAACGGAGTGTCGCGCTTAAAGTCGTAATAGAAACCGTTCTCCGTGGCGGGCCCGATGCCCAATTTGGTGTCCGGAAACAGCTCCAGCACGGCCGCGGCCATCAGATGCGCGGCCGAGTGGCGGTAGACTTCGAGAGCTTCAGGATCTTTGGGGGTGAGAATCTCGACCTTGGCGTCGGACTCCAGCGGGCGGGTCAAATCGTACAACTCTCCGTTCACCCGCGCCACGATCGCCTCTTTGGCCAGCCGCGGGCTGATGGCGCGGGCCACGTCGATCGGCCGCGTCCCGGCGGGAAAGCTCTGGCGGCTGCCATCCGGCAGGGTCACTTGGATGCTGCTCATAGGGCTAGAGTTCTCAGCGTAGCACAGGGTGAGAGTTGCACCCAGCGCGGTGGAAAATCTTCCTTGCGGATGCGATGATAAAGGCGAGGGCAGACCGGTTCCCCATGGCTCACTCCTCTACCCAGCCCGCTTACTCCGACGAGGGCGCGCTCATCGCCCGGGCGCGGGCCGGCGATACCGCCGCATTCACCCAACTGGTGGAGCGCTACGAGCGCAAAATCTACCGCCTGGCGCGCCACATCACGCAGAACGACGAAGACGCCGAGGACGTGCTCCAGGACTCCTTCCTGAAGGCCTTTCAGCACTTGAATGACTTTCAGGAGCAGTCCCGCTTCTATACCTGGCTGGTGCGGATCGCCGTCAATGAGTCGCTGATGCGCCTGCGCAAACGCAAGCCAGGCCGGTTTGTGTCGCTGGATGAGGAGATCGTCACCGGAGAAGAGACCGTGGCGCGGGAGATCGCCGTTTGGGACGACAATCCGGAGCAGCGTTACTCCCAGCAGGAGCTTCGTCAAATCCTGATGCAGGCCGTCGACAGCCTGTCGCCCATTTTCCGGACGGTCTTCATCCTGCGCGACATCGACGAGTTGTCCACGGAGGAGACGGCTCGCGCCCTGAATATCTCCGTGCCGGCGGTCAAGAGCCGCCTGCTGCGGGCGCGGCTTGAGCTGCGGGACCGGCTGACCCGATTCTTCAAACGGAAGGCGGACGATGTCTTTGCTTACATGTGATCAGTTCTTGCAAGAGCTATCCGACTACCTCGACGAGGAAGTCCGGGAGGATGTTCGCCGCGAGTTGGAGAAGCACATGGCCGAGTGCCCCAACTGCTGGGTGATGGTCGATACGACCAAGAAGACCCTCAGCATCTACAAGAAGCTGGAGCCGGATCCTCTCCCTGAACCCTTGAAAGCGCGCTTGATGCAGGCGATTCAAACCAAAATCAAAAGCGCCGAAGGCGGCTAGCCGCTCTTGACCGCCGCCGCGGGGAGCTTTCCCGCGCGCCGCTCCCTAACCCATGCCGGCGGGTCCGCTGCCTTGGCGCAGCGCCTCCAGCAATTGCTCCCGACGCTGGAGGGCCCGGGCGCTCGCCGAACCCAAGGCAAACGCGTAATAGAAAGCGCCGAGCGCCGCGGCGAAGCCCAGCGACAGATAAAAGGCCAGGCGGCTCTGAAACGCGTAGCGGGCCCCGTAAGCCAAAAGCACCGGCGCCGCCAGTACCGGGTAGGCGAACAGCAGGAGGATCCGCACGCTGAACGCCGAGGTCGCCCCCATGGAACGGTCGGGACTGGCCGCACGCGGGTAATAGAGCGAGACCAGGTTCCCCGTCCCCATTAAGTACAGGCAAAAGACCGTCGTGACCGCGTATGTTTCCACAACCTGCTGGAAGCCGACCGGCATGCCGATCAGCATCCACACCAGAGCCACGCCGCTCGCCTCCAGCAGCACGAACGCCATCGCCGCCAGATTCTTGCCCGCCAGCACCCAGCCGAAGCCTTGCGGTGCAGTAAAGTAGATTTGCGCCGACGCACGATCGAATCCGAAGATGTTCCAGAAGACGGCATCGCCCAGCAGCAACAGCGCGTAGACGGCCACCATCGTCAGCCGGTACTCGGCCCAGGCGGCTGCTCCCAAACCCTCCTGGCGCAGCATCATCGGAACGAAGATCAGGACGCCAAAGGTGAAGCCCATGAAAAAGACGAGGCGGAAGCGCGGCGTACGGGCCAGGGTCAACAGCTCCTTGACCGTCAAGGCAGCCAGTGGGTCGGGCAGCAGTGAGGAAACCCAGCGCTCCATGAGACGACCGGCCCGAAGGCTCGTTGTCGCCGCCGCGCGCGGTTCACCGCCGGATTCGCGGGTCAGGCTGCGCTCAAATTGCCAGCGCCCGAACATCCAGGCCGCGCCCGTCCATCCTAGAAGAATGGCCCAGTGAACCCACCCCAGATCGCCCACCGCCAGCCGGGCCGCCGCGGTCCAAGGCCACCCGCCGGCGGTCAACAGCGCGATCCATTCGGCGAACCGTCCAGCTCCGCCCGCGGCCAGCACCAGTTGCGGGAGCGCCACCGCGATCAGAAACAACAGCGCCACTGCCTCCCGCAGCCGCCGCCGCGAGGCTAGACGCTCGATCTGCTGACGGAGGCCGCTTGCGGCGCACAAGTTAAACAGAACCAGCACGGCGGCCCCCACCGGCGCCATCTTGCCCGCCAGCGCCGGGTTGGCCGTGATCCCGATCGTGGCCCCGGTCAACAGCAGCAGCAACTCCGGGTTGCTCGTCAGCCGCAAGATCAGGTCCATCGGGTAAAGCTGCCGCGCCGCCACCGGGTAGACCAGCAGGCGTTTGACGTCAAGCGAGGCGCCCTGGGAGCTGATCATCACCGGCGTCAGTTGCCACAATCCGCACAGCAGCAGAAACGCTGCGGGAAGGCCCGTCTGCAAGGCGCCCGCGGCGGATGGCTTGGCGCAAGCCATGGCGATCGCAACGGCGCCGAGGAGCCAGGCGCCGAACCACAGGCCGAGGATCGCTGTCGCCAGCGCGGCGCTCGAAAGCCGGGCGCCCCGGCGGACGTTCAGCAGCGTCCTCCACTGGGCCCATACGATGGCGCCGACGGCAGGGGTCATCCTCTACAACCAGTCCAGTCCGGCGGCGGTCTTCGCGCCGCCCACCACTCGCACGAAGACGTCCTCGAGGCTCTCGCCTCCGCCGCGCAGATCGCCGACCTCGCGCTCCATCACCAGCCGACCCTCGTGCAAAATCGCCACTCGCTGGCAGAGCCGTTCGACAACTTCAAGGACGTGCGAAGTCAAAAACACCGTCGCCCCTCGTCGGATCTGATCCAACAGGATGTCCTTCATCAGCCGGGCGCCCACCGCGTCCACGCCCTCAAAGGGCTCGTCCAGAAGGAAGAGTTCCGGCCGGTGGATCAGCGCCGCAGCCATAGCCAGACGCTTCCGCATCCCTTTGGAGTAATCCGCAATCAGCTTTCCGCCCTCCTGGTCCAGCTCGAACAACTCCAGCAGCTCCCGGGTCCGTTCGCGGGCCACGTTGCGCGCCAGCCCGTACATCCGCCCGGAGAACTCCAGAAACTCCGCCCCGGTGAGCCGGTCGAACAAAAGCGACTCCTCCGGGACCAGCCCGATTCTCTGTTTGGCTTCTACGGCCTGCTCCGGCAGGCGGAAGCCCAGAAGTTCAATCTCCCCCGCCGTGGGCGCCGCCAGGCCCATCATCATGCGGATGGTGGTGGTCTTGCCCGCCCCGTTCGGGCCGAGGAAGCCGAAAAAGCACCCGCGGGGAACCTCCAAGCTCAGATCGTCCACCGCCGTGCGCTGTCCGTAGACCTTTCGGAGCCTTACCAGCCGGATCGCAGGACTCGTCGCAACCATTGCCTTTCATCCTAGCTGGATTCCCACCGGATCTGGACCCTATGAATCGCGGCTGGTTCTGCCGATAGTACAGACATGGCAATCTACGCCCCGGCGCGGCTGGACCGTCGCCAGGCGCTGCTGCGCGCAGCCGACAGCCTTCCGCCCTTCTCGCCCGTCGTCAACCTTCTGCTGGCCAAGCTTTCCCGCCAGGATGTGCGGTTTTCTGAGGTCTCTGAGCTCATCGAAAAGGACACGGTGATGGCGGGGAACCTGCTCCGCGTAGCGAACTCGGCCCTGTACGGATTCGCGGGCACGATCAATTCGGTCCGCCACGGCTTGGCCATCCTCGGCATCGAAAAGACGCGCAACGTGGTGTTGGCCGTCTCCATGACCCGCTTTTGGAGTAGGGATCCGGAGGCCGAGGGCTGGTCCAGTACCGCTTTCAATCTCCACTCCACCGCTGTCGCCATCCTCGCCGATCTGCTGGTTCAGTACGTCCCCGCCGAATATCCCGAAGGCGCCTTCACGGCCGGATTATTCCATGACTTAGGCAAACACCTGGCGGCTTCGGCTTTGCCCAAAGAATTCGCGGCCGTTCAGCAGGACATCCAGCGCGGCGGGGCCCGTTTTGAGGAAGCCGAGAGTTTTCATTACGGGATCCTGCACCCCGAACTCTCCGCTGCGGCCCTGGAGCGCTGGAACCTCCCGCAGCCCATCGCCGAAGCGGTCCGCTGGCATCACTGGCCCCGCCCAGCGGGCAGATCGGGCTGCTTCTCGCTCAGCCAGATTCTCAATGTGGCCGGCGCTTGCGTAAACTCGCTGGGCTATGGCTTCGCTTTTTCAGCGCCCGAGGTGTGCTCCTCTCCCGAAGAGGCACTGGCGCCGCTGAGCCTGGGGGACCGGGTACCGCGTCTGCTGGACGAGTTCCGGGCGGAAGTGGAGGTTCTCCGCTGCTTTTTCTAGGCCCTTTGCCACGCACCCCGCTGGCCCGGCAATGCGCTATTGGATGGCGAATGCTCCGTCGGCTCCACGGCTCTGTGCCACTGAGGCGCCCATATCGACAAAGTTTTGTCGATCTGAGTCCGCCGATTCTCTGCTGCCCCGAAGGGG
>JAIMAR010000109.1 GCA_023511855.1 Bryobacteraceae bacterium
TCGGAGGAGCCTGGGACTAGGGGCGCAAGATCGGGCAACGGCTGGAACATCCGCAAGCGTGCGGGATCAATAGCTTGAGAGACTTTGGCTTCGCGTTTGCATCCGACGGATAGGGAGATCGAGAGCGCAACTGCGGCGGCGATCGCAGGCCGGAACAGATGATTCATAGCAGCCTCCGTACATCGAAGTATAGAACACGAGCTTCCAGAAAGCTAAGAAAGATGAGGGGCCGGACGGCTCCCGCCGCGCGCGATGTCACAAGCGCCTGCTCCCATTTAGGCCGGCTCTTGAGGCCACCGGGAATCACACGGGAATGCTTTCCTCCGCCGAAACAAGGCATCTGCCCCGCAACCCGGGACTTCCGCTCATCCGCTTCTAAGCCTGGCGGGCGCTCTTCTGCGGTTTCAAAGTTACCAAAAATGGGCAGCCACAACCTGTGGCGGCCCTGAGCTGCCGCGAATGAGGTCCGTTGCGAGCACAACCTGCAAGTTACCTCGCTCCCAGCGTCTCGGCGCCAGACTTTCGATCTTCTTCAGTTGCGCCGGATCGGTCAAAAACTCAGCCGCCGCCAGCGTGCCCCAACCGGCAATCCCTGCGGCCACCACTGCGGTTCGCTCCGTCTTGGGGTCGCGCACCCGGCTGATGACCGCGTAATCCCGGCTCACTTGACCAATCGGGGCCCGATAGTCTACAGCCCAGCTTGTATTCGAGGGATTGCGCTCGTCGCGGACTCGGCCCACGCTATTCTCACGTTCGAAATAGAATCGCAGGCCCTGGGTCAACTGCATCGTCCACTCGTTGTTCAAGGCTCCGATGAGCACGTAGGGGCCGGATTGAAGGTCTCTCAGCGAAGTCATGTAGGCACGGTTTAGAATTCGGTGCGGCTTGTGGGCCCGCTCGAATAAGCCCACGAACCGGGCCAAGGCTTGGGCGTCCAAGGTATGCATGCGGCGGAAAGGAAGCCGCTCATAGTCGCCCAACGGCAGCTCCAGCAGTTGCTCCGGCGTTTGGTCAACCGTGCGCCCGCCGCCGAAGCACAACAGGACCGGCTCAGGAGAATCCAAAATGGGGTTCCAGAAGCGCTCCAGAGGCGTTGACGCGCTAAGGATACGGATGGCCGCTACGGCGGCCACCACCAGCAGGACCGCAGGCCCCCCGGCTAGCAGCATTGGACGCCAGCCCAGATGACGGCGTTCGGTCTGTGGCAGGACGGTGAGCGGGGCGATCGTGTCCGTGCTGGCTGGCTTACCATTGGAGCCAGTCTCAGGCGTCTCGTGTCGGACCGGTGCGCGAAACTGCGGAATATAAGAGCCTGTCGGCAGCTCGATTCGAATCTCATCGGTGGCCGCATCGGTGTAATACTGCGCAAGGCGTTTGCGCACCTCGCCGGCCACGCTGCGAACGATATGGTCCGCACCGGTGTCGTAATCAACGGGCCGGCCGAACACCTCCGACCCGATCGTGCGCTCCTTCAGCATCTCCGAACGCCCCTCCAGGGTATGCTCGACCACATACCTCAAGAAGTTGGAGCAGCGGCGGCTGGAATGGAACGCACTGCTAGCAAGTATCCGTTCGAGTTGTTCCCGGACCAAGGCCGCATCGAAGCCGTTCAGTTTCCCCTGATCGTGGGCCGGTTCAGAAAGTGTAGATCCCCTTGGCGTCAAGGAGGCCATACTCTCCCCTCTCAATAATGCATCGACATTCTAGCACACCGGTACGGGGTGATTAAGCAGAGGCGAAGAGCGTCGCGTGGGCAGGCGCAGGCGAGGAAGAAACGAACAAGGCCGACAGCTTGCGCCGCAGGGGCGGACACACAGGCGCGCACCCATAAGGGTGACCGGCGAGGAGGCAGAAGGTGGGTGGCGGGGCGTAAGCTCCCAGGAATGTCAGCTTCAGGGCTGGAGCCCTGCCCCACACCAGAATGCCTCTCTGCTAACGGAGCCCCTTCCCTACGGGGGAGTGTCTCATCAAGGTCTGGGATACTTCCGGCATGGGTCGCCGCGGCTGTCTCGGGTGAGGTGACGGGAGGTGCTGGACATAGAGGGACTGAGGAGAGGGATGCCAGGGAGGGGCGTCCGTGACCGTCCGGGACTGGACGAGCCGACCGATGCGAAACAGAATCAAGAGGGGTGAGAGAGCATTTCTGCCGCCGGAGGGGCTTGCGCCGGCGGGGGAATGAGTACAGTCAGGAGCAAGATCATGGCACAACCATTTAGTAGGCGATACTTCTTTTTTGGCACGCTTTTTGCGGGGGCTGTTCCTCGTGGCGGCTTCGGGAGCGTGGCCTCGTTGCAGGCGTTGGGTTTCAAGTCACCGAACGAGAAGCTGAATATGGCCGCGATCGGCTGTGGTGGACAACCATTCGCGGACCTTCGTCAGGCGGCGGGACAGGTCGAGAACGTCGTCGCCCTGGCCGACGTGGATTGGGAGAGGGGAGCGCCGGGATTCAACCAGTGGCCCAAGGCCACCCGCTACAAGGACTTCCGGCAAATGCTGGACAAACAAGGCAAAGAGATTGATGCGGTTGTGATTGGGACGCCCGACCACAATCATGCCTACTGCGCCTTGGCTTGCATGCAACTCGGCAAGCATGTTTATGTGGAGAAGCCGCTGACGCGAACGGCATGGGAGTCGCGGCTTCTCACGAACGCCGCGGAGAAGTACCGGGTCGCCACCCAGATGGGCAACCAAGGCTATTCGCATGATGCGACCCGTGTGGCCTGCGAGATCATCTGGTCCGGAGAGATCGGAGATGTAACGGAAGTCCATGCGTGGACCGGGCGGGCCAGCTGGCCGCAGGAGATGACCAAGATTCCGCCGCCGACGCCGGTTCCCGAAACCCTGGATTGGGATGTTTGGCTCGGCACGGCGGCTTGGCGGCCATTCACCGCAGGGGATGAAGAGTATCGGCAATTTGTAGCGGAGCGGAACGCCCGCGGCGGGCGTGGTCGGGGCGCTGCTGCGGCGGGGGGGCCCGAGGCGGCGGCCGGAGCCGCGGGCCGGGGGCAGGCCGGCCGTGGCGGAGGCGGCGGCTTAATGAGCGGGAATTTTGGCTTTTACTTGCCCTTTAACTGGCGCGGTTTCTATGACTTCGCTAGTGGATTGATCGGGGATTGGGGCGTTCATATCCTGGGCCCCGCCAATTGGGCGCTCCAGTTGCACCCCCGGTACTTGGTGAGCGTGGAATGCGTCAAGAAAAACACGCTCCCGCCTTTCACATTCCCGGACGAATTGACGATCCGCTACGAGTTCGCCGCGCGGCCGGGCATGCCGCCGGTGACGGTCTATTGGTATCACGCGCCAGGAGGGAACCCCTATTTGCCACCGGGGATGACGGTTGAGGAGGCGCGCCCGATTCCCGGCAAAGGTCCCCAGGTGGGGCCTGGCCGGGGCCAGGGCGGATTCTTCCCCGGCACGGGTGGAGGGGCTACGGCCCCGGCCGCGACGGCGGCGCCGGCGGGCACCCCGCAAGCCGGGCGTGGCGGGGCAGGCGGAGGGCAAGGGTTAGGTTACAACTGCATCTTCGCCGGGACGAAGGGGTATTTGGGTACGAGCGGCCGCGGCGAGGGGGTTGGGCTGCTGCCCGGCGCCCGCTGGGCGGAATACAAGCTCCCGGATCCGTATCTCCCTCGTTCCCCGGGGGCCAGCACGGGTAGCAACCACGCGGCGCATTGCCGCGACTGGATCCGGGCCTGCAAAGGCGGCGCGCCGGCTTGTTCGAACTTCAGCATCGCCGGGCCATACTGCGAATGGCTGCTGCTGGGCGCAGCGGCGGTTCACTATGAGGGGAAGCTGCTCTGGGACAACGCCAAGGGTGAGTTTACAAATAACAGGGATGCAAACCGCTGGGTGAGAGCCGTGTATCGCAAAGGCTGGGAAATAAAACTGTAATCGCCAGGGCCGGCTCGGGGCGAGGACCATCCATCTGCCCAAGCCGGCCCAAAGGGGCCTCATATAACGCGAGGAAGGGGAGAGCGTAAGGGGCAAATCACATTGGGAGGTAATTCCAAAAATGAGACGAAAACTCTACCTATGGGTGCTGGCTACACTGATTCTTCCATGCGGATTGCTGTTCAGCCAAGCTGTAACCAGCACCATTGTGGGAACGGTCAGCGACCCGACGGATGCTCTGATTCCCGGGGCGCAGATCGAGTTGAAACATACGGGCTCGGGCGCAGTACGGACAGCGGAAAGCAATGAAGCAGGGTTGTTCCGCTTTCCGAACTTGGCTCCGGGCGTCTACACCCTTACCATCAAGGCGTCCGGCTTCCGCTCCTACCTGCTGGAGAATATCCAGCTAGCGAGCACAGAGGTCCGCGACCTGGGCCGGATCCGCTTGGAGGTCGGCTCGATCACGGAACAAGTCGAAGTGACTGCCGTCGCCACCCCGGTGCAGACAGCTTCTTCGGAGAAGTCGGCGACCATTGACGGCATCCAGTTGCAGCGTCTGGCGTTGAAGGGCCGGGATCTGTTCGGTTTCCTGATGCTCATTCCCGGTGTGGTTGACACGAGCACGGGCCGGGACGTGACCTCTCCCAACGCCATCGGGGGCATCACCGTGAACGGTGGCGGGCAGAGAGCATTCGTTGTGGACGGCGTGCCTGACATGGACACGGGCTCGAACGGCACAATCCATTATGAGCCGAACATGGACGCCATTTCAGAAATCCGCGTGCTCACCACCGGCTACCAGGCGGAATATGGCCGTCAGAGCAGCGGAATGATCAACGTGGTTACCAAGTCTGGATCGCGGGAATTCCACGGAACCGGGTGGTGGAACAAACGCCACGAGATGTTCAACGCTAAGAATTTCTTCGAGAATTACAACAACATTCCGAAGACCCCCTACCGCTTTGACGTATTCGGCTACAGCATCGGAGGGCCCGCATATATCCCTCGGCTGCTCAATACGAGCAAATCGAAGCTGTTCTTCTTTGCCTCACAGGAGTTCACCAAACAGCTTCCAACTCAGACGACTACCTATGCCAGGGTGCCCACGCTCCTGGAGCGCCAGGGCGACTTCTCTCGAAGCTACAACAACAACGGCGCTCTGATTGTCATTCGGGACCCGAGCACTCGAGTGCCCTTTCCTGGAAACATCATCCCGGCGACCATGCCGCCCGATCCGGTGGGCAAGGCGATTCTGAACTTTTTCCCCGAACCAAACCGCTGCGACGTAAACAACGTCTCAGGGTGCTGGAATGAAACGGACTCGGGACAACTGTACCGCCGAAATTACCGTAACGTGATGACGGGAACCCATCCCAGGCGGAACGACGTATTCCGGTTTGACGTCTACCCCACGCAAAAGCTCACCGCTTTTTACCGCTGGGTCAACGACTACGACGACATGGACTCCAGCTTCAACATCGCATTGTATTCGCCCTCCCAAAAGCAGTGGATTCCCTACACGGAAAAACATCCGAACCCGGGCCACGGTCACGCGGTAGGTATTACGTACACGTTCAGTCCCACACTTGTTAATGAGTTCAACTTCGGCAAGAGCTGGAACAGTTGGGATTGGTATGTGAAGTACGAGGATCAACTGGCGCGGGAGCGCATGGGGAACCCTCCCCACTGGTTCGACCAAAACTCGGGAATATTCAAGACCGTTGGGGAGCGCCCGGGAGGGAACGGGCCGGGCAATCTGTTCGCCGCTTATTACGTGCCCGCCGTCAGCTTTGGGGCGCCAAGCGCCACGCAGACGGGGTTCAGCCAGACGCGACCCTATACCAACTTCAACGACATTTACACAGTTAGCGACACGGTTAGCTACCTCAAGGGGCGCCACTCAGTGAAAGCGGGCTTTTACTACGAAAGGACAGGAAAGGTTCAATATGCCGGCCTGGGAAACTATTTGGGAAGCTATTCTTTCGGTTACGACCCAAACTCACCCTTTGACACTGGAAACGGGATTGCGAATGCGTACCTGGGCATCGTCAACGCCTATTCGGAGGGCTCCCGAGTCGTGGGGGACTTCTGGTTCAGCAGCTACGAGGGATTTATCCAGGATAGCTGGCGCGTCACGCGGCGGTTGACGCTGGAATTGGGCGCCCGGTTCTCCCACCTCAAGCCGCAGGAGAACTTGAACCGGACCTCGGCGGCTTTTGTGCGCTCGGCTTATGATCCGGCCAAAGCGCCGCGGCTCTGGCAGCGAGGCTACGACGGCGCGGGGAAACGCGTCGCGGTCGACCCTGTGACAGGCGCGACCGCGCACCTGTCTTTGGCGGGCACGTTTGTGCCTTGCTCTGTCGGCGGCTACGCCCAGTGCCCTGATCTGGCAAACGGGATGAAGGTCGCAGACGGAAAACAACTGCCGCTGACGGTCTTCGAGGTCCCGGCGATGGCGGTGGCCCCGAGAATCGGATTCGCATGGGATGTTTTTGGGAACGGGAAGACGGCAGTGCGCGGGAGTTTCGGGCGTTTCTTCAACCGGGGCGATGGGAATCAGATCATGCCCATGAACGGGAACCCGCCGATCACGTTCACTTCCACTCTGTACTACACGACGATCGGCGGGATCAGGGAGACGAAGAGCGGCGCCTTCAGTCCGGTGAATCCGGGGCAATCTACGGTCGGCCGGCAGGCTTATGAGGAAGCGCTGAGCGGCAATTTCGGCATTCAACAGGATGTGGGCTTCAATACGGTGGTGGACGTTTCCTACGTCACGAACCTGCGGCGCCACATCCGGCAGAACCGGAATGTGAACAAAATCCCGATGTACTCCCGTTACGACCCGGCCAATATCGACCCCTGGAGTTCTTTCCGCAATTGGAGCGGCCCCTACACTCCGCAGCGATCACTCCCCGACAACTACTTCCGCCCGTACCGAGGATGGGGCATATTGAATGTGGGTAATTTCGAGGGCAGCACCTATTACCATAGTCTTCAAGTGTCCGTCCGGCGGACATTCTCCCGCGGTTTGGCGTACGGACTTGCCTATACCTGGGGCAAGACCATGGTCTACGGGGTGTTCAACGATTTCCCCGACAGCGTTGGGAAACGCCCGGACGGCCCGCCGCACGTGCTGGCTTTCAACTACATCTACGACGTGCCCAAGCTGGGGCAGAGGCTGGGCAGCAAGGTTGTTGGCGTGGTTACGGACGGTTGGACGATTTCCGGGATCACGCGCTTTCAAAGCGGCTCCAGGCTGACGCCAACCTTTAGTTGGACGGGGACCTCTTCCACCATACCTGCGCCGGAAACCACTGGCTCGGCGGACGATCCCCGCCTGGTGGTGCTGGGGAACCCGACGCTTTCCAAGAGCGAGCGGACTTTCTTCCGCACCTTCAAGACCGAGATGTTTATGCCGCCGATCCCTTGCAGTTGGGAGAACAAGAGCATCTCGTGCTTTGGAAACGCGGGTTACAACATCCTGCTCGGCCCGGGGATCAACAACTGGGACATGACCTTCAGCAAAACCATTCCAACGGGTTTGGGCGACCGGTACTCCCTGCGCTTCCGGGCTGAGATGTATAACATCTTCAACCATACACAGTTCAGCGGCGTGGACACGACGGCGGAATTCAACGTCACCACGCGGCAGCAGACCGACCCCAACTTCGGACGTTACACCTCGGCGCGTCCTCCCAGGCAGATGTCGTTCTCCCTGCGGTTTGAGTTCTGACGATGTGTCTTGAGGAACGATTCGCGGCTGTCGGCGCCTGGCGCCGACAGCCGCTTTCTTGCAGCCGTAAGGACTCAGAACAGCAGTCCTCTAGCCTGACTTTCGCAGCTAAACCGGCTTTTCCGGCCGGGCGGGAGAGAATTCCCAGCGCTGTCAACACCGGCGACCTGAATCAAGGCTGGGTGAAGACCTAGCCTCTTTTCCGCCGGGTGCCGCATGTGGCATTCTGCTGCTGACGTATGTTTCTGCGCAGCACGAATCGCCGGAAGGATGGCAAGGACCACCGCTACTTCAGCATCGTGGAGAATCGCCGGCTGCCGGGCGGCAAGACGGTGCAGCGCACGGTTTTGTATTTGGGTGAGATCAACGATCAGCAACAAGCGGCGTGGCGCAAGACGCTGGATGTGTTCGACGAAGCCGAGCAACGCTACACCGCGATGAGTCTGTTTCCGGACGACCGGGAACTGCCCAACGATGCGTTGGAGAGCGTCCAGGTGCGGCTGAGCGGCCTCGAACTGCGGCGGCCGCGCGTCTTCGGCAGTTGCTGGCTGGCCTGCGAGCTCTGGCAGCAACTGGCGTTGGATGAGTTCTGGCAGCATCGTCTGCCGGAGGGCCGCGAAGCGGTGAGTTGGGAGAAGGTGCTGCGGCTGTTGGTGGTGAACCGATTGCTGGATCCGGGCAGCGAGTTCCATGTGCACCGCCAATGGTACGTGGGCTCGGCCATGGACCAGTTGCTTCAGACCAGCTTTGCGGTGGCGGACAAGGACCGGCTGTACCGCTGCCTGGATCGGGTGCTGGAGCACAAGCAAGAGCTGTTCGTTTTCCTGAAGCAGAAATGGGCGGATCTGTTCGCCGCTGATTTCGAAGTGCTGCTGTACGATCTGACGAGCACGTACTTCGAAGGGGAGATGGAACAGAATCCCAAGGCCCGGCGTGGTTACAGTCGGGACGGAAGGCCGGACTGCTTGCAGTTGGTGATTGCGCTGGTCGTCACACCCGACGGATTCCCGCTGGCCTATGAAGTCATGAACGGCAACACGGCGGACTGCACCACGCTGCGGGCGTTTCTGAACAAGATCGAGACCACGTACGGCAAGGCGCGCCGGGTGTGGGTGATGGATCGCGGCATTCCCAGCGAGGCGGTGCTCGAAGAGATGCGCGCGCCGGAGCGGCAGACGTTTTACCTGGTAGGCACGCCCAAGGGCCGGATCAGCCAGCACGAAAAGAAATGGCTCGATCTGCCGTGGCACAAAGTGCGGGATTCGGTCGAGGTGAAGCTGTACGAGCACGAGGGGGAACTCTACGTACTGGCCAAGAGCAGCGGCCGCCAGGCGAAGGAGATCGCCATGCGCCGCAAACGGCTGGTGCGTCTGCTTCGCAAGCTGCGTGCCATACGCCGGAGGCTGCCGCACCGCGATCAGCTGCTGCTGCGCATCGGAGCGGCGAAAAAGGAAGCCGGCCGCGCCTTCGGGTTTGTCAAGATCCGGCTGCCGGAAAAGGGCGAAGAGGTCACGCGCGCGACCTTCACGTTTCATACCGACAAGGCGAAACTCAAAGCCGCCGAACAGCGCGACGGCCACTATCTGCTGCGCAGCAACCTCGTCGACGAAGATCCAGCGGTGCTGTGGACCCGGTACGTACAGTTGACGCAGATCGAGAGCGTGTTTCGCTCCCTGAAAAGCGAACTGGGCATCCGGCCCATCTACCATCAGCTCGAACACCGGGCCGACGCCCATGTGCTGATCGCGTTCCTGGCTTACTGTCTTCAGGTCACGCTCAAGAACCGGCTCATGATTCATGCGCCCGGTCTGACGCCCGCGGCGGTCTTCGAAAAGCTCGCAACCATCCAAATGGTCGAAGTTTGGATTCCCATGCTCGACGGGCGCTGGCTGGTGCTGCCGCGCCACACGCAGCCGGAACCGGACGTCCAGGCACTGCTGGATCAGATCCGCATCACGCTTCCCTCGCAGCCTCCACCACGCATCAAGAACTCGCAGTTGGACGCGGCCCCAGCGGGATAGCCCGTTTGTGGTGAAGACCTAGCCGGTGCGCTCAGTGATTCTGAAAGACTTAGATATCACGAACGCCACGAACTGCGAAAGTCGGGCTAGTCGGGGGCTGGGCCGGGACAGCGGGCATTCTTCACATTTGAGCCGTCCAGCGGCGCACCCCGGGGCTTGTCTGGGTGAAGCGTTTGCGCTTTGGGATCAGCCGCTGGAGCCACACATCCTCAAGTCAGGGCCTTTCGGCAGAACTCGACGCACTTCTTGATCTCGGTCAAGACGTCGGAACCTTCCGGGGTCTGGTATTCGTACTCGATGCTGGCCCAGAAGCGGTACTTATTCTTCTTCATGGTTTGCAGCACCTCGACCAGCGGGGTCTCGCCCTGTCCCCACGGCATGTTCGGCCCTCCACCGCCGGGACCGCCGCGGCCTTCGCCGCTGCTCGAGGGGCCTTTGCGGTCCTTGAGGTGCAGGCTGGCGATCCGGTCATGGTATTTCACCATCACCGGAACCGGAGACACCCCGTTGACGCCGTAGAAATGCCCCACATCAAAGTTCAACGCCGTGTATTTGGAGGCGGCTAAGGCTCTCTCGAACCCGGACTCTCCGCCCTGGCCATGGGTATGGAACGCGATCCTCAGCTTGCGCCGGGCCGCGAAATCCGCTACGCGCTTCAGCAGAGCATCATCGGTGGGCAGCTCCATGGTCACATGATCCGCGCCCAACGCCTCGGCGACGTTCCAAATGTAGCTGTACTCGTCGTCCGACATCTGCATCGTAGGCGGCAGCTTGAAGGCGTAAATCTGCACTCCCGCGTTCTCATACATCTTGCGCAGCGCCTTGTATTTGTCCATCGAAACCGATAACCGCCAGTCCCGCAGGGCCTCGGCCGCTTTGCGTTGCGCCTCCTGCTGCTCCGGCGTCAAGGGCGCACGCCCCCCTCTGCCCTGTGCTCCGCCCGCCGCGCCCCCAGGGGGAGGCTGGCCGGGACCGGCTTGAGATCCGGCAACTCCGGCCCTGGCCGGCGGCTGGCCGAACCCACCGCGTCCGGCGGGCAGCGGCGCGCCAGCGTAACTTTCCGCCACATTACTCATCATCTCCACGCCGCTGATGCCGCACTCCAGGCAATAGTTCAGGGTCTGCTCAGCGCTTCCAGGAAGCGCCCGGAAGCTATAGGTAATGACGCCGATTCGAACTCCACCAAAGATCGAATTCGGCTTGGCGGCGGCCAACAACTGGCCCGCAGGGATGCTTGCGAGCGCGATTCTTCCCAACTCTCTTCTCGTAAAGGTCATAGACTTCTTGTCCTCACTTTGAATCCATCTGCGCCGAATTGCTGCTGTCCCTTTGATACGTGGCGCCGGGTTTCCTCTTTTCAGCCCGGCGGGTCAACCGGCACAAAAGTCTCGTACATGGTGCAAAAAGCACACCTAGACACCATCCACTGTAATGCCGGTTGAGGTTCGAGACAAGTCACGGACGGTCCTATCGGACATGTTCTCCTCTTGTTTCGACGTCCGGGACCGTCCCAGACAAGGCACCTTTAGCGGTGGTTCGGCTGCGGGCAGGCACTCGCTTTGGGCACAGCAGGGGCCACTGCTATTCCCCCGGCGGGGCCCATTCTAAACACGCCTGCTGTCCAGGCGGTGCGCTATTGCGAGATCTGGCTATGCGCCCAGGGGAAATGGTGAGCGGAGCCGGCCTGGCGGGCAGCGTTGGCCTGCACCGCCTTCAGAGTGCGCTGGCGGGCGCGGAACAGACGGCGCTTCAAGACATTGGAGTCGACGCCGTAGATGCCCTCGAGTTCCTTCAGGGACAAACCCTCGACCTCTTTGAGAACCAGCAGGACACGGTCGCGCACGGGAATCAAACTGAGCAGAGCTTCCACCTGTTCCTTAAGACGGGCGCGGTGGCGGTCCTCGGCCCCGTTGCGCACCGAAGCGCTACGGAAGGCTTGTTCGGCTTGCTCTTCAGCCAGGTCGGAGAGGCGAACCTCGTGGGAGCGCTTCTTGCGGCGGAGGTAATCGCAGGCGGCATTGGCGGTGATGCGGCCGAGCCAGGCTTCAAACAGCTCCGGGGAGCGCAACTGCCGCAGCGAATGATACAGGCGGACAAAGATCTCCTGGGCGACGTCCTCAACGTCTTCTTGCTGCCCAATGAGGCGGGCCACGGCGGCGAAAACCCGTCTACGGTAAGCCTGGACGATTTGGGCGAAGGCTGCGGAGTCGCCCGCGCGGGCGCGATCCACGACATCAGCCCCAAGCAGTGGAATGTGTTCCGGTATGGGTACAGGCGCAGTCATGGCAGATATCTCCTCTTAGGGACTTGGGGGGCTCTTAGGCGGCCAACCGCCTGGTCCACCCCGGCCACCAAATGGCATGGCCCACTTTTCGCGCTGTTCAGGGGTAAGCAGCGAATAGAACTTGGCGTCGGCCTTGGTCTCCAAAGCCACGACTTGGCCTGTCAATGCGCCCAGCGCGCCGGCGATCTGGTCAATCTGCCAATCGGGCGCGCCGTGTTTCACCGCTTCCCGGAGAGCCAGGCGCTGCTCCATGATCTTACGTTCCAGCGGACGGGTTTCTTCTTCAAGGTTCTTGTAAATGGTGATCGCCTGCTGCTTTTGAGACTCGGTCAGGGAGAGATGAACGGCCCAACGTTCGACGAATTCGCGGGCCCAGCCGCGGAAGCCGCCAGGACGCTGGGCAAGCCCCGCGGTGACGGCGATGCCCAGCACGGCCAGCGGCAGCAGGAGGCGTTGCGCCTGGTGTGACATGATCTTGTTCCTCGCTATTTCTTGTGTAGGTCATTGGCGAGGGAAAAGGAAGAGGCGAAGGGTTAAATCGGCGCAAAATGAACTTAACGCGGATTTAACAGGCCAAACCGCGAGAGGTTCAGGGACGGCCTCAGAGTACGCAGGGAGATATACAAAGTGAGGGAACTGGCGCGTGCACGAGAGCTACACGACTGGCGGGCAGAGTTGGAGCGTGGAGTGGGAGCCACCTCAGCGGTATGGTGGGGATTGTTGGTTGTGTTTGCTGGTTGGTTGGTTCTTCGGGGCTGTTCTTGCTGCTTTTCGGCTCCTTGCTCGACTGCTTGCTGGTTTCGGTTGCCTCTTTGTTTTGTATAAATTGGGAGGCCTC